>CAZJRX010000267.1:0-5017 GCA_964548145.1 uncultured Pseudomonadales bacterium | reverse complement strand
GTACGATGCGCCCTCTAACGCCGCCTCGCCTGTGAGACCACGATGACCGGCAACGACAAGAGCCTCAAGGGCAGCTTCGTCGCCTTGGTGACCCCCATGAAGAGCAGTGGCGCCGTGGACTGGGCGGCGCTCGACGGCCTCGTCGACTGGCACCTGGAATCCGGCACCCACGGCATTGTCCCGGTCGGCACTACTGGGGAGTCCGCAACGCTTGACCACGCGGAACACAAGCAGGTCATCAAGGCGGTGATCCGCCGGGTGGACGGTCGTGTGCCCGTGGTCGCCGGTGCCGGTGCCAACGCCACGGCGGAAGCGATCGAACTCACCGAGTCCGCGAAGGGTGACGGCGCGGACTACTGCCTGTCGGTGACGCCGTACTACAACAAGCCGACCCAGGAGGGCCTTTATCGCCACTACTGCGCCATCGCCGAGGCGGTAGACCTGCCAATGGTGCTCTACAACGTGCCGCCGCGTACCGCGTGCGACATGCAGGCGGCGACGGTTGCCCGGCTTGCCCAGGTCGACAGCATCGTCGGCATCAAGGAGGCATGCGGCGATCCCGACCGGGTCGCCGAGATAAAGGCCCTTGTCCCCGACGACTTCGTGTTGCTTTCGGGGGAGGATGCCCAGACCCTCACCATGGTCGGCCACGGTGCGCTGGGAGCGATTTCGGTGACCGCGAACGTGCTACCGGCGATGATGGCTGAGTTCTGCGAGGCATTCCTCGCCGGCGATGACGCGAAGGCCCGGAAACTCGATGCCAAGCTGCAGCCGATCCACGACATACTGTTCGTCGAGACGAGCCCGATCCCGTCCAAATGGGCGCTCAACGCCATGGGCCGCATCGACAGCGGCATTCGTCTGCCGCTGGTGGAACTGACGGTGTCGGCGCAGGTCGAAGTCCGCAAACGCCTGGAGGCGTTGACGGGGTCGCCGCTGTAGCGCGACCTTCGCGCCGGAAAGTTACCGAGGGGATTGAACGCTTGCTTGAACGCCGACCTATCGCTGCCTGCCTTGTCCCGGTTCTTTGCACCGCGCTGCTGCTGGCGGCCGCCGGATGCCGCATCTTCAATGATGACGCCGGATTGTTCGTCGATCCCCGCGACGACTACGTAAGCGCAACGGTATCCCAGCCGCTTCGCCTGCCCGACGGGATGGAGGCGAACGTCGGCGACACCTGGCCGATTCCGGATGCCGTCGAACAACCGACGTCGAGGACGTACGTCGACGAGGTTCCGAGGCCAAGGTTCCTGGCCGGTGCCAACCTCGATGCGATCAAGATACAGAGACTCGGCGACAAGTCCTGGATCGTCATGGCGGACGCCCCCGAACAGGTTTGGCCGCTGGTGAGGCAACTTGTCGAGGACAGCGGCGTGGGCCTGGCGCGAGAGGATCCACCGGCAGGCATCGTCGAAACCGCATGGTTCACCGCCGACGCAAGTGCGATGGATGTCTTGCAGAAGGCAGTGGGCGCAGGCCTGGCGGACCATGAAGCGGCTCCCGGAACGACCTTCCTGGAACGGGTCCAGATTCGCATCGAACGTGGTATCCGGCTCGGGTCCACGGAGGTGCATGTCGTCCATTACCGGACGAGCGACGAGAACGAAGGCACGGTTGAGACATCGGCGGTGCCGGCCGTGGAGGCCGAGTTGATCACCGACATCGCCGGGTACTTCGCGCAAGGCGTGGCGGCGCAATCGGTGTCGATGATCGGGCGGGAGATCGCGTCGGTGGGCAAGGCGCGAATCGTGGAGGATTCGAGCGGCGTTCCCACGCTCCTGCTCAGTATCGGTTTCGATCGCGCATGGGCGACGGTCGATGGCGCGCTGCAGCGTTCGACGATGGAGCTCACCGAGGCCGATCGGGATGGTGCGATCTTTCGGGCCATGGTCCCGCCGGAGCGCCGGCCGGGCTTCTTCGCCCGCATCATTCCCGGCGGCAACGCGGACCAGGGAACGGCGGTGACGATTCGCCTGCGCGAAACGGACGACGGCGTCGTGGTGGAAGTGCGCGACGGGCGTGACGGGTCGGTGTCCCGAGAGCTGGCCGAGCGGGTGCTGCTTACGCTTCGAGAGTTCGCCGCCTAGTGCTCCGTCAACCCTAAATGTGCGGGTCAGTGGTCGCCGGAGCGTTCCTCGCAAGGCGCGGTCGCGAAGTCGTACCGGGGTACGTCGAGCGTCTGCAACGCGCCTAGCGGACTGGACGCTTGCGGTCACGCTGACCCGTACATTTAGGGTTGCCGGAGCACTGGTTCGCTCTTCGGCGCTACCGGTCGAAGTACGGGTGCGCCATGACGGGCGGGCGCGGCATGTCGCGCAGGGGCTTGCGCAACGTCACTTCCTCGAACAGGAGATCGGGCACGACGATCGATCCGATCGTGTCGTAGCGAGGCGAACCGAGCAGCGCGGATGTCCGCCAGAGGATGGAAGTGGCCGGGAAGCCGAGGGTGTGCACGCTCGAATCCTCGGATACGGCGACGATTTCCTTGAACGTGGATGCGGACATGTCGGCCAGCTCCGCGTTGCGGATCGGCGCTTGCCGACCATCCGGATAGACCTTCGCGGCGCGCACAACCGACGATCCGCGCAAACGACGAACGACGATGCCGTAGTCGTTGCCCCGCTCCCGTATGAGGGTCGCGAATTCGGAATGAAGTGCGTCCTCGTCAAGACCGGCCTCGGTGGCGACTATGAGATTGCTCGGTACCGGGGCGATGCCGCGTCGGTTGCCGCCCTGGGAGGGCATCCCCGCCACGGGATTCCGGGTCGTCAGTAGCGCCCGCAAGCGACCGCGATCGACGAGAACCGAAGGGGATGCCGGCACGCCCTCGTCGTCGACGCCGAAGCCGCCGTGCAGGATGCGACCGCCAATCTCGGTCAGCGTTGGCTGGTCGGAGACGTTCAGGAACCGCGGCAGTACCCGGGCGCCGACCTTGTCCGTGAACGGGTTGCGAGCCGACGCGGCCGTCGCTCTGAATCGTGAACTCTCGGTGTCTGGGACCCGCACGGCGGCAAGCCTCGACGCGAACACCGTGGCGAATAGACTTGCCGCCGCCTCGCCCTGGAACAATACCGGTCCGCTGTAGCGGTCAAGCGGTTCAGCCTCACGGCGCGCACTCAAGGTACCCGCCATTCGCCGTACCTGCGCCACGAGCGCGTCTTGGGCGGGCAGGGGCTCCGAACGCGCGTAGAAAACGTCGCTGTCTTCGAGAATCGTGCCGTCCGCCGCTTGGGTGCGTGCCCAGGCTCGTACGTTGACCTGCGGTGTGACCTTCAAGTAGGTCGAACCTTCGCTGTTCAGGTAATAGGTGCGGCGGTTCTCCAGTTGGGCCGAAACGCCGGAGTATTGGATACCGGGAAACTCCCTGAAGGTCGCAGAGAGGTCTCGCACAAGGGATTCCGCTTCCTCGATCGACCAGTCTGCCGGGGCGGCCGCGTCCGTAGTGCGAACCGGCTTGGCGCCCCTGAAGTCGGGGACCGGGTCGCGGTTGCGGTTCTGCAGCGCGGCCCGCTTGCCGGCCAACGCCCGCTGCGCATTCTTGTAGGCCTGATCCGTGGCCAGCCAAAGCTGACGGCGAAGCTCGCCGTAGTCGTCGTCGAGCGTCAGCGTCGTCGTTCCGCCCAAGGGCTGGAAGCTGCCTAGGAAGTTGGTGTTGTCGAACGCCGGACTGCCGACGCGCAGCTCCACCGAAAGCGATCGCCGCTTGGTCGGCGTGCTTGCGTCCAACGCCCCGAATCGCCCGGCCACGCGGAACCCCTCCACCTCGTCGACGCGGTAGGCGAGGAAGTAGGGTTTTCCCATGTCCTCCATCGACAGGCTCTCGATGGATCGGTCGAGCTCGTCGCGCATCGCCTGCTTGAGGGCCGTGTCGGTGGCTTCGCTCGCCCCGGCTGGGGTTGTGTTGGCGAGCACGATTCCCGCAATGCAGGCCGCCTGCGCCAGTCGCCGAGGCACGGCGGTCACGGTGCCGACCCTGGTTGCGCGCTGACCGACTGCGCGGTGCCGGTGTCTCGGGCGGGTGGCGGCAGGATGGGCGGTCGCTCCTGCGACTTGCCCTTCTTCTGCACCTCGATCTGCGAGATGAGGATTCCGGGTGCGGCGGCGGAGACGGGTACGCTGCCGGATTCGGCGCCGCAGAAGCCGTTGAAGACGGCGACCTGATCGTCGGCCGCGACGACCCGGCTCAACGTGGTAAGGGGTGTTCCGATGAGGTCGACGCCCCGAACCATCTCTTCGCGGCCGTCGGGATAGACGCGGTAGACCACGTTCGGCTCGACGTTAAACGCGTTCGGCATGAACCGGCCCGTGGTCGTGACGCCCCCCTGAATGTCGTCGATGATGAGTCCGAACGGTCGACCGCTGTCGCGGATCATCGTCAGCAGTCGCTCCTTCAACGCATCCGGGGTCACCGCATCCCGGACCTCGACGATGAGATTCGATTGACGGGACACCGGGCTGTAGCCGTACTGCTTGCGGCCATGGCCATTGGAACGGGGGAATCCCTCGATGGGTGTACGCGACATCAGGAAGTCCACGAGGATACCGTCGTTGACCACCACGACGGGACGTCCGGGGATGCCCTGGTTGTCATACCGGTAGGCGCCGACCAAGTCGCGCCCGGCGGCTTGACGGCGGGTTGGATCGAACGAAACGGTGAAACCGGCTGGCAGGATCCGCTCGTTGATCTTCTTCTTGAAGGTCTGGCCGTCGTCGGCACGCTTCTGGCGATGGCCCTCGATGCGGTGGCCGAGGATCTCGTGGAAGAACACGCCGCTCGCCCGACCGGACAGGATCGCGGGACCGGTGTACGGGTCGACCAAGGGGGCGTCGCGCAGCGCCGCGAGGTCCGCGATCATCTTTGCGACCCTGGTGAGGACCGTCGCGTCGTCGGGAAAGTTTGCCGGGGTGAACGAGAAGAACGACTCGTAGCGCGGTAGCGCCATGCCGTCGTCCGCCTTCGTAGCCGCCGTGACGAAAACCCGGTAGGTGACCTCCCCGGTCTGTACCTCGCTGCCTT
>CAZJRX010000266.1:1497-5025 GCA_964548145.1 uncultured Pseudomonadales bacterium | reverse complement strand
GTGTCGCGTTGGTTTCGGGCCCCGACGGCAAGCCCACCGGTGCCTGGGTGCTAAACGCCGTGGCCAACTCGGTGTCCGCCGTCGACCTGTCGTCGTTGAATGCGCCGACCGTTGCGGAGACGATCGCACTCGAAGATCCCACCCACCCCGTCGTCAAACGGGGGCGGATGGCGTTCAACGACGCGCACGCTTCGACAACCGGCACGTTCTCCTGCGAGAGCTGCCACCCGGACAACCACACCGACCAGTTGATCTGGATTCTCCAGACGCCGCCGTGCGAGGGACAAGAAGGCTGCATAGACCAGGTGCCGCCCCGGCTGACCATGCCCGCGAAAGGGCTGCGCGACACCCAGCCCTACCACTGGGACGGCATACCCGGCGATCCCTACGGCGGCATCAACACCGCTTCCATTGACGCGCCGGTGGAACCCAATTGCAGCGAGGCCGACCCGGAGTCCTGCACCCGCTTCCTCGTGGACGGCTCGCTGGCGACGACGATGTGCGACGTGAGTTCGGGCGCCTGCCCGCACACCAATGACGAAGGCAAGGCGGGCTTGCTGAATCGGGAGGATCGCGACGCCCTGGCCACCTACCTCCTGAGCGTGCCCTTCCCGCCCGCTCAGAAACGACCGTTCGACAACGAACTGACGCAGATGGGCCGAGATGGCATCTTCGAATTCAGTTTCATCATCGACTCCGGCCAAGGCACCGGGGCCCAGACCTGCGGCGACTGCCACCGGATGCCTTTCCTGGTCACCCCCAACACGCCCGGCACCGGCATGGACGCGCCCACGTGGCGGGGTGCCTACGACCGGTTCATGATCACCCCACAGGCCCGGACCAACGTCATTGACCTGATGTACCTGGCGTTCCGCCGCAACGGCGCCGAACCCCAATCTGAATTCAACGAGCGCTTCTACTTCGAAGAGGAGGACATCTGGGACCTCGGCGGCGCATCGCCGGAGGTCTGGCAGATGGTCCTGCAGAACAGCACCGGATTCTCCGGCAGCTTCGGCCGGCAGGTGACCCTGAACGAAGACACCGCGGATGCGCCACTCACCGAACGACTGCTTGATGCCTTGGAGCTATCCGGCGAGGAAGGCGGAATCATCCTGCAGGGCGAGGGTGTCTTGCTTGAGGGCGATGGCGCAAGCCCGTTGGCCGTCGAGTTCAACAACGGCGTCTACCGTACCCACGATGGCACCGAGACGTTCGAGCGTTCGGAGTTGGTGAAGTTGGCCGCTGACGGCAAGCTGTTTCTGACCATCACGGGACGAACGGGTGCCAACATCGACAAGCACATGCAGCCCGGATTGTGGCCAGTAGCACCGATTCACCGGCAATCCCGAAACGTGCACCTTGCCTTCCTCGACGAGGACAGGAAACTGCGCATCAACGCCAGACATGTCGAGGAGGACGCATCTCTCCACATAAACGGTCGGCGGGTCGACGGTGATGTGGAGTGCGAACACGGGACGCTGCCCTACTGCTCCGGCGAGATCGCGATCGTAGAACTGGACGAAGCGCCCCCTGGCGGCCTGCACTTCCTGCAGATACAGAATCCCCAAGGACTGTTCAGCAACGACATGATGTTCTTCCACGACGACTTGGACTCCATGCCTTCGGCGGGCGACCGGAACCTCATCGGCAGCGGCGGCGAGTTCAACCGGATCCGGTTCGACCGTCACAATTGGAATCTTGTAAACCGAGACTTTGACACGCGGGGCGCACCGGAGATTGCACGTATCGACTGGAGCCACCAAGGCCGTCAAGTCAACATCCAAATCGACCGGCGTTCCTCCGAGCGCTGGCACGTCCAGATCAGCCACGCCGTCCCTGTGGTCGGCGGGAACACCTACACGTTGTGCTACGACGCCAAGTCCAACGAGGGGCCCAGACAAATGCGGGCGTACACCGACACGAACATGGACAACTGGCAGAATACCAGCGGTGGCCAGTTCACCGTGGACCTGACGACGTCCTACCAGCAATTCAAGCACACCTTCACGATGGCCGAGACCGACCTTAGGGGTCGGGTCGCATTCGACCTCGCCGAAAGTCCCAACGACGTGCAGATGGACAACATCGGCCTCTACGAGGGGACCGAGTGCGGCAACCCCGCAAAACGGCCCGGAATGTTCCCGGGAGTCCCGTAGGGCGACCGCGCGCCATAGCGGCGCGTTGTGGCCGCCCGTCGAACATCGCAGCGTAGATCCACGGTACGAGAATGCGGCAGCATTCTCGAAACGCGCCCGAAGGGCGCGCGACAAGCCCGTCCTACGAGAAATACATCCCGCCGTCGGTTCGGCGCAGCTTGTCGCGGGCGATCACGACCCGGTGCACCTCGGAAGGCCCCTCCCCGATCCGCTTGACCCGTAGTTCCCGGTACCAACGTTCCAGCGGCATTTCCTTGGCCATGCCCATGCCGCCGAACATCTGCATGGCGCGGTCCACGACCCGCCCCGCCGTCTCCGTGCCGTAGAGCTTGCACACGGAGGCATCGACCTTACCCGATTCGCCGGCATCGACCTTCGAGGCGGCGTCGTAGATCAGGAACCGCGCCGCCCGCAGTTCCACCTCGGAGTCGGCGATCATCCATTGGATGGCCTGCTTGTCGGCCAGCAAGCCGCCCCGCACGGGACGCTGCTTGACCCAACCGCAGGCCATGTCCAGGGCCTCCTGGGCGATGCCGATGCAGCCCGCCGCATAGGGAATGCGCGCGTCCACGAGCCAGTTCTGGGCGACGCCGAATCCACGACCCACCTCCCCGAGCACGTTCTCCTCGGGAACCTCGCATTTGTCGAGAACGATCTCGTACGGGGATAGCGCCCGTATCACCTTGATTTCGTTGAGTTCTATGCCCGGAAACGTCGGCTCCACGATGAACGCCGTGATCTCCGGCGGCGCATCGGCCGTCCCGTCCCGGGTGCGCGCGAAGATGATCCCGTAGTCCGCGCCCTTGGCGGCGGTGATCCACATCTTGCGCCCGGTGAGTCGCCACTTGCCGCCTTCGAACACCGCCCGGGTCTCGATGTTGTTGCGGGGATCGGAGCCGCCGGTGGGCTCGGTGATGGCGACGAACGCACGCTTCTTGCCATCGATGCAGGGAATGCCGTACTTCTCGATCTGCGCCGGCGTGCCGCCCCAGACAACAACCGGCGGCCCACCCGCGAACGCCCCAAGCGCCGGCGCATAGGCGCCCAGGCGGCACTTGGCGGTCTCCTCGGCGACGATCGCCCGGGCCAGTGCGCTAATCTGGTTGCCACCGTATTCCTCCGGCACCGTCAGCCGCGTCATGCCCATGGCCTCGGCCTTGGCTCGCAGAAGAGCGCGATCCTCCGGCGAGCACCCCGTGGAATCATGGGGCAGCCTGTCCTCGATCGGCTTGACCTCCTCGCGCATGAAGCGGCGCACCTGATCGCGCAGCATGATCAACTCGTCCGGCAGCGTGAAGCCGTAGTGGTTGCCGTCGTTCACTCGAATCCCCTTCCCCCAACCCGGCAAAACAACGCCAAGCCTATCAGCCCG
>CAZJRX010000266.1:0-1487 GCA_964548145.1 uncultured Pseudomonadales bacterium | reverse complement strand
CCGCCGAGGATGTGCGACTCGGCGGTCCGCACGCGAGCGGCGTCAGAAGTGCCGCTGTGCCGGCCCGGATGCCGGATCCTTACGCGGGTCGAAGGCGTCGCGGACCGCCTCGCCGACGAAAATGAGCAGCGTCAACATCGTGGCAAGGGTCAGGAACGTGGTCAGGCCAAGCCACGGTGCGTGGATGCTGTTGGCGCGGCCCTGGGCAAGCAGGCGACCGAGCGACGGCGAATCCGCCGGCAATCCGAACCCTAGGAAATCGAGCGACGTGAGCACCGTGATCGAGCCCGTTAGGATGAATGGCAGGAACGTGATCGTGGCCACCATCGCATTCGGAAGGACATGCCTGCGCATGATCGTGGTATCGGCGACGCCAAGGGAACGGGCGGCCCCGATGTATTCGAAGTTCCTCGCACGCAGGAACTCCGCGCGCACCACGCCGACCAGCGACATCCAGCCGAAAGCGACCAGTATGCCGAGCAGCCAGAACACGTTGGACTCGACGATGCTCGCCAGGATGATCAGGATGAAGAGCGTCGGCAGGCCCGCCCAGATCTCGACGAAGCGCTGCCCGAACAGGTCGATCCTGCCGCCGAAATACCCCTGGAGCCCCCCGACGGACACCCCGATGATCGAACACAGCAATGTGAGAACGAGGCCGAACAGGAACGACAGGCGCACACCGTAGATGAGCGACGCCAGCACATCCTTGCCGACCGTGTCGGTGCCCAGCAAGTGCGCCTTCGACGGTGGATAGGGCGCCGCGCCGGGTAGATCGTAGTCGATGGTGTCGTAGCTGAAGCGAATGGGCGGCCAGATCATCCAACCACCTGCGTCGGTAATCAGACTCTGGACGACGCGTTCCTTGTAGTCCGCTTCGACCTCGAACACGCCGCCAAACTCGGTCTCGGCGTAGGTCTCGAGCAACGGGAAATAGAACCTGTCGTCGAAGTGGATCACCAGCGGCTTGTCGTTGGCGATGAGTTCGGCAAAGAGCGTTGCCGTGAACAGCGCGAGAAAAAGACACAGCGACCAATAGCCGCGTTTGTTGGCTCGGAAGTTGCGCCAGCGGCGGCGCGTCAAGGGGCTGACGGACACCCTCACGTTCCCCGGGTTTCGAAGTCGATCCTGGGGTCGACCAGGGTGTAGGTGATGTCGGCGATCAGCTGCGTCACAAGCCCGAGCATCGTGAACATGAACAGCGTGCCGAAGACGATCGGGTAGTCCCGGGTCATGATGGCCTCGAATCCCAGCAAACCGATGCCGTTCAAGGAGAAGATCACTTCGATGAGGATGACGCCGGTGAACAGGATGCCGAGGAGCGCCGCCGGGAAGCCGGCGATGACGATCAGCATCGCGTTGCGGAACACGTGCCCGTAAAGCACCCGCCGCGGGGTCAGACCCTTGGCCTTGGCGGTTAGGACGTACTGCTTGCCGACCTCGTCGAGGAACGAGTTCTTGGTCAGCATGGTCAACGTTGCGAAACT
>CAZJRX010000265.1:2458-5100 GCA_964548145.1 uncultured Pseudomonadales bacterium | reverse complement strand
CGTCGCATTGCGCGCTTCGCCGCTACGGCTTGCCGTCAGAACGAGGAACCGGAAGCACTGCTTGACCACCGGCGCCCCGTCCGCTGCATCCACCACGGTTAATGCGTCTGGGACGTCTCGGTAAGGAATCGCCCGGAAGTGCGCTCGGACCGTTGGCATCGCAGGTAGGGCGCCGTTGATCGCGTCGCCCGCCCAATTGTGCTCGATGTACCCGTGCGCCTGGCACCAGGACAGCGTGGCGCGTATGCGCTGACGGACCTTCCGCGCTGTCGCGGGTTTTGTCACCCAGATCGGTTCAAGGACACTCAGGAGCTCTTCCCGGCCGATCCGGTTCACTCCCATGTCGCCGAGTACCGGAAACGCGTACTTTGCCAGCGACTGAATCCAGTTGCGCGTGTGCTTGCCGTTGCGCCAACGCCGCTTGTTGGCAGCAAAGGTCTTTTGGGCGGCTTCGCGAAACGTCGGAATCCTGGCACGGCGCTTCGCCGCCAGCGGGTCGCCGCCCGAACGCGCGACCCGACGATTGTCGAAAGCCAACTCGCGAGCCCGCGCGAGCGTGACGAGCGGGTAACCCCCGAGCCCGATGTCACGCCGTCGGCCGTCGATCGTGACCCGTTGAATCCAGCTCTTCGAGCCTCCGGGGGCAACCTTCAGGTACAGCGTCCCGCCGTCTCCGTACATTCCCGGTTGAGCAATACCGCGTATCCGCGCCGCTGTCAGCCGACTCGCCATTGATCGGTTTTCCCCACGTTTTTGCCAACGCCTCTCGCGAGATCATATGCAGCCTTGTTGCAAGGATGCAAGATTGTAATCACTTAGCAAATCAGTAAGTTATGGATAAATCGGAGACCTTCGGAAACTCGCCAATAGCTTGGATTGGTGGCCAGGGGCAGAATCGAACTGCCGACACGAAGATTTTCAGTCTCCTGCTCTACCGACTGAGCTACCTAGCCAAAGCCCTTTCTTTGCGCCGCCTCGGTTGCTGGCGGTCTGGCGGGCGAGTCGCACCGCGCCTGCGGGCAGCGTATTTAAGCCGCTGACCGGGTGGGCGTCAACTTAAGTCCCGGGTTTCCTTGCCACCAGCCTTGCCAAGGCCGCCGGTCTGCCATCGGGATCATCGAAGAGTCCTTCTTCGAGGCGTTCGACGACCATCGTCTGTGCGATGCGAGCGAGGTCGCCTCGTGCGACGCGGTAGGCCGGGTTCTTGGGACCGACGACGTCGGCATCGGTTGCCAGGTGCTGCTCGACGAGTAGGACGCCGCCGGGTCGAAGCGCATCCTGCAAGGCTGTGACGAGTTCGAGGTTGACGTAGCGGATGTTCACGATGAGGTCGTAGGGCGCGACGGCCTCGACGCCGTTGTCCAAGTCGCACTCGATCCAGCGGATCGGCAAGTCGCCGGCAGCGGATTGTCCCCTTGCCAATGCCACCCGTGAGATGTCCACCGCGTCCACCGCGAAACCGCGCTGCGCGAGATGGATCGCGTTGCGTCCCGCGCCGCACGCCAGATCGAGAGCACGGCCGCCGCCGGGCAGCAGCTCGGCGTTGTGTTCCAGGAACGGGCTCGGATGCCGTCGCGACTCGTAGGCGCCCTCGGCGTAGCGGGTATCCCAACGCGCCCTGTCTGCTTCGCTCAAGACCGCGGCCCCGCCTCTGTCTCGTCGTTGTTGCGGGCCCGTGCCCGCTCGTGATCGGCTTCGTCCGGAGGTAGCTTGCGGACGAGGCGCCACGCGAGCCACATGCCGCCGATGCCGACTATCAGGCCGAGACAGAACACCGCGACCGCAACGACGGTACTCAACTCGACGGTGGTTGGACCGATGCTCTCCATGCCGGTGCCTCCGTTTCGGTTGCCGGTGAGAGGCGAGTTGGTGCCACCATACCAGTGGATCGGCGAGGTATGCTGTGTCTTTTCGCGTGCTGGATTCCCAATGAAGCTCTACGACTACACCATGGCACCCAATCCCCGGCGGGTACGCATATTCCTGGCCGAGAAGGGGGTCGAGATCGACACGGTACAGGTGGACATACCGTCCGGCGAGAACCTCGGTGCCGACTTTCGGGCGATCAACCCGCGTTGCCTCCTGCCCACGCTGGTGCTCGACGACGGCACCGTGATCGACGAATCCGTGGCTATCTGCCGCTACGTCGAGGAGCTTCATCCGGCGCCGCCGTTGATGGGCACCGACGCCAAGTCGAAGGCCGTGATCGAGTCGGCCCAGCGGCACATGGAGTGGGACGGATTGATGTCCGTCGCGGAGGCGTTTCGCAATTCCAACCCGACATTCGCGGACCGCGGTACCTCGGGAAGCGAGGGCGTGCCGGCCATCGGCGCACTGGTGGATCGGGGCCGCGCGGGGGCGACGCGGTTCCTCGCGGCATTGAACGATACGTTGGGCGAGTCGGAATACGTTGCCGGGGACGACTTCTCGATCGCCGACATTACCGCGTTCTGCGTGGTGGATTTCGCGAAGTGGGTCCAGATCCGGGCCGGCGACGAGCATCCCAACCTGAATCGGTGGTACAACGCCTTCAAGGCCAGGCCGAGCGCCGGGGCCTGACCCGCCTGGGCTAGTTCGGCGGGACGTAGCCCGCCGGCTGTTCGTAGTCGTCGCCGGCGAGGAACTTCTGCATCTGCTCGGTC
>CAZJRX010000265.1:0-2445 GCA_964548145.1 uncultured Pseudomonadales bacterium | reverse complement strand
TTGATTAGCATGGTCTGCAGGTGCTGCCATTCCCGCCAGGCCCTCGCCGACACGTTGGCGAAGATGTCCTCGCCCATGGGGCCCGGCAGTGGCGGCGCGTCGAGACCCGGTAGTTCCTCGCCGTATTTGCGGCAAATGACAGTTCGAGACATGAGGCTCACCAGGAGTTTTCGGAAGGGCTTTCGAACGTCGCGAGACGCCGTCAGCGGAGTCTAGACGAACGCGCAGGGGTACGTCAGTTGTTCGATCACAAGGCCGGTGCGGGCGATCGTAGGGTCCGGGCTTGTCACCGCAGGTTCGCGCAACGTCACGTCGCTCCCAACTGCCGTGGATCCATCAGTTTGGCAGCCAGGGCGGATAGTCCTAGCGAGTGGTGGCCGGGGCGGATCCAGCGTCCGCCGCCGTCGCGGGCAACCGTCGGGGTCGCGTTGAGCCGGACGTAGACAGGTTCGACATCGAGGTCGAAGTGGCTGAAACCGTGCCGGATCACCGCGGCGGTGTGGATCTCGTCGACCAGGTGCGGCTCGATACCGGCCATGGCCAAATAGGTCTCGAGCGCTTCGTCGGCGTCGCGTTCCGGCGGCGACCAGAGGCCGCCCCATATCCCGGGGGCCGGTCGTTGTTCGACGTAGCATCGTCCTTTCGGATCGAGCATGACGAAGAACCGGCGTCGCTCGAGACGTCGATCGCTCGGACGTTTTGCCCGTTGCGGAAAGCGCGCGGTGTCACCGGCGGCGAATGCCTCGCAGGTCCGTTGCACCGGGCAGTCGGTACACCGTGGGCGCGTGGGCAGGCAGAGGGTCGCTCCGAGATCCATGATCGCCTGGGTATAGTCCCGGGCCCTGTCGCCCGGCGTGTGCAGGTCTGCCAATCGCCAGAGTTCGGCTTGCGTCGAAGACGAGGAAACCGCACCCGGCACCCGGTGCTGGCGTGCCAGGACGCGCTTGACGTTGCCATCGAGGATCGGTGCCCGGATGCCGTACGCCTGCGCGACGATGGCGGCGGCCGTGGAGCGACCGATCCCGGGCAGCGCCTGCCAACCGGCCGCCGTGTCCGGGAAAGCGCCGCCGAGTTCATCGGTGATGATGGCTGCCGCCCGGTGCAGGTTCCTGGCGCGGGAGTAGTAGCCGAGGCCGCTCCAGCAGTGCAGAACCGCGTCGAGAGCCGCCGCAGCAAGCGTTTGAACGTCGGGGAATCGACCCATGAAGCGGTCGAAGTAGGGCACGACCGTTGCGACCTGGGTCTGTTGCAGCATGACCTCGGACACCCAGACGGCATACGGCGTACGGGGGTTCTGCCAAGGCAGGTCCTTGCGGCCGTGATCGTCCCACCAGGCGAGTAGCCGGGCGCCGAATTCGTTGACCGAGTGATAGGCTTGGGCCACCGAGCGCAATCGAGACACTGACGGGAAACGAGTATGGATGCCGATGTCGGTGCCTGGGAACCCCCGGCGAGACTAGGTGACACGCACGCGCGCACCCTCGACGGCATCGTCGTGGTCGATGGCCGTCTCGATGTGGACGATACGAAGGCGCGGCGACTGCGTGAGATCGCCAATGCGGGTAGCCACGCGTGGTCCGGCTTCTTCGCCGAACGATCGTCGCAACGCCTGATCGAGTGGCTGCGGGTGCTGACGCTCGCCGAGGAGATGGTCTCGGGTTGCGACACGGGGGCCAAGTCACCCGTCATCGTCCTCGCCCGGTTGCTTCGGGAACGGGGCGACTACCCGGCGGAGCTCACGGCCTGGATCCGGTCGGTGAGCAGCAACCGGTTCCTGCCCTACGGCAGCCTGATGGATCGCCTGGGCGGCTGAGCGGCGTCTGCCGGGTATACTGCGCTTTTGCTGCCAGTCGAGTTCGCATGACCGGACGCCGGGCATCGAAGACCCGCAAGACACTGGAGACCCGTATCGACGTGACCGTCGACCTCGACGGGTCCGGCAGCACCGATATCACCACCGGGCTGCCGTTCTTCGAGCACATGCTCGACCAGGTCGCGCGGCACGGCCGCATCGACTTGCACATCGCCGCCGAAGGCGATCTTGAGGTGGATGCTCACCACACCGTTGAGGATGTGGGAATCACACTTGGTCAAGCGATCGCCGAGGCGGCCGGTGACAAGCGCGGGATTTTCCGCTACGGCCACGCCTACGTCCCGTTGGACGAAGCGCTGTCGCGCGTGGTCGTCGACTTCTCCGGCCGGCCTGGCCTCGAATACGACGTGGCGTACAGCCGTGCACGGGTCGGCGAGTTCGATGTGGACCTCCTGCACGAGTTTTTCCGAGGTTTCGTGAACCATGCCGGGGTGACGCTGCATGTCGATAACTTGAAGGGCAGCAACGCTCATCACCAGGCGGAGACGATATTCAAGGCGTTTGGCCGGGCGTTGCGGATGGCGCTCGAGCGGGATCCGAGAACCGAGGACACGCCGTCCACGAAAGGCACC
>CAZJRX010000264.1:4768-5117 GCA_964548145.1 uncultured Pseudomonadales bacterium | reverse complement strand
CGCTCGTCAAGAACGCTAGCGCGCCATCAAGATGCTCAGCCGACCCGGCCCCGTCGCCGACGGATGCTGGATCACGAGATCCTCCTTGCCGTCCTTGTCGAGATCCGCGAGTCGGGCGTTGAGTTCATTGCCGGGGAGGTCCACGGCGACCGTGATGGGTCGCTTGGCCACCGGATCCGGACCGGAGGTGCCGAGGAAGACGTTGAGTTCGTCCCATCGTTCGCCGGTCAGGAGGTCCGAGCGGCCGTCGCCGTTGATGTCGCCGACGAGCACGGTCGGGAACATCGGCCCTCGTTTGTCCAGCGGCGCGAAACGCGTCCGCACCGTTCGGGTCCAATCGGGACGCGCC
>CAZJRX010000264.1:0-4755 GCA_964548145.1 uncultured Pseudomonadales bacterium | reverse complement strand
TCGGCCTCCGCGCCCGGAAAATCCGCCGGCGGATTTTCCGGGCGCGGAGGCCGAGGTGTCGGGTTCCGCCGGAAACGCCGTGCCGGCCGGTGTGGGACGGCCGAAGTGAACGTGGTATCGACCGCCCAACCGCAGCGGGCTGCGACCCGCGAACGAAACGGTCACGAGGTCGGCGACGCCGTCGGCGTTCAGGTCCTCGAATCCGTGCAGGACCGTGTATTCCATCCGACCGCTGAGCCCCAGCAGCATCGACGGCACCCCCTTGTCGCCGAACTGGAAGGCGAGGGAGTAGGGGCCGTCGAAGTCGAACTGCACGTCGGTGGCGAACGTGGCCGGTGGTCGCGAAAACTCGCCGGCCTCGTCTTGCAGGTAGATAAGGAAGTGGTCGTCGTTCCAGAACGCGAGGTCTTGACGGCCGTCGCGGTCGAAGTCCATGCGGTGGACCCGGCGTAGATACCACGGTGTGTTCTGCGGCGTGATGCCAACCTCGCCGTAGGTCCGCTTGTCGCCGTATGCATTTGTGTCGAGAAACGGATCCGGAACGCCGATCTTCAACGGATCGCCAAACGTACCATCGCTCGACTGCAGGGCGATCCAGAAGCCGTCCGTATCGGGCAGGCAGAGATCGTCGCGCCCGTCGCCGTTTAAGTCGCGCATCACGTCGAGGTGCGGAATCCCGGTGCCGTCGGGTGCGTGGAAGTCGGTCGTCGCGTCGACGAGCGGGTGTTCCATGCCCGTGTCCGGATCGAGCCGGTGAATGCCGGTGGACCGGTAGGTGACGAGGCGGTCGCTGCCGTCGATTCGGGCGACGTCCACGAACAGCACGCCCGGTTCGAGCGCAAGGTCGGACGTCAGCGACCAGTCGCCGCCGTCGAACGCCAGCATCTGTACGTGGCGCCCTCCCGTCCCATCCACGCGAACCACCGCCACGGGTGCTTGCGCGCGTTCATCGAACGATCCGAAAAGCAGGGTCTGGTGCTTCGCGGACTCTGTGACGACCTCGTAGTGCTCGAACGGATCGCCAATCTCATCGACCGCTGTGGTCGCCGTGCACCCGCCTGCCGTGATGGCGAGTGCCGACACCGTGATCAAGCAACGTGTATTCATGGTTCCCTCAGTCCGACTGACGACCGGGAGACTCCCGGGAGGACGCATTATTTGCAACTGATAGGCGGATTGTTCCAGCTAGTGGACCTCAAGGTGCTGTCAAACGGCACCTATGCCTGTTCAAGGGGATCGCCGTGACCCAGATGCTGATGCCGTCTACGACGGTCCGTGTTGCGTCTCGTCGCCACGCGGGCGAACGTCAAAGCCGAGAAGGTGGGTTCGGATGGCGGCGACATCGATCTCCACCACGCGAAGCCGTTCGTCGAGTTTTCCGATCTTCGCGGTGAGTTCGAGGCGCAAGCCGCCCATTTCCTGGCGCATCTCTTGGCGCAGCTCGGCTCGCATCGCGTACATCTCTTGGCGCAGCTCGCCTCGCATCGCGTACATCTCGTCGCGAAGGCGATGAATGTCGTCACCAAAGCGTGAAAGGGTCGTCTGCATCATCGCCGCGAGCGACACCATGAGGGTCGAGAGGGCGATGGTTCGTCCGTCTAGCCACGATGGGAGAGACATGGCGCGCCGCTGCGGCACCTTGGACGTCTCCGAACCAGACTGCTTGCTGTCGCCGTTGTCCATCGTCCCGACTTCCCGATGTGGCCGCTACGACGGTTCGCGTTGCGACTTGTCGCGGGACGGGCGAGCGTCAAAACCGAGAAGATGGGTGCGGATGGCGGCAAGCTCGATCTCCACGACGCGGAGCCGTTCGTCGAGCGCTCCAATGTCGGTGCGCAACTCTGCCCGCATCGCGTACATCTCGTCGCGAAGGCGATGAATGTCGTCACCGAGGCGTGAATAGGAGGTCTGATTCACCGCCGCCAGCGACACCACGCTGGCCAAAATCGCGATGGTTCGTCCGTCTAGCCACGATGGGAGAGACATGGCGCGCCGCTGCGCCACCTTGGACGTTTCCGAACCAGATTGTTTGTTGTCGCCGTTGTCCATCGTCCCGACTTCCCGATGTGGTTGCGGTCGTACTCTGCCCAACCGCAACGGCGCTGTATGCAGGATATTAGCACCGGTCGCTGTGCGTTATCTCGCACGAGACAACAGGCAACCCGTTGAACTGCATGGCAAGTTCGTAGGGGCGACCCTTGTGGTCGCCCGTCGTAGGGAACCGCAGCAGCCTTGATACGGGACGGGACAAGCCCGTCCCCTACGACCGTTGTGTCCCGGTTACGCGAGGGCCTTGGCGAACAGCGCCAGGAGTCTTGCCCAGGCGCGCTCCGCATGTTCTTCGCTGTAGACAGCCGAATCCGGTGGGCACCATCCGTGTTGCGCCCCTTTGTAGACCTCGATCTCGGCGTCGAGACCGGCGGCATCGAACGCTTCCCGCAAGGCGCCCTTGGCGGCGGGGTCTCGTTGGTCGTCGTTGTCGGCGACGGCGAACAGGAAGCTCGCGCGCATCTTGGGGACCAGCAAGTGCGGACTGTTCTCGGCACCGGTGACGAGCCCGCCACCGTGGAACGACGCGCCCGCCCCGATCCGCTCGGGGACGGCGGCGGCGGTTCGCATCGTGATCGGACCGCCCATGCAATAGCCGGTGGTACCGATCGGTCTGGAGGTGTCCACCGCGTCCTGGGCGTCCAGGAAGGCAACGAAGGCCTTCGCGTCGGTGACGTTCGTTTCGGGGCCGAGCGACCTTGCGAGCGGCATCACCTTGGCGCGGGTGGCCTGGTCCCGAAAGCTCGCACCTTCCTCCACGACCGGCGCTTGTGCCTGGCGGTAGTAGGGATTCACGGTCAGCACCGCGTAGCCGGAGGCCGCGAGGCGGTCGCCCATGTCGCGAAACGCCGGTCGCAGACCGAGGATGTCGGGCCAGACAATCACTCCCGGGTGTTTCCCGGTCGGCGGATGGGCGAAGTAGCAGTCCGCTTCACCGTCCGGCGTCGTTACCCGGACGTCGACTTGGGTGAGGGACTCCGCAGCGCGCGCCTTCGGCAGCACGGCGGCCAGCGAAACACCGGCTGCGGCGACGCCAAGCTGGCGGCGCGTGATCCGTCCCGCGTCGGTTGCCCGACGTTCGGCAAGTTCCGCGTCCTTAAGAGTCAGCTCGTCACACATGCGCGCCTCCAAGTCCGTTGCGCATGCGAGCATGACAGACATCGACCTGCAACGTAAGCAATAGCTGCCACGGGTCGGTTTTTAGGACCCATCTCCCAAGGGGACATTTCTGAATTGGAGAGAGGGGACATTTCTGAATTGCTTTGACAACCCGAGCGGTCCGCTTTCAACCGCGTGCCCCTTTCGGCAAACTTGATCGCTTGTTCCATGCCGGTGAACAGACACGATGGCAGAGTCCCGGACCATACCCGCCGAATCCGAGGCGCTGCAGCGCACGCTCGACAGCATCGACGATCTCGGGCTGGCCGGTAATCTCGTCGAGTTGGATGCCCACGGCTTCACGACGGTCAAGGGCGTGCTGTCCGAAGCGCAGATCGATCAGGCCAAGTCGGTCATCCTCGCGAGGGTCGAGAAGCACCTCGGCCGCGAGGTCGATCTCGATAGCGCCACCGAGGAGGACTTCCGGGGCATGACCTATGTCCCGTACGTGCTCTACGACGACGAGATCTTCGAAGAGATCCTGATGGCGCCCAAGCCGCTCGCGCTCGTCACGTACCTGCTCGGCGAAAGCTGCCTGTTGTCGAGCATGGGCTGCCACTTCAAGGGACCCGGCGGCATGCCGCTGCCGCTTCACTCCGATAACGGCAACGGCATTCCGGGGCCGTTCCCGGCGTTTTCGCACGTCGCCAACGTCAACTACGCGCTAACACCCTATAGCCGGGAAGCCGGGGCGCTGGCGCTGGTGCCAGGCAGCCACAAGCTGGCCCGTTCTCCGCGACCCGAGGAGGCGAATCTCGGCGACGACCCCAATCCCCAGGCCGTCGCCATGGACATCGACCCGGGCGATGCGGTGATCTGGCACGGCAACAGTTGGCATGGCTCCTTCGTACGCCAGATCCCGGGCATCCGCATGAACCTCGCGGTCTACTTCAACCGCCAATACATCCAGACCCAGGAACGCCACGGGGACGTCGTGCCCGACGAAGTGCGGGGCCGCCATGCCAACGACACCCGTTTTCTCAACCTGCTGGGCGCCAAGCAACCCTATGGCTGGCAGAAAGACGGGCCGGACTACAGCAAGTTCGCCCTGATGCCCCGCGGCCTCTACGATTAAGACGATGGATCTTCGTAGTGGCGACCCTAACGCGCCCGTCAAGGCGCGCGGTCGCCCGAGTGCGATTACGGCACGGCAAACGGTTCGCCAACTCGGGCCACCACGAGGGCGGCCGCTACGGGTTTTCCGAGAGAGCGTTGGGTGAACGGCCCGTTGCGAGTCCTCGAACTAGGCGGTGGGGTCTCCGCCGCCTACGCGGCTAAGCTCCTAGGCGACCACGGCGCGGACGTGATCAAGGTGGAGCCACCCGATGGCGATCCCACACGGCGGCGCGGACCATTCCCCGACGACATCGAGGATCCCGAGAAGAGCGGCACGTTCCTGGCCCTCAACGTCAACAAGCGCGGGGTCTGCGTCGACATCGGTACGCACGAAGGACGCCGCGAACTCGAACGGTTGATCGGCTGGGCGGACATCCTGGTCCACAACGAACCTCGACTGCGGGCCGAGGAACTGGCGATTGATCCCGCGAC
>CAZJRX010000263.1:0-5140 GCA_964548145.1 uncultured Pseudomonadales bacterium | reverse complement strand
CAGGGCATCGACCTCGGGATGGGCGAAGCGGCCGTAGTTGACGTCGCCCGTCGTCGACATGAGGAGTTCCAGGTAGTGCTCCGGGTTGTTCTCGCCGAACCAGCCCGCCTGCGCCACCTGGAAGTTCCCTTGGCGAAGCTCCGCGAAATGGGCGTTCAACTCGGCGTGATGCAAGGCGGTGTCGACACCCACCGCCTGCCACATGGCGGCGATCGCCACCTGCACCTTTTTGCTGTCGGCGCCCGCGATGTAGCGAAGCGTGATGCGCAACGGATTGTCCTTGTCGTAGCCGGCGTCCGCGAGCAGGGCGCGGGCGGTGTCGAGGTCGACGTCACGTGGCATTACGTCGCTCGTGTAGTCCGCAACCATGGGCGGTACGAACGAGGCGCTCGGCACTTCGCCGCTTTCGAGCACGCGTTGGGTAATGATCTCGCGGTCGACCGCCAGCGCCAGTGCCCGGCGCACCCGGGCATCGTCGAAGGGAGGTTCGGTGACGTTGAACACGAGATACATGATCGACAGCAGCGGCGACAGGTGGAGGTGGTCCGCCATCTCCTTCTCAAGCCAGCCGATCTCGCCGGGCGGAAAGTCGCCGATGATGTCCAGTTCGCCGTTGCGGTAGCGGTTGTAGGCAGCGTTGGGGTCGGCGGTGGGGTAGTAGGTGACGGTGTCGATTCCTACGTCCGCTGCGTCGCGGAAATGGGGGTTCCTGCGGGCGCGGATGTAGCCCTGCGGCTGCCAATCGGACAACACGAAGGCGCCGTTGCCGACCATGTTGCCGGGCTTCACCCAGTCGTCGCCGAGTTCTTCGACGACATGCTGCGGTACCGGGTAGCCCGTGGGGTAGATGAGTCGTTCGGCGAAGAACGGGAAGGGCTCGGCGAGGCGGATCTGCAGCGTGTGGGAGTCCAGCGCGCGCACGGCGAGTTCGTCGAGGGGAGCGCTACCCGCGTTGACTTGGGCGGCGCCGTCGATCGCGTACAGGAAGTAGGCGAGGCTCGCGGCGGTTGCCGGATTGAGCAGTCGCCGGAAGGAGAACACGAAGTCGCTTGCCGTTACGGGTACGCCGTCGGACCAGCGTGCGTCCTTGCGCAGGCGGAAGGTCCAGGTCAGGCCATCGTCGGAGGTGGTCCAGCTTTCGGCAGCGCCGGGTACGATCCGACCGTCGGCGTCGTGGGCGGTCAAGCCCTCGAACAGGTCGGCGAGAATCTTCTCTTCGAGGTTCAGGTTGTACCGGTGCGGGTCGAGGGTCAACGGCTCGCCCCCGTTGCCGATGCGCACTTCGGCCGCTTCGACCGACGCCGCGAGACAGGCGACGCACAGCAATAGGCGATGCCTCACGGCTCGGTCCGTTCCCAAAGACGCTGCATTTGCAGGAACGTGAACGACGCCGTCCAGGCGATGAGGATCAACCCGGAGAGGCCCTCCGTGCCCGTGACGGCCCGCAACGGGCCCGCCGGGTACAAGTCGCCGAGACCCAACGTCGTGTAGGCGGAGGCGGAGAAATACACGCAATCGAGGAATGACGATGCGGACACGGTGCCGAACACGGTTCCGGACATGACGAAATAGCCGAGAGCGAAGATCCAGATTTCGGCGACGTGCACGACGAACATCGCCAGCACGACAACCATCACGCCGGTGGCGTGTCCGTCGAGTCGTGGCGACCGCAAAAGCCAGCGCATGGCCGCATAGTGGATGATCACGCAGACCGCCGTCAGGGCGGCGGCGATGCCGTAGGCGAGTACTTCGATCACTGGCCCCCCGGCGGCCTACCCCTGCGGCGAGTATGTCACACCCGTCCATGCCTGCCGTTGGGACGCCGGCTGATACAATCGGCGGCTCCCGCCTTGTCCGTCCCGCAAACATGGCCCACAGAGAACCCTTCGCGGTCCCCGACCAACTCAACGCGCAGGAACGCTGGGAGTTCCAGGATCTCATGGTGCACGGGATCGTCGGTCCCGGCGGGCAGGTGGCGATCGGTCCCGACCGTGAATTCACGGCATTGACCAGGGACACGAAGCAGGCGAGCGCCGGCCACCGCAGTCGATGATTCTGGCCGGCGACATCGGCGGCACCAACGCCCGCTTCGGGTGCTACGCAAACGGGCAGCGGATCGGCGTCGCCGAACTCGACGCCGACGCCTATCCCAACGGCGAGGAACTGCTTGCGGCGGCGCTCGCCGAACTACCAGGTAATGCCATCGATGCTTGCTGCCTCGCGGTAGCCGGGCCGGTGCTTGGCGACGCGGTACGGCTCACCAACGTGGACATCGGGTTCTCCCGATCCGGCATTGCGTCGACGACGGGTGCGGACTCGGTGGCCCTGGTCAACGACATGGTCGCCCTGGGCAGCGCCGTCGGCGGCCTACCGGATGAGCATTTCGAATTGCTAAGCGGCAAACCCGCCCCGGGCGTCAAGTGCGTTCTCGCCTCGGGCACGGGCCTCGGCATGGTCGTTGTCGACGACGGCAAGTGCCTGCCTTCGGAAGGCGGGCACGTTCGGATTGCGCCTGTCGGTGCATTCGAACGCGAGTTGATTGCGTTCACGGAATCCGAGGCGGACGATCACGGCGGCATCGTCGCCTGGGAGCATTATCTCTCCGGACGGGGTGTGGAAACCCTCTACCGTGCCGTGTGCGCGGTTTGGGGAACCAAGCCGGAGTCGGCGCTGGCCGCGAGGGAAATCACCCGTCGCGGACTCGCTGTCGAGGATCCGGTTTGCCACACCACGGTGGAGACCCTGGCCGGCATGCTGGCGACGGCGGCTGGCGGACTGGCGGTCACGACGCTATCGTTCGGCGGCGTGTACCTGGGCGGATCGGTACCGGTGGCGATCGACGCGATGCTCCGCGATGGCCGGTTCCGGCGGCGTTTCGAGGATGCCGCCTGGGCGGCCGGGTTCTTAGAGGAGATTCCGATTCACCTGATCGCGGATCCCCTGATCGGCCTCGATGGCGCGCACCTCATCGCGCTTGGCGACGGCTCAACGGACAAGGGTTCATCGTGAAGGTAAGTATCGGTATCGGCGGCGCGGCGTCGGGAGGGCGCCGTGACAACTTCCAGGACAACGTCGAGTTCGTCGTCGAGGCCGAGAAACTCGGCGTCGACACCGTGTGGTCGGCCGAGGCCTGGGGCCAGGACGCCATCGCGCCGCTGGCCTATCTCGCCGCGCGCACCGAGCGCATTCGCCTGGGCACCGGCATCATGCAGATCAGTGCGCGGACGCCCAGCATGACGGCGATGACCGCGCTCACGATGGCGGCGATCTCGGGCGACCGGTTCATTCTGGGCCTCGGCGCCAGCGGCCCGCAAGTCGTCGAAGGCTTGCAAGGTCGACCGTTCCACGCCCCCTTGACCCGAATGCGCGAGACCGTGGACATCGTCAAGCTCGCCTTCGCCGGCGAACGGATTGCCTATGAGGGTCGGTACCACCAACTGCCGCTGCCGGGCGGCGAAGGCAAGGCGCTACGTTTGGCCCAACCCGGCAACGACCGCATCCCGATCTATCTCGCCACCCTTGGTCCCAACGCGCTCAAGTACACCGGTGAAGCCGCCGATGGCTGGCTCGGCACCTCGTTCACGCCGGACCACGCCGACGCCCACCTGGACCCGATTCGCGACGGCGCGGCGTCGGCGGGCCGCAGCCTGGCCGACATCGACATCCAGGTCGGCGGCACCGTTGCCTTCGGGGATGCCGAGGCGTTGGCCGAACCGATGAAAGCGGGCCTTGCGTTCACCCTGGGTGCGATGGGTTCGGCGCGCACCAACTTCTACAACGACGCCTTCAAGCGTGGCGGTTGGGACGCCGTCGCCCGGGAATCCCAGGCATTGTGGGTCGCGGGCAAGCGGGACGAGGCGACCGCCGCGATCCCGACGGAGATGGTCCTCCAGGCCAATCTCCTCGGTGGCGATGCCGAAATCCAAGAGCGAATTAGGGCCTATCGTGACGCCGGCGTGACGACGCTTCGATTGACACCCGCCGGACATGATCTGCGATCTCGTCTGGACACGCTGGGTCGGGCCATGGACCTCGTCGCCGATCTCGACCGGTAGCGCGCGCCGCGCCCCTGGCGATCCTTTGGTGGCTAGCCGGCAAGGTCGTCGAGATCGGGTTCGCCGTCCAACGCGACGATGTACGCCGGCTTCTCGTCGGCCGCTATGACTGGGGTGGCAACCCTCGCTTGACGTATGCGTATGCCATCAACAACCTCGACACGCGTCCATTGCCGTCCTGGAACGGGTGCGTGCGCACGAAACGGTGATGCAGCCACGCGGCTTCGACTTCCACGGGGTAGCCCTGCGGTGCGACGTCGTCGTTGTAGATCGCGAAGAACCGGTCCATTTCCGAGTCGACCTGTTCCGGCGGGCAGTATTCGTGGACGACGCCGTCCGGACGGCGCGGGTTGTTCGGGGCGATCTTCCACATCCCCTTGCGCACGAACGGCACCTGCACCGTGCGCAGGCGTCCCCCGACGGGTGCCAGACCGGTAACTGTCTTCTGATGCCGGGTCAGCAACCGGTGCCAGTCCTTGACGAGGCTCCCGGACAGCGGCCGTCCCCGGGCGACATCCTGCCAGACCACTTCGCAAGCCGCGGTCTGGTCCTCCAAGAGACCCCGGATGATGTCGTCGTCCAGACCCTCGACCGTATGGGCACCACCACACCTGCAAAACCTTCCGCGATCAACTGCTCGGTGACGCCGCGCTTGAGCGTATACAGACCCTCGATCTCGCCGGTCTCGATGGCGAACGCGCGGTTGCGTTCGTCCAGCCACGCCTCGATGAACCGGTCGGCCGCCTCGCCGGGCGTCATTTGCGCGCGCAGGTCGTGCCATTGCCGCTCGAGATCCCGGTAGAGCGGGTTTCCCCATCCTGCTGCGGCGTCGGGCATCCCGCGCCCGTTCGCGTTGCCCACCCTTCGCCCACCGCGACTTTCGCTTCGTCGGGGACCGTCGCCGTGGACGAAGCGTGGACAACGCGCCGGCGATGATGACGCTTCATCCGCCGGCGGCGTCGGTCCGCTAGGACGACATCGGCGACGCTTCACCAGGCGCTCGTGGGCAGGCAGGCTCCCCGAGCTGCCCTGCGGTCGCAAACCTCGTTGTGCCGAGTAGGACCGGAACATCGCCCGTTTCAAAG
>CAZJRX010000262.1:0-5144 GCA_964548145.1 uncultured Pseudomonadales bacterium | reverse complement strand
GTTCGCGGCGGAATACGCGTTGCGCGGCGCACAATCCGATCTCGTCGCCTACGTCGACCCGGTACGCGATGTCATCGCGATCGTGCTCTTGGCCTGGTTCGCCATCCGCCTGATCCACTTCGTCGAAGGGCATGTCACCGATCCGGAATACCGGACCGATCCGATCGACAAGACCACGGCGGCAGCGATCGGCAAACTGCTCCGGGCGTCCGTATTGATCACGGCGTTGCTGATGGCGTTGGCGTCTCTCGGATTCTCCGTCACCGGCGTGTTGGCCTTCGGCGGCCTCGGCGGGCTGGCCGTGGGTTTCGCCGCCCGAGACCTCTTGGCGAATTTTTTCGGCGCGCTGATGATCTTGCTCGACCGGCCGTTCGCCGTGGGGGACTGGATCCGGTCGCCGGACAAGGAGATCGAAGGCACCGTGGAGGAGATCGGCTGGCGCCAGACCCGGATCCGCACCTTCGATCAACGCCCGCTGTACGTCCCCAACGCCACCTTTGCCACGCTGACGGTGGAGAATCCCCAGCGCATGCTCAACCGGCGCATCTACGAGATCATCGGCGTCCGCTACGACGACATCGGCGTCCTGAAAGCCGTGATCGACGACATCCGCGACATGCTCGTG
The DNA here is from genome assembly GCA_964548145.1 of uncultured Pseudomonadales bacterium. Lineage (GTDB taxonomy): Bacteria > Pseudomonadota > Gammaproteobacteria > Pseudomonadales > Azotimanducaceae > VXYL01. The sequence continues at coordinate 4,519 of CAZJRX010000262.1, read as the reverse complement.
AACCACGATGCCATCGATACGTCTCGGACATTGATGGTCAACCTGCTGAGTTTCGGCCCGTCCACACTCGACATCATGATCTACACGTTTACGAAGACCACCGTCTGGACGGAGTTCCACACCATCAAGGAGGACGTCTTGTTCCGCATCGCGGCCATCGTCGAGGGCCATGGCGCTGAGATGGCGTTCCCGACGCAGACCCTTCACGTCGCCACGGTGCCTGAACCAGAGCCCTCAGCCGGGGAGCGCGAGGGGCTTGCCCCTCGCAAGAAAAAGCCCGAACCGCCGGCGAACCCAAGCCAGTGAGCGCTTTGCTGCCCCCGGGTGCTCGCTGCGTGTTCGATGCCGAGACCGTCGATGTCGCCGTGGATCGCATCGCGGTGGAGATGGCGCTCAAGCTCTGGGACGCCCGGCCGGTGATCGTCTGCCTCATGAACGGCGGCCTGCCGTTCACCGCCGACCTCTTGAGACGGTTTCACTTCGATCTCGAACTCGACTACATGCACCTGTCCCGCTACCAGCACACCACCGGTGGAGAGATCCGGTTCGTCCGCCGGGTGGAACGTTCGTTGGAAGGACGCACGGTGCTGCTGGTGGACGACGTGCTCGACGAGGGCGAGACCTTGGCCGCCGCGCAGCGCGAAGTGGAGGCGGCGCAACCCGCCGAGCTATTAAGCGCGGTCCTCGTTCGCAAGGCCACCGATGCCGTGGCGGAAGCCGACTATGTGGCCCTGACCGGGCCCAACGACTTCCTGGTGGGACGTGGCATGGACTACGACGGCGCGTTTCGACAGTTGTCGGGGATCTACGCGCTACCCCCGGGCTGGCCCGGTGCCGCCCCGTGACGATCGGCATAATCGGGGGAACCGGCCTCGCTGCGCTCGGTGAACGTCCCACGCACGCGACCGACTTGACGGATACGCCTTTCGGACCGGCATCCGACATACCGCGGCGATTCGTGGATCTGCCGAACGCGGTCTTCCTCAACCGCCACGGCGGGGGGCACACGGTGCTGCCGCATCAAATAAACTATCGCGCCAACCTTTGGCTGCTGAACGAGTTGGGGGTCGATGCTATCGTTGCGGTGTTCGCCGTCGGCGGCATCGCCCGTTCGCTTGGTGATGGTGACTTCGTGCTCCCGGACCAACTCGTCGACTACACCTGGGGTCGAGAACACACCTTCGCCGGGCCGGACCGTTTCCAGCACGCGGATTTCTCGGAGCCCTTCGATGCAGGACTGCGGCAGACCCTTGTTGATTCGGCCGGCCGAATCGGCCTCGACGTCTGCGACGGAGTCTACGGATGCACGCAGGGACCGCGCTTCGAAACCGCCGCGGAGATTGACCGGATGGACCGGGACGGTTGCACCGTGGTCGGGATGACTGCGATGCCGGAAGCCGCGCTGGCCCGGGAACTCGGCTTGCCCTATGCGGGCGTTTGCCTGGTCGTGAACCCCGCCGCGGGGCGGGGCCTCGTTTCGCTCGAATTGGCGGACATGCTGAATATCGTGGCCAACGCACAACCGACGATGCGGCGTCTACTGCTCGAATTCCTCCAACTCGTCGAGAAGCCGGACTAGGTCGTCCGGCAACGGCACGGGGTCGACCCGGGCCAGGATTCCTATTGCCGGGTGGTCCAGGTAGTGGGGTTCGTCGCTGCGCATTCGCCGTTGCTCGGTAATGAGGGCGATGCGACCGTCGGCGAGGCGGTGCTCGAGCAGGATGCGCAGGTGGACGAATCGCCCCAGCGTGACGCTGACGACACCCTCCAGCGGATAGCGGCGCGTGTCGTCCATGGTCCCGACCTGAACGACGAGCGGCAGCGGCGCCTCGCGCGCCGGCAGGGGCTGATGCAAGCGTCCCGCGGCAAGAATCTCGTAGCGTCGGGCAAGGGCTGCGCGTTCGGCGGCGAAGATCGGTGTCGACCGGTCCCAGACGTAGCTGCCGCGCAATAGTTCGTCCTCGTATTCCGTGAAGGCGAGAACCAAGGCGTCCATCGCCTCCTGGCGGGAATCGGCGGTTTCGGGAACCTCCTCTTCGACGTCGGCCGGTTCGCCAAGCAGCGCGGTATCCGGGGCGGGTCCCGGCACGATCTGGTAAATCGCGTGTTCCAACGCTTCGCGCTGGATGCGCCAAGGATCCGGCAGGCAGGGATCCGGCGGCGAGGTGAGCGGCATCTGGAACGGGTGAATCCACGGTTGGATCAACGGCTTCCAGGAGTCGGCGCCGCAGGGTCCGGTGAACCACGCCGGCGGCACGAGGTTCGAGATCATGATCGGCAGACGCGTATCGACCGGTGGCGGGGGTCCAAACGCCTGCCCCCCGGCCGCGGCATCCGGCGGCTCGGCCAGCGGGAACGCGTGATTCGGGTAGCGAACGTTGTCAAGAAGACGCGTGCGGGCCGCGATGCCGTCCGTGCTGAAACCCTCGCGAACGGCCACATCGGGGCTTTGTTCGAAGATGACAAGCTCGATGCGGTACCAGTCTTCGCGCAGGAAATCCTCGGCTTCAGCCGCGCCGAGCCGCGGTCCCAAGGTTGCTGCGGCGACGAGCAGCAGGAACGCTGGCCGATTCACGCCGGCGGGCGCACCTTGACCGGTTGTGCGCTACGCGTTTGGTGCGATTCGCTGGTCAACGGCTCGCCAGCTCGAGAGGTTCCGGGCGATCCGACGTGGCCGGGTCGAATTCCTTGACGAGCGATTCGACGAACTGAAAGCGGGCGTCGGGATGCGGCATGCCGCGCCGTACGAGCAGGCGGTTCCCGGCGCGACCGTCGCCGTCGCGGTAGCGGAAGGTCTCCGGCTCGCGCTGCACCAATCTGACGATGGTGATCGGGTCGACAGCGGTCTCGGCGGCGAATTCGATTCGCCCGCCCGCAGGCCCGAGGTCGATCCGATCGATCCCGAGCCGGGACGCGCCGAGATTGATCGTGGTGGTGCGAAACAGGTTCCGAACCGGATCCGGCAACAGCCCGAATCGGTCGATCATCTCGATCTTGAGCTCGTCGAGTTCGGCCTGATCGGGGGCATTGGCGATCCGCTTGTACATGATGAGCCGGGCATGGACATCGGGCAGGTAGTCGTCGGGTATGAGGGCGGGAACGTGCAGGTTGACGTCGTGGCTCGTGGGTAGCGGCGCATCGAGGTTGGGCGTCTTGCCGGCCTTGATCGCCGCCACCGCCCGTTCCAGCATCTCCATGTAGAGGGTAAAACCGATATTCGCTATCTGCCCCGACTGTTCGTCGCCGAGCAGTTCGCCGGCACCGCGAATCTCCAAGTCGTGGGTGGCCAAGGTGAACCCGATGCCGAGTTCGCCGGCTGCCTGCACGGCATCCAGGCGCTTCGCGGCGTCGGCGGTCATGGCCTTCGGGTGCGGCGTCATCAGGTAGGCGTACGCCTGGCGGTGCGATCGGCCGACGCGGCCGCGCAACTGGTGAAGCTGGGCGAGACCGAACTTGTCGGCCCGTTCGATGACCATCGTGTTGGCGTTGGGGATGTCGATGCCGTTCTCGATGATGGTCGTACACACCAGCACGTTGATGCGGCGGTGGTAGAAGTCCGCCATGACGTCGCCGAGTTTACGTTTCGGCATCTGTCCGTGGCCGATGCCGATTCGCGCTTGGGGCGCAAGCTCGGCGACTTCGTCGGCTGCGCGCTCGATCGTGCGGACCTCGTTGTGGACGAAGAATACCTGGCCGCCACGGGCAAGTTCGCGGGCGATGGCTTCGGCAATCACGGCGCGGCGCTTCTGCATGACGAAGGTCTTGATGGACAGGCGCCGTGCCGGCGGGGTCGCGATGATGGACAGGTCCCGGATGCCCGAGAGCGACAGGTTCAAGGTGCGGGGAATCGGCGTCGCGGTCAGTGCGAGTACATCCACTTCCGCACGAAGGTTCTTCAGTTGCTCCTTCTGCCGCACACCGAAGCGGTGTTCTTCGTCGATGACGACGAGGCCGAGGTTCTTGAACCTAAACGCCTTGCCAAGCAGTCGATGCGTGCCGATTACGATGTCCACCTGGCCGCTGGCAAGTCGTTCGGCCACGGCGTTCGCCTCGCCGTCGGTGCGTAGCCGGGAAACCACTTCGATCGCCACGGGCCAGTCTGCGAAGCGGTCGCCGAAGGTCTCGAAGTGCTGTTGGGCAAGCAGTGTCGTCGGCGCGAGTACCGCAACCTGACGCCCGCTGGCGACGGCCAGAAAGGCGGCGCGCATCGCCACTTCGGTCTTGCCGAAACCGACATCGCCGCAGATCAGGCGATCCGTGGCCTTGGTGCCGGTTAGATCCTCGATGACCGTGTCGATGGCAGTGTCCTGGTCGGGGGTCGCCTCGAATGGAAACTGCTCCACGAAGCGACGGTAATCGTCGTCCGGCTTGCCGAACGCGAAACTCATCGACGCCTCGCGGCGGGCGTAGATATCGAGCAACTCGGCGGCGGCGTCGCGCGCTCACTCGGCCGCCTTGCGTTTGGCCTTTGCCCACTGGTCCGAACCGAGCCGGTGCAGCGGCGCGTGCTCCTCGTCGG
>CAZJRX010000261.1:1948-5183 GCA_964548145.1 uncultured Pseudomonadales bacterium | reverse complement strand
GTCTTCACGACGGGTAGATCAGATGGTGATCCGGTCCCGCGCGTAGCCGGGTCTGGATTACATCTTGACACGAACACCCAACTGAAACCGGCGACCTGCCGCGATCGCGCTGGAGTAGTGCTTCTGCCTGCCGCTTCCGAGCAGGTTGTAGTAGTACACGCTCTCGTCGGCAAGATTGATCGCTTCCAAGGAGAACGAGAGTTTCCCGGTCGGCGAGTAGCCGAGGGATGCGTCGAACTGCTCGTACGCCTCGACGAAGTAGGGGTGTCCCGAGAAGCCGCCCTGGATGTCGTCGAGGAAATCGTCGCGGAAATTGTATGACAGCCGGGCACGGAGCGGTCCCTTCTCGTAGAACACCGTGAAGTTGACGGTGTTCTCGGACAGCCCCGGAATGCTGTACGAGGCACCCGTCTTCGAGTTCTCGAAGTCCGAACCCGAATCGATGTACGTGTAGTTGGCGATCACCCCGAGGCCGTCGAACGGCGCTGGCAGAAGGTCGGTGAAGGTGCGCTGCAACACCAGTTCTACACCGGTCAGACTCGACGCGCCGCTGTTCAAGGGTCTGAATGCCGTCAGGACGAGCGGCTGATTCGTCTCCGGGTCGATCACACCGGGAAACGGCGTCGGTACGATGTCGGGCTGAACGAACGCTTCGATCTCCTTCGTGAACAGGCCAACGGAAGCGATCGCGTAGTCGGCGAAGTACCACTCGAGAGCCAGGTCGAACTGCACCGCCGTGGTCGGATCGAGTTCGCCGTTGCCGCCCCGCATCGTCCGGGGTTGCGCCTGAACGGTCAGCCGGGGGCTTAGGTCGAGGTACCTGGGCCGGCTCAGCACCTTCGCCGCCGATGCCCGCACGACGATGTCGTCCCGAGGATCGAAACGGAGGTTCACCGAAGGTAGGGCCGCAGTGTATTCGTGGCCGACGTTGACGTACTCGGGCGGGGAGAGCAGGACTTCCGGCGATGCCGGATCGGAATAGTCGATGTCGATGGGCTGCGTGATCTCGCCAACCGAACCCGTGCTGTTGGCGACGTACCTCACGCCGACGTTGCCCGAGTAGGGGGTATCGCCCAGTTCGCCGCCGAAGGTGATCATGGCGTACACGGCGTTGCCGTCGTCGTCGTGGTTGAGATCCTCGTTGAAGCGCCCTGCCGTGAACTCGTCCAACGACTTTCCGGTGCCCGTGTTGAAGCCGCCGCCCGCACGGATCTCGTCCGCACGGGTGATGAACGTCTCCTGCAGCGCATCGAAGTTTGGGCTCAGCACCGGCGACGGAAAGTCCATGCCCAGCGCACTCAGGAAGTCCGACTCCGCCGGGAACGAGCCAGCCCCGCCGAACTCCGTGATCGGCCGATCGATGAAGGCCCGGCTGTTCAAGTACCTCGACCGGTCCCGGCGAGTCTGCCGGTAGGTTCTGACGCCGGCCTGGACCGTATCGAGCCAGTTCCCGTGGAAGGCGTAGCTGGCATCCACCTTGAACTGCGCGATGCGGTCGTCTACCCGGTGCTTCTGAATCGACTGCTTGACCACGCTCCAGTGGTTGACGTCGGTCAACGGTGAGGCCGAGGAAAGCGACGGGAGCTTGCCCGAGCCGTTCTTGCGGTAGGTCATCTGGGTCCGGGTATTGCGCATCACGGCGTCACGGTTGGTGATGGGCGCTTGTGTGTCGGAGACCGTCACATCCAGATCCAGCGAGAGGCTGTCGTTGACCTGGAACTTCACCTTCGCACCGTAGTTCACGGTCTGGTTGTCAACCTGCTCGGTGGCATGCTGCATGAACGCGCCCGCACCAGCGGTGGACACTAGAGTGAAGAGTCCAGTGCCGTTGTCGTCGATCAGCGTCGCGTCGGTGATCCGCGGATGGCCCTGGGCGAGGCGGAACGACCGCCAGAAATCGGCCTCGTCGCTCGAGTTGTCGGTGAACAGAAGGTCGAAGGTCACATCGACTCGGTCGGATGGCTGGAGTTGCAGGGAAGAGGAGATGTTCAATCGGTCGCGGTCGGTGAGATGCAGTTCGCCAAGCAACTGGGACGGGTAGTACCCGGTGCCGATGGTCGCGCCGTCGATGACGACGGTTCGTGGATCGCCGAGAAACCCGTACTGGTGGAAGGAATCCGAGCGGAAAAAGCGGTTGTCCCACTGGGCCGACACCATGACACCGAGGGAGTCGGTCAAGACGTCGCTGAACAGTGCGAATACGCCGGGTGCCGTGTCGTCGGCCAATTCGTTGAGGGTCGCGTCCACGGCGAAAACGACATGCCGATCGCCCAGGTCGAAAGGCTTGCGCGGTTGAATGTCGATGAATCCGCCAAGACCGCCCTCGACGTGGTCGGCCCGCGGCGACTTGTGGATGTCCACGGCCTGGATCAGCCCGGATTGAAACGCGTGAAAGCCGACCGCGCGCGACTTCGTGTTGGTCGCGCCCCGACCGTCGTGGCTCCCCGGCGCGACGTTGGACGCCGAAACACGCCCGCCGATGGTCGTCTGTATGAACTGCGGTCCAAGCCCGCGAACGCTGACGAAGGCACCTTCACCGCTTTTTCGGTCGATGGCGACTCCGCTGATCCGCTGCAGGGACTCGGCCAGGTTCTGATTGGGGAACGCGCCGATGTCCTCCGCAGTAATGGCATCCATGAAATGGTCGGCGTTTTTCTTGCGATTGAGGGACTGGTGCAGGCTTACCCGTATCCCGACGACAATCACCTCCTCAATTTCCCCGGAGGTGTCGACGCCGGCCGCCGCGGGAACGCTGCGATCACCACGCAGCACCGATGCAACACCTGCGGCCAGTCGTTGGACCACGTTCCGGGGCTCCGGGTCTGAGCCGGCAACCACTTCGCCCGAGGTGACGCGAATCTGGCTGCCGACGAGGATGGTGTCGAGATCGTTGATTCGGTATTCGAGCCCGGTACCGATCAGCAACGCTTCCAACGCCGCGACCGGGTGGTAGCTACCGGAGACCTCGACAGCCGACTTGCCGGTGATCTCGGCCTCGACGAACAGGATTTCCTTGCCACTCTGCAGCGCGAACTGATTCAGGGCGCCGCCGAGATCCTGGGCGGGGATGTTGAATTCAACGATCTCGGCCTGAACCGTGGGCGCGTCGGCGTCGGCGACACCCGAACGCACGCCAACGGCCACGAGAGCGACGACCGCAACACGGCGCACCATTGCGATGCCCAATGCTGCTAACACCTGCGTCGGACCCCCTCTCTGTCGGCCGATACGCACT
>CAZJRX010000261.1:0-1938 GCA_964548145.1 uncultured Pseudomonadales bacterium | reverse complement strand
CTCCCAGTCTTACGGCTTGGCTATGGTCCTTCCGTGAACGCCTTGTCGACCCAGACCAGCGCGATGCGATTCGACGCGACCCGACGTGCCTCGACCGGGTAGAACTCCTCCACCGCCGCCACGAACGACTCGGTGCTGCCAGCCTTGAATACACCACCGATCTGAATGCCTTCGAGACGTTCGTCGTCGATGAAGAGCTTCCGCGTACTGTAGCGATTGATTTCCTTGACCGCCTCGCCAAGTGGATCGTCTCGGAACACCAGCCGGCCTTCACGCCAGCCGACAATCCGCTCAACGTCCACCGGAACCACTTGTTGTGGTTCGTCGGGGCGGGCGATCAACTGCTCTCCCGCCCGGAGCACCGTCGGCGGCACCGGACCTGCATTCGAAGATGCTTCGTCCCCTGACCGCGGCGAGCCAACAGCCGCGTGAACCGCGTCCTCGTCGATGGCGACCCTGCCCTCCAACAACGTCACCAGGACGCCGAGTTCGGTGTCAATCCGCACGTCGAACGTGGTGCCCAGCGCTTCGATACGGCGCCCACCCGCCAGCACCTCAAACGGCCGCGGATCCTTCTCCACGTCGAAGTGCGCCTGTCCCCGCTCCAGGACCACGCGGCGAACGTCCGAGCCCTGGGCGAAGCCAACTTGGAGGAGCGTGTTCGTGTTCAGCGTTACGACCGAGTCGTCGGGCAATACGACCGTGGAACGTTCGCCTACCGCCGTTTCGTACGTGGCCGGGTCGTCCTGCGGCAGTGCCGCGACATCGGGTTCGACCACGATCCCCCGATGCAGCGCGACCCCGATCAGCACACTCGCGGCGATGCCGACGCCGGCCCAGCGGTAGCCCGTCCAGCGCGAACGCCGCGTCTCCTCGAAGACGCGTTCGCCGAGCGCTGTAAGTTCTTTGCTCCCAAGGTGCTGGTCGACGGCCGCCAACGCCCGTCGAGCGGCCGCGTAGGCTGTTGCGTGGGACTTGTGCGCGGTGCGCCACTTCTCGAACGCAGCCCTGTCGGCAGGCGTGCAATCGGGAGCGTCGAGCCGCAGCACCCAGTAGGCGGCCGCTTCGTCCGCCGTGCCCACCGACACGATGTTCCCGCTAACCAGTTTCATGTCACCTATTGCCGAGTCTCGATGCCAGGTGCGCGATCGCCCTGATCATGTGCTTTTCCACCGCGCTCACGGAGACACCCAGCCTCTTTGCCACATTCTTCTGTCGTATACCTTCGACGCGGCAGAGCACGAAAACCTGACGAGTGCGGTCCGGCAACTGGTCGAGAGCGGTCAGTACGGCATCGACCGATTGGATTCCGGACACCTCGTCGTCAGGTCCGTGGTCGTCATGGAGATGGCCCTCAACGTACTCCTCGTGGCCGTCTTCGACATGCGTCCCCTTCTTGCGCAGATGATCCCGCCACACGTTGGTGGCGGTCCGCATCAGGTAGGCCTCGGGTTGGTCGATGCTGTCGCAATCGCCGCGAACGGCTAGGCGAACGAGCACATCCTGAACCAGATCATCGACATCCGCACGCTGTCGGGCGCGTCTGCCGAAGTAGCGGCTCAACGCCGGGCGAAACTCCCGGGCTAGCGACTCGAGCCGGTCGGCTGCAGCGTGGTCGAGGCCATGTTGCGCTGCGGGCATCTAGAATCCGCCACCTTCGACAGGCGGTGATCTTAGGGGCAACGTCGCTAAGGGGCAACGGCCACATCCCACCACGTCAGACGGACCTGCGCGGGTCTTCCATCACCGGCCGTGAGGGAATGGGGTGCTGTTCGCGTCTATTCTCTGCGGCAGGGGATTTGCCGGGGTGCCGTGCAACGGCTGCTGGACGGACGCGCGCCGCAAAACCCCACCGAACGCGGCACGGCCACGATGCGCAAGGCCGCCAACCAACCCGGGGCAGCAAAGGAGCTCGAGATACATGGCATCAGCGCGGAC
>CAZJRX010000260.1:0-5252 GCA_964548145.1 uncultured Pseudomonadales bacterium | reverse complement strand
GCCGGCCAACGACCCCCGGTTTTCTCGTTCCGTCGCTCTTGGCCGGCGAGACAGCGTCGAAGTAGTAGAGCGACAGCCACTCCCACATGCCCGGTTCGTCAGCGTCCACAAACACACCGGCCTCGAGAAACCGCGCATTGATGTACTCTGCGAACTCTCGACGACTCACGAAGTCGCGTGGTTCGACCAATACGTCGCCGAGCGTGGGTGCGCTCGAATAGGCATCGTCCGTCAGTAGTGCTCGTGGCGGTGGCAGGTCGCCTTCGACCTGCAAGCGTCGGATGTAGTCTCCGAACTCGGCAACGCCGGGGGCCGTTAGGCAGCGCACCTGATCCATTGTTGTGGTCTCGGTTCGCCGACAGGTCAGCCGGTACTCGACGCGCCGACCGCCGCCGCCGAACTCGCGGCGGCTACGGCTGCGATCGCTGCCTGCTGGGCAGCGTGGACGGCCTGTTGAGCCGCAGCGCCCGCCATGGTTCCCTCGGTGATGCGTTTTAGGTGCTGTTTGCGCCGTCGCAGGTTCTTCTTGTCGAAGTGGATGGGCAGGAGCCCGGTCGCGTTGGCCAAGGCGACGACGATGACGGTGTCGGCGTCTGCGGATGTGGAGTCGCTGAATACTACGGCCCGAAGCCGGTCGACGAGGCGCCGCTCCGGGACCGGATCGATGGTCGGATACAACTTGCGGGTGAAGAACAGCAGGATCTTGTCTTCATCGTCCCGCAGGATGCCGCGCCGGCAAAGTCCCTCCGCCACCCGGTGACGCAACCGCTTGACCTGGGCGAAACGCTGCACCCAGGTGGTCGCCCGGGCCCGACGCTTTGCGGTTGCGACCTTGTCGAGACATTCGTCAAGCACGGGTTCGCCAAGCGGCGACCGGTCTACGACGTCGACGAACGCTTTCTTGTCGTCGCCGATGCGAATTTTCCCCCTAAGACTCAACTCGGCCAGCATCGCCCCGCCTAGGGCGTAGCTATACATGGACGCCCTGGACTCCAAGGTGCCCTTCTCGTCCCGGAGTGCGAGGAGCATCAGTTGTTCGTGCAGGTGCAGTTCGGTTCGATCGGACATGGCGTGGTCCCGCATCAGTGAAACGGACGGTCCCCCTTGACCGTGACGCGTAAGCCGCTGCGGGTCTCCGGGAAGTAGTCCCAGACCGCCATGTGCTGGACGCAGCGGTTGTCCCACATGGCGAGCGAGTGGGGTTCCCATCGGAACCGGCATTGGAAGGCCGGGTTCTTGACGTGCTCGAACAGGAAGTTGAGCAAGACCTCGCTCTCCGAACGGTGCAATCCCTCGATGCGACGGGTGAACCCGGAGTTCACGTACAACGCCTTGCGTCCGGTCACCGGGTGCGTGCGCACCACCGGATGGGAGGCGCGGGGATAGTCGCGCTGGGGTGGGTGGTCGCCGTAGTAGCCGGCGTAGTCGGATTCGTGACGGGCGGTCAGGGCGTCGAGCAGGTTCCTGATCGGCTCGCTCAGGGCGTCGTAGGCGGCGTACATGTTGGCGAACAGGGTGTCGCCGCCGTGGGAAGGCACTTCGTGCAGGTGCAGGATGCTGCCGAGCGGCGGTTCCTCGTCGGCGGAGACGTCCGAGTGCCAGCCGCCGCCGTTGTTGCGGCGCGAGTCTTTGTCGGTGTGGATGACCATCAGCGCGGGGTCGTCGTGCGCGTACGGTGCGGCTGGATGGATGTGCAATTCTCCGAAGCGACGTCCGAAGGCCAGGTGTTGGGCCGGCGACATGTGCTGGTCGCGCATGAAGAGAACCAGATGCTGCATCCAGGCGTCGTGGATCTCCTGGATCAGGTCGTCCCCGAGAGGCGAACCGAGGTCGACGCCGTGCACGATGGCGCCGATTCCGGGGGTGAGCGGCTCGATCTTTATGCGACGGTAGCGGTCAACCATCTTCCGTCCCTACCCTGTCGAGCAGTGCGCCACGCAAGCCCGCAACGGTTTCGGGTTGTTCGGCAGTGAGGTCCGTCGACTCCCCAGGGTCCGCCTCAAGGTCGTAGAGCACGGCCGGAGCATCGCCGCCCGGGTTGAACTCCCCGTGCCACGACCGACTCCCGGGTTCGGGGTCGAAGTTGTGCACGTACTTCAATTCGCCTTCGTAGATCGCTCGCCAACCGCCGAGGCCGACCATCTTCCGCGACGCCAGCGCGGGGTCTGTCAACACCTGTCCCTTGCCGCTCGGAGATTCCGCGCCGCCGAGATGGATGATCGTTGCGGCGACGTCGACGAGATCGACCCATGCATCGCGATCCGGTCTGGCCTCGATCCCGGCACCCGCCAGCACCAACGGGATGTGTACGGATGGCTGGTAGGGCACGATCTTGCCCCAACGGTCGTGGTCGCCCAGCATTTCGCCGTGATCCGAGGCGTAGATCACGACGGTGTCATCGAGGATGTCCCGGCTCGCGAGGTACTCCAGGTAGCTGCCCAAGTGCGCGTCGATGTTTTCGATCATGGCCGCGTAGTTGGCCCGGATGGCGTTGTGCTGCGCCGTATCGTACTCGCTCGACGCAATCGGCGGCGGGAGTTCGGCGTCGAGCCAGCGCGATTGCATCGAAGCGGTCACGTCCATCGGCTCGTGGGGACCGTTGAAGTTCACCTGCAGGAACCACGGCGAGTCGTCGGACGCCGCTTCCAGTAGCTGCAAGCCGTTGGCGGCGATCCAGTTGTCGCAGTAGGCGAAATCCGGCAGTGGCGTCGGTGCCGTGTTCGTGTAGTTGGCGCGGTCGCCTCCGGTGCGTTCGGCGTAGTCCTCGAGATGCGTATCGAGCAGGCCGTGCTGACGGAGGAAAGCTTGAAACGCCTCGCTGCGACCCTTCTTGTGGCCGGCCACGAAGTCGTGCTTGCCGGCGTTGTCGATGCCGTCGGTAAACCCGAGGCGATGGAGGTCCGCGTCCGGGCCGACGCCGTGGCGTCCGGTCTCCCCCCAGTTCATGGACGCCTTCAGGAGATCGAATTTGCCGCAGCCGAGCACTTGGTAGCCGGCATCGCGCATTGCTTGGTAGAGGTTCGGCTCGTCGGGGTCCACGTCGTGCTGGTTGTGTTTCACGGCCTGGGCGTCGTAGGGCGCCACCGCCGCCAGGCACCCGCGCGCCGGTGAACACAGCGGCGAAGGCGTTAGCGCGTTGCGAAACGTCTGGCCCCTCTCGGCGAGACGGTCGAGATTCGGCGTGCGCACGCCCGGCGTGCCGTTGTATCCCGTCCAGTCGCCGCGGTGCTGGTCCGGGAAGAAGAACAGGATGTTCGGCTGGGGACTCAAGACTGCGCGCACCGAAATCCGGCATTGCCGGTCGCGGAGTCGGGCGTGTTGGCGTAGCGGGCTGCGACGCGGTAGCGGTTGCAGTAGCTGTCGTGGCAGAGGTACGAGCCGCCTTTGAGTACCTTCGCGTCGCCCTCGGTTGGACCGGTCGGATTGTCGGGGGAGTGATGCAGATGCCAGTCGGCGCTGAACCAGTCCGCGCACCACTCCCAGACGTTGCCGGCCATGTTGTAGAGCCCGTAGCCGTTGGGTCGGAACGATTCGGCAGGTGCCGTGCCGAGGTAGCCGTCGTCCCGGGTGTTGATGTCCGGGAACGCGCCCTGCCAGACGTTGCAGCGGTGGCGACCACCCGGGGTCAACTCGTCGCCCCAGGGCAGGCGCTTGCCGGCGAGGCCGCCGCGGGAGGCGTATTCCCACTCGGCTTCGGTGGGGAGCCGCTTACCGGCCCATTGGCAGTAGGCGTTGGCGTCGTTCCAGGAGACGTGCACGACCGGATGGTGAAGACGGCCCGTGAGGTCGGACCCCGGCCCCTCCGGTTTCGCCCAGTAGGCACCCGCAACTGCGGTCCACCACGGCACGGCCTTCACGCCCAGCGCCAACGTGCGCTGTCTCGATTTCGGCAATAGGCCGCGGAACACGTAGGACCAGCCAAACGCCTCCGCTTCGGTTCGGTAGCCCGTGGCATCTACGAATTCGGCGAACCGGCGGTTGGTGACGGTCGTCGCGTCGATGCGAAAAGGGTCGACGGTTACTCCCCGCACGGGACCTTCGCCGTCGTCTTGCTGGGCATCGACATCTTCGGAACCCATGAGGAAGGTGCCGCCGGGAAGTTCGACCATCGCACTGGCCGGATCGCCCCGGGCCACGATGGTTGCGGACGCAGTGCGCGGGTCGCCCGGCCGTGCGGGCGCGCAGCAGGCTTCAGGCATAGCGTGTCCAGTAGCTCGAGCCCCGTCCGGTATAGCCGGCTTCCCAGTCGTCCCGGTAGCGAAGCAACTCGGCCCTGAGTTCCGCGACGATGCCCGCCGAACCGGGGGCCTCGGCCAGGTTGCGCATCTCCCACGGATCATTCTCAATGTCGAACAGTTGCGTCTGCCGCTCGCGGTCGCGGACAGCGTACTCGATCAGTTTGTGGGTTCGGTTCTTGACGGCTCGCTGGGAGGATACGTAGGCGAAGTAGAGCGACTCGCGCACCTTCGCCTGCGGATCGTGCATGGCGGCGACGAGGCTTTCGCCTTCGACGGTCGAAGGTCTCGGGGTCCCGGTCAACTCGCAGAGCGTGGCGTAGATATCGAGCAGATACACGTAGGCGTCGCTCTTGTGCCCCTCGGGTACGCCGGGTCCGGCGAAGACGAGCGGCACGCGCACGCTGTGTTCGTAGCAGTTCTGCTTGCCCATCAGGCCGTGCTGCCCGACCGCGAGGCCGTTGTCCCCGGCGAGCACGATCAGCGTGTTGTCGGTGAGACCCTTGGCATCCAGCGCATCGAGCACACGGCCGAATTCGTGGTCGAGGTGACTGATCATCGCGTAGTACTCGGCGATGTGACGCCGGATTTCCTCGGGTGTGCGGGGAAACTCCGCGAGCACTTCGTCCCGGATGCGCAGCCCGCCGTTGTCGAAGGGGTGTGCGCCGAGGAAGTTCGGCGGCAGTTCGACGTCTTCGGGCCGGTACATCGTCCGGAACCGCTCCGGCATGGTGCGGGGATCGTGGGGTGCGAGCAGGGCGACGTAGGCGAAGAACGGCACGTCGCCGTCCTGGCGGCCGATATAGTCCACCGCCGCATCGCAGAGGATCTCGCTGGAATGGCGGCCGGCATGGATGTGGTCGGCTTCCCGCCACGCGATCTCGTTGTTGCCGAACGCCGGTGGATTGGGAATGTAGGCGAGCCGCTTGTCGTAGGCGCCGCTCGGATCGTAGTGGTAGACGGGCACGTTCCAGTGGTCGGCCATGCCGCCGAACATGATCTCGTCGCCGTCGTCGA
>CAZJRX010000259.1:3067-5262 GCA_964548145.1 uncultured Pseudomonadales bacterium | reverse complement strand
TCGCAATCGGCGAAGGCGGCCTCGGCCGCAACCTGGGCGAGGGTGTCCACGTTGTAGCTGTCGCGGGTCTTGGTGCGGATCGGGTCCACGAGACTCTTGCTGCCGAGCAGAAACCCAACCCGCAAGCCGGCAAGGGAATAGCCCTTCGACAGGGTCCGTAGCAGCAACAGATTGTCCCGACCGGTCAAGCGGGTCGTCAGGTCGTGGCCCCGATCGGGATCCACGAAGTCCACGTACGCCTCATCCACCAACAGCACGCCGTCGAGTTCGTCCGCCACCGACAGGATCGTGTGCGCGTCCAGGAGAACACCCGAAGGCGCATGGGGATTCACGACGCAGGTCAACTTCGCACCGGCGGCATTCATCCTCCCGGCGAAGTCACCCGGTAGCGACCAGTCGGGTGTCATCTCGACGCTAACCACCTTGCAGTCCTGCACGCTGGCGAGTACCGGACACAGCGAATAGCCGGGCTCGGTGATGCCGAAGGTCGCCCCGGGGTCCACGAGGGTCGTGATGGCGAGCCTCAGCGCCTCGTCGCCGCCGTTGGTGACCACCACCTCCTCCGCCGTCAAGCCGAATCGCGCGGCCACCAGGCGGCGGAGGTTGTCCGCAGTCGCGGGTGGGTAACGACGCAGGCTGTCGACATCGAAGGAACGAATCGCTTGCGCTACCCTGGGCGACGGCGGATAGGGATTCTCGTTGGTGTTGAGCTTGACGACGCCGGGATCCTGCGGTTGCTCGCCGTAGACGTAGCCCGCCATGCGCCGAACGTTGTCCCGCTCGTAGCTCACGGATCTGACCCGGTTGGTCCGTTGCCGTCCGGCTCCTCGTTCTCGGCCGCCGTTGCCAGGCGAGCGTCAGCGGGATCGAGCAGGTGGGCGATCCAGTTGGTGGATGGATTGGCTTCCATGGCGATCTTCACGGTCATCGTCAACGGCACCGACAGCAGCATCCCCACCGGGCCCAGCATCCAGCCCCAGAATACGAGGGAGAGGAACACGACCAGCGTCGACAAACCCAGTTCCCGACCCATGAACTTCGGTTCCACGACACTGCCCATGACCACGTTCACAACAAGAAAAACCCCGGCCGTCGCTACCGCGCTGATCGGTCCGAGTTGCATGATCGCGAGCAACACCGGGGGGATGGCCGCGATGATGCTGCCGATGTTGGGCACGAAGTTCAGCAGGAAGGCGAGGAGACCCCACAGGACGGGGAAGTCGACACCCAGTAGCCATAGCGCCACGCCGACGAAGACGCCGGTGGCGATGCTGACCGTGGTCTTGATCGCGAAGTAGCGGTTGAGTTTCTCGGCGAAGCGCTTGAAGTGGGGCAGATCCCGCTCCGGGTTCTTGAGAACCGTGCCGAGTTTGCGCGGAAAACTCCAGGCCTCGGTCAGGATGAAAACCACCGCGAGCAGGATGAAGAAACTGTTCGTGAGCACGCTGCCGAGACTGCCCAGGGCGTCCCCCGCGAAACCCAGTGCGCGGCCTGGATCGAGCAGTTCCGGGGAAAGTTCGACACCCAGTCTGCCGAGGGCGGCGAGCACGGGCTCGAGCAGGGCAACCGCCCGTTCCTGGTAGAAGGGCAGGCGCTCCCGGAACGCGTCAGCGGACTCGGCGACGATCGCGCCGAAACCAACGAGGACTGCGATCAGCGCCAGGACCACGACGGTGATGGCGAGTCCCACCGGCAGGCGACGCCGCTGCAGCCAGAACACCGGTGTTGCGGCAACCGTGGCGATGAACGCGGCGAGCAGGAAAGGCACCATGACCTGCTCGGCTGCCTTGATTCCCGCCGCGACCACGACGAGCGCCGCCAGTGCAAGCAGTGGATTGGAGGCCGCGACCCGGTTCACCGGATCTCGCCTCGGTTGGCCAGGCTCGGCGGTTGGCCACGAACTTCCGCAACCCGCCCCGGGTCGATGTCGGCGAGTGCGAAGCCGTCGCCGCCTTCGCCCTTCGCGACGATGTCGCCCGAAGGATCGACGACCAGACCGTGGCCGCAGGAATCTTCGAGGCCGATGAACGCCAACGCTTCAGGAACGACCGCCGCCCCGGCCCGGCTGGCGTCGACCAGCGCGAGGGTTATGTCGAGGTTCTGCTCGACTTCGCAAGTCGCACACGCCTGCACGAATGTTCGGCGACCCATGCGTCAAACTTCCGGCAAGGTGCACTTGATGTCGTGGCCAAGCA
>CAZJRX010000259.1:0-3057 GCA_964548145.1 uncultured Pseudomonadales bacterium | reverse complement strand
GGCGGCAGGTCGAAGGCGTCGTCTTCCGAGACGAAGCTGATCGCGATGCCGCTCGCGCCTGCCCGGCCCGTGCGCCCAATGCGGTGCACGTAGTCTTCGGCGTCCTCGGGTAGGTCGTAGTTGACGACGTGGCTGATGCCTTCCACGTGGATGCCACGACCGGCAACATCCGTGGCGATGACGAGGTTGGTTTCCCCCTCCTTGAAGCGGCGCATCGTAGCAAGCCGTTTGCGCTGCGGGATGTCCCCGGCGAGGCTCTCGCACTTGACGCCCTTGCGCTGCAGGTAGCCCGTGAGGTTGCGCGCCGCGTCCCGGCGATTCACGAACACAAGCGTGTGGTCGGGCTTGTTCTGCTGCACGAAGTCGAGCAGCGTCCGCCGCTTGGCATCCCTGGCGACGGTCCAGAAGCGCTGATCGACGGTGTCTACGGCGAGCGATTCGGGCTGGATCGCGACGTGTTCGGGGTCGAGGGTCCACTGCGCGGCGAGATTCATCACGTCGTCGTTGAACGTGGCGCTGAAGAACAGGGTCTGGCGAGAGCGCTTGCGGGGCGTCTGGTAGACGATCCGACGTACATCCGGGATGAACCCCATATCGAGCATCCGATCCGCTTCGTCGATGACGAGCACCTCGACCCGGCTTAGATCCGCGAAACGCTGGCCGCAGAAGTCCAGCAGTCGTCCCGGCGTCGCGACGAGGATATCGACGGGACCCTCGCGCAGGAGGTTCTTCTGCTTCTGGTAGTCGATGCCGCCAACCAGGCAGACGATCCGGGTGGTCATGTATTTGGCCAGATCGCGGGCGTCCGCCTCGATCTGCATCGCCAGCTCCCGGGTGGGTGCCAGCACCAATGCCCGTGCCCCGCCCGGGGGCAGCGGCCGCTGCGCCGGGAATTCTGCCTGGCGGGTGAGAATCGTGATGAGGAAGGCTGCGGTCTTGCCGGTACCGGTCTGTGCCTGGCCGGTCACATCGTAGTCGGAAAGGCTAAACGGCAACACCTCACCCTGGATCGGCGTGCAGCGTTCGAAACCAAGATCCCCGATCGCCTCCATTATCGCCTCGGGCAGTTCCAGCTCGGCAAACTCGACGGCCTCGTCGTCCGGCGCGCGGTCCTGTTCGGGCGGATCCAAGTTCACGCCGAACTCGACCGTCTGGCCGCGGCAACCTTGACGCAGAGTGACAGCACGTCGATGCCCGATTCGACCTCCTCCTGAGTCGCCAGCGTCGGTGCGATGCGGATGTTGCGATCGTCCGGGTCGTGGCCGTGGGGGAACGTCGCGCCCGCCGGAGTCAACGCCACCCCCAACTCGCCCGCCAAGGCGACTACCGCCTTCGCCAGTCCGCGCTGAGTGTCCAGGGAGACGAAATAGCCGCCCTTCGGATCCGTCCAGGTGGCCAGTCCGGTGCCGCCCAAGCCCCGCTCAAGGCCTCGCTGCACGGCCTCGAACTTAGGTGCCACGATCTCCGCGTGGGCGCGCATGTGCGCCTCCAGGCGGCCTTCGGCCAGGAAACGCGCGTGGCGAAGTTGGTTCACCTTGTCCGGGCCGACCATGAGTATCGACAGGCGCTTCTCCAGGGCGTCGAGAAAGTTCGTCGAACCGCCCACGAAACTGACGCCGCCGCCGGCGAACGTGATCTTCGACGTGGAAGCGAACAGGGCGATCGAGTCTTCGGTCCCGGCGGCCCCGGCCAAGGGCAGAATCGGCGTCAACCGGGGCGGCGGGAACGCGAGGTCGTGCACCGTGTAGGCGTTGTCCCAAAGCACGAGGAAGGGTTGCCGGCCATTCGCTCCCTGGCGACGCGGCAGCTCCGCGATCCGATGCACGGTTTCCTCCGAATAGATGCAGCCGGTCGGGTTCGAGTACTTGGGAACGCACCAGATGCAGCGCACGTCGGGATCGTTCTCCACGCGGTCCTCGACCACGTCCATGTCCGGCCCCGCATCCGTCATGGGCACCGTCACGAGTTCAAGCCCCAAGGCGTCGGCGAGCGCGAAGTGGCGGTCGTATCCGGGCACGGGACACAGGCACTTCACCCGACCCGCATGCCGCCAAGGTGTTCCGGTGAGTCCCACGTTCATCGCCGCGTCGAGTACGTAGAACATCAGCGTCAGGCTGGCATTGCCGCCGGCGATCACCTCTTGGGGCGCGACATCGAGCAGGCGGGCACCCAACGCACGGGCTTCCGGCAGACCTCGCAGCATCCCGTAGTTGCGCACGTCGGTCCCGTCCTCGCCGAAATAGTTGCCACCGAGATAGCCGTCGAGTTCATCAGCTAGGTCGAGTTGCTCGACCGCCGGTTTGCCGCGCGTCAGATCCAGGTTCAGGTTCGCGCCCTTGAGGGAGTCGAAACGTCCCTCCAAGTCGTCCCGTTCGGTCATGCGTTCGCCCCGATGGTACAAAGTCCACTGGTTTCGGGAAGGCCGAGCATCAGGTTGAGATTCTGTACCGCCGCAGCCGCCGCGCCCTTGCCCAGGTTGTCGTAGCGGCTGGCGATAAGCACCTGCTCGTCGTTGCCGAACACCATCAGGTCGAGGTGATTCGTGCCGTTGCGCCCAGTGGGCGACAGAAAGCCGTCATCCGAGAAGTCATCCGGGTTGTAGGGATGGACATGGACAAACGGTTCGCCGGCATACCGTTCGGCAAGGCTGCGATGCACGTCGACCGGTACCGCATCGCGCTGCAACTCGGTCGTGAAAAACCCCACCTGCACCAGCATGCCGCAGCGGTAGTGGCCAACCGCCGGGGTGAACAGCGGCGCTTGGTTGGTCTTCGCGTAGCAGCGCATCTCCGGCACGTGCTTGTGGTTCAAGTCCAAGCCGTACCCCCGGTAGCGCCAGGCGGCGTCGTCGCAATCCCGGTACTTGGCGATCATGGATCGGCCACCCCCCGAAAAGCCGGACACGGCGTTCACGCGCAGCGGCAGGTCGGCACTGACGAGTCCGTCGTCGATCAGGGGCCTCACGCTCAACACGAAGCCCGTCGGGTAACAGCCGGGGTTCGCGACCCGACCGGCCGCCCGGATGGCCTGCCGCTGGCCAGGTGCCATTTCCGGCAA
>CAZJRX010000258.1:0-5273 GCA_964548145.1 uncultured Pseudomonadales bacterium | reverse complement strand
GTCCCCGCGCAGACGCCGAACCACTGCTCATCACCCACGGCTGGCCCGGTTCGGTCGTCGAGTTCCACAAGGTCATCGACCCCCTCGCCGACCCGACCGCCCACGGCGGCAACGCCGAGGGCGCCTTTCACGTCGTATGTCCGTCGCTGCCAGGCTACGGCTTCTCCGGCAAGCCGACGACCGCAGGCTGGGGCGTCGGCAAGATCGCCGGGGCGTGGGACGAGTTGATGGCGAGACTGGGCTACGACCGCTACTTCGCCCAGGGAGGCGACTGGGGTGCCGCCGTCACCACCGCCATCGCCATGCAAAACCAAGGGCGCTGCGCGGGTATCCACGTCAACATGCCAAGCGCCGGCCCGACGCCGGCGGCCCGGGAAAACCCCACCCCGCGCGATCAGGCCGCGTTCGACGGCGGGCGCTACTACCAGGAGTGGGGCGCCGGCTACTCCAAGCAGCAGAGCACGCGTCCGCAGACGCTGGGCTATGGTCTGGTGGACTCGCCGATGGGACAGGCCGCGTGGGTGATCGAGAAATTTCTCGAGTGGACCGACTGCGACGGTCACCCGGAAAACGCGGTCAGCCGCGAAGAGTTGATCGACAATGTCATGTTCTACTGGCTGACGGCGACGGGCGCTTCATCGGCACGGCTCTATTGGGAGAGCTTCAACCGGGCCTTCGGTGGGGATGCCGACAACACGGTCAAGCTGCCAACCGGGTGCAGCATCTTCCCCAAGGAAATCGTCCCGACACCCCGTAGCTGGGCGGAGCAGCGCTACGCGAACATCGTCTACTGGAATGAGCTGGAGAAGGGTGGGCACTTTGCAGCCTTCGAGCAGCCCGAGGTGTTTGTCCGCGAGTTGCGCGCCTGTTTCGAAACCATGCGCTGACCGCAGCCGACCCCATTGCGCCCAACATGGGTTAGGCTCGTCCGGTTGCGGAAGTCAGTCCCGTCCCCGGAGAGAAATTGATGATGCCGCAGAAAAAGCTGCGCTACGGGTTCATTGGTGCCGGCGGAATCGCCGGTGCGCACATGCGCGACCTCGCCAAACGCGACGATGTCGAGATGGTGGCCATGGCCGATGTCGCCGAGGCCAACATGGTCCGCCATCGCGAACAGTTCGGCATTCCGGGCATCTACGCCGACTGGAACGAGATGCTCCGCGCCGAGGATCTCGACGCCGTGTCGGTATGCACACCGAACAAGCTTCACGAGGCACCCACGATCGACGCCTTAGAGGCGGGTTGCCACGTCCTCTGCGAGAAGCCGTTGGCCCACACCGCCGAAGCCGGCCAACGCATGGTCGAAGCCGCTACCCGGACCGGCAGGAAGCTGTGCATCGCCTTTCAGTACCGCTACAACCCGCGCACCCAGTTCCTGCGCAGGGCCTACGACGACGGCGCGTTCGGCAATATCCTGTACGCGAGGGTGAGGGCCCTACGGCGCCGCGGCATCCCCAACTGGGGCGTGTTCGGCCGCAAGGAGCTCCAAGGCGGCGGTCCCCTCATCGACATCGGCGTGCATGTGCTGGAGATGACCCACTACGCGATGGGCTGTCCCCAACCCGTCACTGCCGCGGCGGACATGTTCACCTACCTCGGCGACAAGCCCTCGGATCGCATCGAGTCCGCTTGGAAAGGCTGGGACCACGAGACCTATACCGTGGAGGATCTCGCCGTCGGCCGCATCCGCTTCGCCAACGGCGCGGTCGCCCACATCGAAGCGGCGTTCGCGGCCCACATCGAGAAGGACGACTGGAACTTCGTCCTGATGGGCGACGAAGGCGGCGCGAGTTGGAACCCGCCGCGGATTTTCACCGACGAGCACGGGCACATGGTGGACAAGTCACCCGGCTGGCTACCCAACGCTGCGTTCGACGGCATGTTCGCACGCAAGATGCACAACTTCGTGGACCATTGCCTCTACGACAAACCGACCCTCGCGCCAGGCGAGGATGGCCTAGCGGTGCAACGAATGCTCGATGGCCTCTATCGCTCCGCGGAGAACGGCGGCCGGGAGGTTGAAATCGGCGGCCGATGATCTGGTACGGGCGATGTTGTCATCACCCGCACCAAGTCTACGCTCGGTCTCGGTTCGGCCATCGCGGGCCGCCAACCAGGGGTGGCCTACAAGCCGTCGGGACCGCAGTCGTTGGCCAGATAGTCAACCATCTTGCCGTAAAGCGTCTCCTGATGGTGGAAGAACAGCGTATTCGAGAAGTGGTCCGCACCGGCCAGTTCCAGGTACTCGTACGGCTTGCCATGATCGTCGAGTAGCTTCAGGTACTTCTTGGCGTGGTTGATGGGCACACGCTGGTCCACATCGCCGTGGACGATGAGCATCGGCACGTTGACCTTTTCGACCTCGTCGAGCGGGGAGACAGCCTCGTCCCAGTAATCGATGAACTGCTCGCTCGGGGCACCACGCATCCGGAAGCGGAGGTAGTTGACCTGCATGTTCGGGTCTGTCACCGCCGCGCCGGCGATGACGCATTGGTACACCTGCGGCGTGCGTGACGCGGCCACCAATGCCGCATAGCCACCGTAGGACCAGCCGAACATCGCAATCCGATCCTTGTCGGCAAGACCCTCTTCAACCAGGTGCATGGCGCCGTCGTCCTTGTCGTCCTGCATGGCGCGACCGCCCTGGCTGACGTCCGCGAACGCCGCCTGGTTGAAGGCCATCCCGTAGTTGAACGATCCCCGGTATTGCGGTTGCAGAACCATGTAGCCGTTGTTGGCCAGCATCTGCGCCCACTTGTCGTAGGAGACGGACTCCGCCACGAACGGACCGCCATGGGGCATCACCACCAAGGGGAACGGTGGTTCGCCGTTCGGAACCGTCAGCCAAGCCGGAACCTCGAGTCCGTCCCGGGCCTCGTAGGTGATGAACTGCACGTCCGCCAGATTGTCGCTCTCGAGCAGCGGCTGGCGACTCCCCACAACCCGGAAGTGACCGTCCTTCAACAGGTAGTAGGTTCCCGGATCCCGCGGTCCGATGTTGGAAATCACAATCGTGTTGCCGTCGCGCGAGCGGCTCGCAATACGAACATCGTAGGCGTTGGGGACAATGCCCGTCAGTTGCTCGCGGGTGGCGCCTTCCAGTTCGTCGAAGTACTCGTAGTGGAACTTGCCCTTGTTGTAGGCCACGCCCACGACCCGGTCGGCGTGCTGCCACCCGTTCGAGTGGCCCACGACCCCGGCGACATCGACGTCCGACCTCCGATACACCGCCTCGTACTCGCCGGTGTCCACGTCGTAGGTCCAGAGCCCGCGGGTGTCGTTGCCTCGATTGGCGATGACGAACAGCTTGTTGCGGTCGTCGACATCGAAACCGGCGACGAGAAAGTCCTCGAAGCTGTCTTCGCTGTGACGAAGCACGTCCCGCCAGCCCTTCTCGCCGAGCTTGCGGTGGTACCAGACGTACTCGTCACTGCCTTCGTCGAAGCCCCGGCCAAGCCAGGGATTTCCGTCCGCGTCGAACTCGATCTGGCCGAGGGAGATCTTGCCGCGGATCAGCAGCTTCTTGGTGCCCCGGCGAAGGTCGAGTTCGTAGTACGCCTGGGGTCTGAACGCGGCCCTGAGCCTGCCGCCCCCGCCCTCCGCCATCGCCAGCAGCACCTTGTTGGGCTTGTTCGGCAACACGCCGACAATGGCGGCACGCTCGGCGGTGAACGAGCGTACCTTCCGGCGCTCGACATCGAGCATGCCCCACTTGTATTCGTAGACGCCCTGGTTGAAGCCCTCGATCCTGTCCCGGACCTGCTGGCGAGCCCGAAACAGGATGTCCCGGTCGCTGACCCAGGAGAAGAACTCGATTTCCATGGGATCCGCGTCCATCCGGAACGGCACCTTGCCGAGGTCGGCGGCATCGTAGACTTCGATGATCGGATCGCCGTCCCTGGTCGGAATTTTCATCAGCGCGAGATGTTTACCGTCGGGCGAGACGCTTACATTGCTGACCACTGCGCGCATGGCGAAGTAGTCCACCGGGTAGGGTGCACTCGCCGACGGCGGCGCGGTCTCGGCGGTGGCGCTCACCGCAGGCGCAACTTCAGTCGCCTCCTCGGCAGCACCAGACAGACAAACCGCAACTGACATTGCGGCAAGCGCGGTTCTGATCGGTTTCTCCACGTTACTGCTCCGTTTCCGCCAAAGAAAAAGGCGGGCGCCCGGGTCTACCCCAATGCGCCCGCCAAGACCTTGTCGATATGTGCCGGACCTTAGCCGTCGCCAAACAACCGGATGCTGGCGCTCAGGAACAGCGTCCTGCCGTCCAGATCATAGCCAGCACCGATCGGCGCGTTCTTGATCGTCGTGGGGCCTTCGGTCTCGTCCACCAGCGGCGGTGCCTTGTCGAATAGGTTCCGCGCCCCGAAGCCCACGGTCCAGGTGTCACCGCTATACCAGCCGGACAGCGAATGAACGATGTAGCTCGGCGCGTCGCCGATGTCCCGGCACAGCAGGTCGTCCGGGGGACCTAGGCAGGTGTCACCCGTGAAACCGGTGCCGCCGCTGTCGTAGATGTCGCTGAAGGCGTCGACGAAACGTCGGTCCTGCCGACCGGCAGCCACGTACCGGACACCCCACGACGCACGCCACCGACCGTAGTCCAGCCGGACCGTGGCCTGGCCCCGGTACTCCGGGAAGTACCATTCGCGCTGGAACTGGTTGAAGTCCGGCACCCCCTCGTCGTCGACGAACAGCGTCGATCGTTCGATCACCCGGTGGGCGTTGACATCCACACCGAGCTCGAAAGGCCGCTCGAAGGCGGTGAACGTCGTGTCGAAGGCGAGGTTGAAGTCGACGCCGCGTGCCGTCTCGTTGTCGCGGTTGATGAAACCGATGTCGAGTAGATCGATGAACGGCCCCGTACCATCGCTTTCCAGCTCGCCACGGGAGATCCGACTGCAGAACGGGCTGTTCCCCGTCTGCGAGTTGTAGCAGTCGAAGACGATGAAGCCGGCGCTGGGCTCGATCACCGTATTGTCGATCTCGATCTGGTAGTAGCTCGCGCCAAGGGTCAGGTCGAAGGCGTTGGTGAAGGGCTGTTCCCAGGCGAAACCAGCGGTTATGGATTCCGACGTCTCCTCGTGCAAATCCAGCGCGCCGCCAACCGCCACTTCCACCGAATAGCTGTTGAAGCCGTTGTTGTGCGCGGTCAGCGGATCGATGCCGTTGGCCCGGCAGTTGTCCAGCACGTGCGGTTCCCGGTCGTCGAGTTCCGGTTCGTACTCGTCGGTGATGTCGTTGATCGCCGCTTCCGGGAGCAGGCA
>CAZJRX010000257.1:4817-5314 GCA_964548145.1 uncultured Pseudomonadales bacterium | reverse complement strand
GGTTTGCCATCAGACCGTGTGTCTGGTTGCACGGCACTTCGAGGCCATCGGGCTGCCGACGCTGATCCTTGGTAGCGCTCTCGATATCCTCAAGGCCGGCCGGCCACCCCGGGCCAGGTTCGTCAACTATCCGCTCGGGTTCGAGTCGGGCAGGTTTGAGGATCGGCAGAACCAGTACGATGTGGTGGTCGAGGCGTTGAGGGGATTCGATGAGATGACGACGCCCGGGATCGAACCGCTGTCATTCGAATGGCAGCAGGGATGGGATAGAGTCAACGCAAGGGAAAGAGGCAAGCTGGATCATCGCAGCCCTCGAACCACTACACCGCAATACCAGACCGAGGAGGATAGGTTGATGGCCGAGGCAGAGAAGCCGCAGATGGATGGGATCCGAACGGGTCGGGTGTCCCCATGACGGGTAAACCCAACATCGTCCTCATATTCACCGACCAGCAACGCGCGGAGACCTTCGGCTACGCGCACGATCCGGTCGCGAT
>CAZJRX010000257.1:0-4771 GCA_964548145.1 uncultured Pseudomonadales bacterium | reverse complement strand
CCGCCGAAGGCGTGGTGTTTCCCCGCTGCTGCGCGAGCTCTCCCGTCTGCATGACCACCCGCGCAAGCCTGATTTCGGGTAAGCCGGTACACGAGCACGGCGTCTGGTCGATGGGCGACCCGGAACTGCGCCACGGAACCAGCCATGTGCGGAACATCCGGGATGCCGGGTACCACACGGCGGTCGTAGGCAAAACCCACCTCCGGCACGGCCATCGGCACACCCGGGACTTCGTCGGGGAGTTGCACGAATGGGGCTACGTCGATGCCACGGAGATTCCCGGTCCCGTGGAGTCGATCACGACGGACTCGGTGTACACGGAACACCTGGAGCAGAAGGGTCTGCTCGATGACCACCGCGAATACATGCGGACCTACCACCGCGGCGAAAAGGCGCGCGTATCGATGCCTTGGGAGACGCCCGCGTGCGTGCTGCCCAGCGAGGATCACCTGGACATGTTCATCGCGCGCACTGCCGCCGACTGGATCCGCGGCTACGCGTCCGCGGCGCCCTTCTACCTGCAGGTGTGCTTCGGCGGTCCCCACAACCCGTGGGATTCGCCTTCGGAGCACCGCCGACGGTACGACGCGGAAAGCATGCCCCTGTCGATCACGGAGACACAGAGGGGATCCGTGGCGCCCCTCGTTCAACTGATGCTAGCGGGTGCGGCCTCCAACCTCGATCAGATGACCGAGTCTCAGAACCGGGTCATGAAGACGTACTACTACGGCAAGGTCAGCCTGATCGACGACGGGATCGGCCTGGTGCTCGACGCCCTGAACGACATGGGTCACATGGACAACACGTGGATCGTCTACTCGGCGGATCACGGCGAGATGCTCGGCGACCACGGCCTGATCGCGAAGAAGGTGTTCTACGAGGGTGCCGTCAAGGTGCCCTGCGTCGTGCGGCCACCCGGCGGCACCGCGGGCTGGGTGAGCCGGGGACTGACCGATCACCTGGACATTGCCGCCACGTTTCTGGACGCGGCAGGCGCCGAGACAATCGACGGCAGTCCGGGGCGGTCTCTCGTGCCGGTGGTCGAAGCCGGCGAGACCGACGCCAACGCGCAGCGACACAAACCGGCCGTGTTGAGCGAGTTCGCCGGCACAGACCCGTACTCGATGGTGCTCACCGACCGGTACAAGATGAGCGTCAATACGCGCACCCGCGAGCCGCTTGACCTGTACGACATGGAGGAAGATCCCAGCGAGTTGCACAACCGTGTCGAGGACGATGCGCTGGCCGATGTTCGCGCCGCAATCAGCGAGGAGCACTTGCCCGGGCTGTTGGCGAACGTCAACCAGGACAAGCTGCCGTGACGTGACGGCGACACCGTTTACGATCGAGATCCCGGACGCGGCACTGACCGACCTGCGCGAACGTCTGCGCCGCACCCGTTGGCCGAGCGAGATCGCCGGCAGCGGCTGGACGTACGGCACCAACAAGGCGTACCTCAAGGAGCTGTGCGCCTACTGGGCCGATGGCTTTGACTGGCGGGTGCAGGAGGCCGCCCTCAACCGCCACGAGCACTTCGTCCGCGACGTCGACGGGTTCCGCCTGCACTATGTCCGGGCCAAGGGGCGGGGTCCCAAGCCGCTGCCGTTGGTCCTCACCCACGGTTGGCCGAGCACGTTCTACGACTTCGACAAGGTCATCGAACCCCTGGCCGATCCCGGCGCGCACGGTGGCGATCCCGCCGATGCCTTCGAGGTGATCGTCCCCGCCATGCCGGGATACGCGTTTTCGGCGCGCCCGACGGTTCCCGGCGTCGGTCCTCTGCGCGTCGCCCGGTTGTGGGACCAACTGCTGACAGACTTGGGTCATGATCGCTACGGAGCGCACGGCGGCGATTGGGGCAATCTGGTGACCGGGCTGCTCGGTTGGAAGTACCCCGAGCGCGTGGTCGGCATTCATCGCCTTGCGGGCGGCATCCCGCGGCCGAAGGCGAAGCCCGGGGAGACCGACGCCGAGCGACAGGTTCGCCTCGCCGATGGCAGCGGGTACGGGCACATCCAG
Organism: uncultured Pseudomonadales bacterium; assembly: GCA_964548145.1. GTDB lineage: Bacteria > Pseudomonadota > Gammaproteobacteria > Pseudomonadales > Azotimanducaceae > VXYL01. The sequence goes on along the minus strand of CAZJRX010000257.1, from coordinate 2,752 downwards.
AGTACGCGGCCGCAAACGCTCGCCTACGGTCTCACGGACTCTCCCGCAGGATTGGCGGCTTGGATCGTCGAGAAGTGGCAGGCATGGAGCGACTGCGCCGGCGACATCGAGTCACGGTTCACGAAGGACGAGTTGCTAACCACGATCTCGCTTTACTGGTTTACGGAGACGATCCACAGCAGCACGCGGCTTTACTACGAGAACGCCCACGACACCGCGAATCGCATTGGCGGTCGGATCGAAGTGCCTAGCGGCTATGCCGTCTGTCGTTGGCTCATGCAACCCAAGGACGAGTTCGCCCGGGATTCGAACCTCGTGCACTGGACCGAGTTCGACACCGGTGGTCATTTCGCGGCGTTCGAGGAACCGGCGCTCTTGGTCGAGGATCTGCGCAGGTTCTTCCGGCCGCTACGGTAGTCAACTGAAGGCCGCTCGACGTGTCCGGCGAAGCCCTGATCGGCAACGTGGCGAGCAAATACATCCAGAACGGCGAGCACCTGGTTCCAAGTAGGGTCTACGCCCCGTTTGCGCTGGCCTCGGCGAGCCGCCTTCTGACTGTCTCGATGGGGTTGCGGTAGTCCACGGTGCCAAGCCCGAAGTTAGTCAGCTTGTAGCCGATCAACGCCTGCAGCTTTTCGGGCATCTCGACCACCACCTCCGGTGGCACGCCGATGAACTGGTTCTCCCGCTGCTTGAGCCAGGCCAGATTGAAGTTCAGATTAATGGAGCGTCGGTACCCGTTGGTCGTCGAGTTGCCGCCGCCCCGGTGCCAAAGGGCGCCGTCCCAGAGCAGTAGCGCGCCGAGCGGCATTGCCACGGTAACGGTGGGTTCGTCCTGATCCACCCGATCAACGCGGCGGTGGCTGCCGGGCACGACCTCGGTGGCACCGTTCTCCGCTGTAAAAGGGTCCAGCGCGATAAGCGTGTTGACGATCAGCGGCGGGTGCGGTCGGGGAATCGGGTAGTGACCGTCGTCCTGGTGCATGCGCTGGCGACGGTCGCCCGGCCCCGGCCGCATGGCCGCAACACCGGAAATCTGGAAGTCCGGTCCGAGCAACGCGCCAATGAGTTCGAGAAGCCGGTCGTCCATGAGAATCTCGTCCACGGCCCGGGTCTTGGCGAGCAGGTTGTGGGTGTGAACGGTCTGCTGTCCGTAGTCGTCCGTCATGCGGCTCGCGACAGCATCGAATACCGGCGCAATGCCCCTGCGGAGCCGATCCACCGTTTCCTTGTCGAGGAAGTCCGGCACAACGGCATAGCCGTCCTCCCCTACCCGGCGTACTACATCATCGATATCCATGGGATCCCCGTAAACGTGCGATGGCACGGCAGCGTAGCAAAGCCTTGGGCCCACTTGAAAGCGGATGGCCCCGAGGATGCTCGGCACCTCAAAGGTGATGCTCCTTTGATATCACATTCCCCCGGTTCCGGACACACGCGATTTCAGTCTCATGGTCGATATTGCGTTGATGTTACCGGCCAGGCCCCGGTTCCGGACACACGCGATTTCAGTCTCATGGTCGATATTGCGCTGATGTTACCGGCCAGCCGTGGGTGCTTGACTGAGATCGCTCAGGTCTTGGGACAGTTCGGTCGAGGGGACCCGTCAACCCGTGGGTTGGCGCGCCACTACAGCAACGGCAACACTTCGGTAGCAATCCACGTCTTGTAATCGGCGCCGGCAAGCTGCGGGGGAAGTGTCCTTGGGACAGGCACACCGGGCGCCGGCGTCGGGACAGGATGCGGCACGACGATGTCCACCGGACCGCCGGCGGCGATCCAGACCGGGACGGGCCTCGCATGCCGCAATCGGGCGGGACGAACGGCACCCACATCAACAGCGTCGCCGGCGAGCAGCCGCTTCACCAGGACCACAGCCTTCTCGAGTTCCACGAGCCGTGCCGGACGAAGTCCCAACCAGCGCACCGCCGTGTCGCCGATGCCGTAGGTTAAGATCGCGCGTCCAGCGGAGATCTCGTCCAGGGTCGCGATGGCACTCGCCGATGCCGCCGGGTGGTGGAGAACCGGATTGTCGAGTAGCAACCCCAGCCGTATGTGCGATGTTCGTCCGGCGGCCACGGCGAGTTGCATGTAGGGATCGGGCCGTGCCAGGGGATTCCAGGGAATGAGCGCATGGCCAACCCGAGCCCCTCCGCCCTTTCGATGTCGTCCACGAACGCCGCCGTCGAGGAGGAGTCGAAGCGATTCAGCCCGAACGCGATGGCCTTCATCATGCGGTAGCCCTTAGCGATTCAGTCCTCGTCGACCGAGGCCTTGCCGGCCATGACCGTCCGGACAACCACGGTTCGGATGCCTAAGGCGAGGAGTATCACGAAGGCCTCCACAATGAGTGCGATGCCGATGCCCAGAACGGCAGAGTAGCGAATGTTACCGCTCTCCCTCCGGCTCTCTGCATCGTTGTTCTCGATGCCGAACCTGAGATATCCGTCCACGCTCAAGGCGTCGCCGGAATCCGACATCAGCCCCCTGACGAGAGAGACTTCGTCGGTCCTGAACGACACCGCGATGTCGAGGGATCGAGGATCGACGAGCGAAGCGAGACCGTCATCCGGTGCGTCCGTATTGTCTGCGGTAGGTCGATCCACCTGCACGCCGGACAAGCCGAAGTAGGTCCTCACGTTGTCCGGCACCACAAATGCAACGGTAAATACGAGGGGCTGCCATCGGTCGTCGAAGGAAGCCTCGTAGGTCAAACGGGGTTGCCCAACGTACTCGGGCGGGTTCTCATCCC
>CAZJRX010000256.1:0-5330 GCA_964548145.1 uncultured Pseudomonadales bacterium | reverse complement strand
CGACCATAACCCCTTCGCGGCCGTTCTCCGCGATACCGTCGGGACCGAGGACCACCGCCTCGACGTCGGGCGAGTTGGGCACCATCGTGAAGATGATGTCGCTGGCCTCGGTCAGTTCCGCGATCGAACCCGCGGCACGGGCGCCGAGCTCGACGACCGGCCTGGTCGCGTCGGCCACGACGTCGTAGACGGTCATGGAATAGCCCGCCTTGACGAGGTTGGCGGACATCGGCCGTCCCATGGTCCCGATACCGATGAATCCGATGCGTTCCATGATCTCCTCCCGATATGGTCTCGACGGTCCTCGCAACGCCGCGCGCGACTCACGTCCCGATACGATGACGCGACGCCGGGGCCGACAGTCGCGGTGACTAGTGCGCGGACAAGGGCTCCGCGGCGAGAGCCAATTCCTTCGAGCGGGTCAGCAGTTCGCAGGCGCGGGCAGCCGCTTTCTCACCGCCCGCCACGTCGCCGCGCACGTACATCGGCCTCGTCTTCTCGATCTCGTCAAGCGCCTGCAGCAGTTCCTCAGCGACGATTCCGTACTTCTGCCAGTCGTTGCCGCTCAGGAAGTAGGTGTGCTGGACGTCGTCGTCCGCGTCCGTGACCCCGAACTCGTGCAGCGCATAATTCACCCAATGGGTGGCGGCGAGCATGGCGCCCTCGATGGTCATCTCGTAGTCCTCGGGTCCGAGCTTTTCCAGGGTGCCCATGATGCGCTCGGCGAATTCCTGGTGTCCCTTGCTGTCCATCTCAGCCTCCCGCCGCCTCGGCGGCTACCTCGCGGGCCAGAGCGACGGCCTCGCGGTAGGCGGCGTCCACCGTGTCGACGATCTCCCGCGTGACGGGTTCGCCATCTCGCACGCAGGGATCGCGCCACTCTTCGATGACGTCCATGAGGTCGGCGATGCGCTGGACTTTCTCCGGAATCGGCTTCTCGATTTTCGGCCGGCCCACGTGCAGCACGTCGCCCAACGGCTTGAAGGCGGGAACGAAGGTGCCGGACTCGTCGTCCGCTACCATGTAGACGCCGGGCTGCTGGGGATACCAGGGTCCTTCCTCAGTGATCCCCGTGGCATGTAATGCCGCGTTCACCGCGTTGGTGCCCGCGTTCATGGTGGTCCAGAACCAGATCTCGAAATCTTCGAAGTGGTCGAGACGCTCCCTCAGCGCGTCGAACCGCTCGATCTTTTCGAAATGGGCTTCGATCTTCACGGCACTATCCTCCCCGCGTCTCATTCATTGCCTGGGACTGTAAGAATCAGACCCAGCGGGGTCAACGCGGACCTCCGTCGTGGACCGTCACCGTGCCCGTTTCCGGGTCGACCGTGACCCGTTCGCCGGTCCGGACCGCGCTCGTGATGTCGACCTCGAAGCGGTCGATCAGGGCGACGTCTCCGAACGCCGCGCCCTGGGCGATGATCGGATTGGCGAAGTTCAGCAGCAGGGCCAAGGGGCACATCCCGCGGGCCGCCATCTCACGCAGCATCCACGCCGTGGCCACACCGCCCTTGGCGACGTTGAGTACCAGTACCTTGCCCACATAGTTCTGCCCGACGAGCTTGTGTGTCGGCCGGGAGAAGACTCCCTTCACGCGATCGAGATCATAGCGGGCGCTGAAGTTGTCGTTGGCCACCAGCGCCTCGCCCGCCACCTTGGTACCGATCCCCACATGGCCTCTGATGACACGGTCCGCCATCACGCGATCCTCCCCGCGACAGCGGAGTCGATACAGTGTTCCATGGTGCCGAGCACCGGTTCATAGCCGTAGCCGCCGAGGATGTTGACGATCTTGGCCGAGTTGCTCATCAGGCGCCGCCAGCCGTTGGCCTCGCCGATCTCCCGGGCATGCATTTGGTAGAAGCAGACCCCTTCGAGCACGACGGCCCCGGAGGTCTCGATCATCTCGGTGATGCCCATGCGGTCGCACGCCGCCTTGATTTCGGGCGACGTCGCGGCCAGCACCGTGACGTCGGGGTGAACCATGCGGTCGCGGAGCAGCAACCCCACCTTCTGCATCTCGATCAGGGACAACTGCGGCGCGGCGAAGACGACCACATCCAGCCTGTCGTCGCCCGGCCGATATCCGCTGTAGATCCCGTCGATATCGGCGCGGGAGATCTCCGTCGCATCGGGCGGCGGGCCATCGAATACCGACGCGAGGTCCGGTGCCTCGGGCGTGATGCCGACCATGTGAAAGAGGGGCGTCGATCCGAAGCTGGCTAGCGCGGCGCCGAACTGTTTGAGCTCGTCGGACGTGGGCGCATCGTCGACGCCCACGATCACGGGAACTTCCCAGTACGAACCCTGCGCACGGCCGATGATGGCCCCGGCGGCACCCCAATCCGACAGGGACTCGGGCCGGCATCGAAGCTCCCAGAGATTGGTACCGCGCCGACGCTCGTCGAGGTGAAATCCGTACCGCGGCACCCGGCCGGTAAACGCCGCGGCCAGAGCCGAAGGCCCGCCTTGGAAGTTCGTACGCGCGCCCATCACGCTGTTGGCGTAGATCGACGACCCCGTATCGCCGTAAGCCAGATGCTCACCCAGGACCGGCGGCAGGATGGTCTGATAGTTGATGCAGGTCTGGGTGATGAGAATGCCGAGGCTCTGGAAGGCGGCGCTGAGGCGCCGTTCCTGGGCGATGAACTCTTCCGGATGGTTGATCCGGTCCGCCTTGGCGAAGTCACATCCGAGCGGGTCGGTCACTGTCGGTACCCGCACCCGACGCTCGCCTTCGGGATACGTACCGAGCATCTCGAGGTATTGGAGTCCGGCTTCACCGGTGGATTCGGTGTCTGCCATGAGGTGGACCTGGCTGACTTCCACCAGATCCTCGGCATCGAAGAACTGGCCCACCTCAAGGATGTGTTCCATGGAGAGCCTGCGCGGCTCGCCCAGCTGGCCCGCGAGCATCGCCCGTTCTTCGTCGTTCAACTTGACCATATCCTCTCCCGCGACGGGGTCGGCTTGGACGCTGGCTCGCCTTTTCGCCGATCCGCTGCTCTTATAATGGGTGGCTCGCGGCAACGCACGCCCGGGATCAACTCAGAGAACAGGTGAAGATACGATGAGCAATTCCGAGACCTACGAGGTCTACGCCATCCGTTACGGGACGTTTGCCGAACGCCTGCGACGGGACAACTTCATCACGCCGCCCGACCCCCACGAAGGGGGCATGCCGATCGACTATTTCGTCTGGGCCATCGTGAACGACGACCGAACCGTCGTCGTCGATACGGGCTTCGACGCCGAAGAGGGAGTACAGCGCAACCGCACCATCGAGCGGCTGCCGCGCGAGGGGCTCGAGATGATCGGCGTTGATGCCGCGAAAGTGGAGGACGTGATCATCACCCATCTGCACTACGACCACGCCGGCACCCTGGGCGACTTCCCGGCCGCGAGGTACCATATCCAGGACAGTGAGGTGACCTACGCCACGGGACGCCACATGTGTCAGCCGACGTTCGGGCACTCGTACTCCTGCGATCACGTCGTCGATCTGGTGAGAAACGTGTTCGCCGGTCGCGTTGCGTTTCACGATGGCGATGGCGAAGTGGCGCCGGGGATTACGGTTCATCACGTGGGCGGCCATACCATGGGCCTGCAGTTTGTTTGCGTGACGACCAGGCGAGGCCCGTTGGTGCTCGCCTCCGATGCCGCCCACTTTTACGAGAACATGCACGCCGTCGCGCCGTTCCCCATTGTCTACAATGTCGCTGGCATGCTGGACGGCCATCGGCGCATGCACGACATGGCCGGGAGCGCCGATCACGTCATCCCGGGCCACGACCCCCTTGTCATGACCTATTACCCGGCACCGAAATCCAACCTGAACGGCGTGGTCGCCCGACTCGACGTCGACCCCCAATCCTGACGTTTCGCGTCTGCACCGGTTCGGCTTTGAACACAGCGCCGCTGGGGACCGGCTGCTTCCAAGTGCGCCGGAAGGAATCTGGACGGCTCATGTCAGTCGGACCGGAAGCCGTGGCGCGTCGTTGAAGTGCGCACACGCGCCGTGTAGGTTCGCGCGGCCCGGTACGCCGGTCGGATCGAGAGAAGCGCAGCCGTCAAGGGAAGGACACATGAGCAAGATCGAACAAGTTGGTTTCATTGGCCTCGGCCTCATGGGCACGTCGATGTCCGGCAACCTGCTCAAGGCGGGCTTCGGGGTGAAAGGGTACGACCCTCTTCCCGGCGCTGGCGATGAAGTGAAGGCGAACGGCGGCGAGATCGTCGACACGCCCGGCGCCACCGGCGAGGGCTCGCAGCTCGTCATCGTCATGGTGCCGGACGTGCCGGAGGTCGATGCCGTGCTGAACGGGGACGACGGGTTACTGAAGAGCCCCGGCGAGGGGCGTGTCGTCATGGTGATGTGCACCATCGATCCGGGCGCCGTCCTTGAGTTCGCCGAGCAGGCGAAGTCCGCGGGCTGGGGTTACGTCGATTCGCCGGTGGGCCGGACGGCCGACGATGCCCGCCAGGGCACCTCGATGTTCATGGTCGCGGGTTCGGCGGAAGACAAGGCTACGGCGATGCCGGCGCTCGAGGCCATGGGCACGACGATCATCGACTGCGGCGACGTGGGTCACGGCATGACCTGCAAGATCGTCAACAATTTCATGTCGACGGTCGGCGCCGTGATGGTCGCCGAAGCGTTGCGACTTGCCGAATCGGGCGGCGTCGGTCCCGACAAGGCGCTCGAAGTCATCAACGGCACCATCGCGGGTAACGGACACTCGAAGCAGCATTTCCCCAACAAGGCGCTGGCGGGGAACCTCAACCCCGGCTTCGCTGTCAAGCATGCCCGCAAGGACGTCGACATCGCACGCATGGTGATGGAGCGGGAGGGCTTTCCCTGCTATACCGCACCCGCCGCGCTGGCGGCCTACGACGCCGCCCTGGAGCGGGGCCATGGGGACAACGATTGGAGCGACCTCTACAACGTGGTCAACGACATCTGGCGAGAGAACAGGAAGGGGTAGGGCATACGCGACTTCAGGAGATCCGGTCCAGGGCTTTCGGCAGCGCGTCGCAGAACCGGCGGACATCGTCTTCGGGAACCGTCGTGGTCACACGCACGAAATTGGGGCCGTGGAGATCCGATGTGTAGTTGCCCGAACGGATGACGAACCCTTCGTCGAGGACTGCGCGCACCACGGCTTCGGAGTCGCGACCGGTTCCCGTGATATCGACGGCGACGAAATTGGCCGCGGGCGGCCAGGAGATGACCTCCACCACGTCGACGGAATCGACGCAAGCCTTGATCGCTTCCTGATTGCGCCGGTTCATCTCAAGCACCCGGGGTTTCCATTTCGGCTTCGTCCGAA
>CAZJRX010000255.1:0-5351 GCA_964548145.1 uncultured Pseudomonadales bacterium | reverse complement strand
GCCATAATACGGCATCGCAATGCGACTCGAGTGAGAGCCTCTTTCCGCGTTCAATGGACTAGCGGGGGCACCCAGCCCGACGAGTGATGGCCATAATACGGCATCGCAATGCGACTCGAGTGAGAGCCCCTTTCCGCGTTCAATAGGCTAGTCGGCTTTAGTCGGCTGGCGGGGGCAGTTCCGTGTATTGACAGCCCGCCTGGCAGTCGACGCGATTCTCTTTCATGTCCCAGACGATGGTGCCGCCGGTGTATTCGCGCTTGCCGGTTGACAGGAAAGCATCACCCGTCAGCTTGGCCCGCTGCTCGGCGATACCGTAGTCGACGGTCTGCGCCCGGCCCTGCACGAGCTCTTCGTCGCGGCTCGGGCGTTGCCGGAAGCTGACCGGTTGATCCTGCTCGCCGGTTGCGACGACGCGGTAGAGCTTGTCGTCTTTCTTGGTCGCGACTACCCGGTCCGCCTCCATCTGCAACGTGCCCTGCCGGAACCGGACGTTGCCGGACAGCTCGTGGGTGCCGTTCGGGTCGTCGTCGTAGGTGATGCTGTCCGCATCGATGGACAACGGCTGCTCGGAATCCTCCGGCAACGCCAATGCCGGCAGGTAGGCCAGCGCGAGCACGGCGCACGCCAGATTGGCGCACCTTGCCCGGATGCGCGTGAGCGGCGGTAGGCCAAGCCCCTCGGAACGGGGCTTAGCGGCGGGGCGTGACCTGTTGATTCGGTTGCACAACGACAGATACCCGCGTCTCGGTGGACGAAGAAAACGCCAGTCGACCAGCCGCCAGATCGGCCTCGAAGCCGCCGACGCGGGCGCTGACCGTGCCGGTTTCGATCATAGCAGTTTGCTTCGTCCGGGCCTGCTGCGATCCGGGAAACACCGTGATCGAGTCGGTGCGTATCCTGGTGTACCCGTCGCCGCCGCGATCCCGAGTCACCGTTACGTCGCCATGGAGGTCGATCTGCTCCTGATCTCCCTCGGCGCGGTCACTGACCCGGCGCACGACGCCCGTTTGCGATTGCAGTCGCCAAGGCGCCGGATCGGCGGTGTGCAACTCGAGGACCGGTTCTTGGAGGGTGGAACGAGGGGGTTGCTCGTAGTGGCGGATCAGCGCCGCCTTGAGACGGTAGCGCAGCGTGCCGTCGTCGCGGAACACCGTGATGGTGCTTCCTTCGATGTACATCTCGGGCTCGTCGGCCAATTCGGGGGGCAGCGAATCCACATCGCCGTCGGTCGGGCCCAGGCGAATGGCGATGGTGGCGAACCCGGCGGTCGCGACGATCACCGCTGCCCACTTGGCAAATGCCCTTGGCGTGGTCCCTCGTGGCGAAGTGTCGGTCATGCCCCCGGCGCCCGGGCGGCGAGGACGAGATCGCAGACCTCGCGCACGGCGCCGAAGCCGCCGTTGGCGGATGTCACGTAGTCGGCTCGATGTATCACGTCGGGATGGGCGTTGGGGACGCTGAAGCACAATCCAACCGCCTCGAACACCTCGAGATCGGCGAGATCGTCGCCGGTGTAGGCCATGTCGCCAGGGGGGATGCTGGTACGTCGCGCCAAGTCTTCGACCGCAGCGATCTTGTCGGCAACGCCGGCGTAGAGAAACCGAACGCCGAGTTCCTCGACGCGTCGGTCAACCGCCTCGGACCGCCGGCCGGTGATGATGGCGACGGGAAGCCCGGCAGCCATCAGTCTTTTGATGGCACTGCCGTCCTGGGTGTGGAATGCCTTGGTTTCCGCCCCGTTGGGCCCGTAGTAGAGGCGACCGTCCGTGAGCACGCCATCGACATCGAGCGCGAGCAGCCTCACCGCCCGCAGCCGCTTGAGGATTGGGCCCGGCACCGGGGTGCGTTGTCGAGGAACCATGGTCAGTTCTGGTGGTAGAGGATGAACGTATAGCCGATCCACGCCGCGAGAAGCACGAGACCCTCGAACCGGGTGATGACCTTTCGCGAGCCGATGGCGACCGCAAGCAGGACGAGCAGGGCGGTTAACGCGAACATCATGCCGTAGTCGCGCCAGAGCACATGCACGCCGATGTGCTGGGGATTGAGCAGGGCTGGAATCGCAAGCACGGCGAGGATGTTCAGGATGTTCGAGCCGACGACGTTGCCGATGGCGAGTTCGGGATGGCCCTGGCGTGCCGCCGCGATGGTCACGGACAGTTCCGGAAGGCTTGTGCCGACGGCGATGATCGTCAGACCGATCACCAGTTCGTCGACCCCGAATTCCACCGCCACGGTTGCGGCGGCGGCGACGAGCACATGCGCCGACACCAGCAGTACCGCCAGGCCGGCGATGAACCAGATCGCCGACTTGAGCCAGGTCATATCCGGCAGTTCGTCGAGTTCCGCATCGAGGTCGTTCGGCCTCTCCCGGTTCTTGCGCGCCAACAGGTAGAGGATGACGCCCAGTCCGGCAAGTAGTGCGATGCCGTCCAGGACGCCAAGTTGGAGGTTGAATAGGCAGGCCAGAGTCAAGAGTGTGGCGCCGATCAACCAGGGGATCTCCCGCTTCAACGTGTCGTCGGCAAACGGCAGCGGCCTGACCAACGCGGTGATGCCCAGCACCAAGCCGATGTTGGCGATGTTCGACCCGATGGCGTTGCCGATCGCGATTTCGCCGAGGCCCTGCAGGCTCGACTGAATGCCGACCATGATCTCGGGGGCCGAGGTTCCCACGGCGACCGCGGTCAACCCGATGACGATCTTCGACACGCCGATGTTCTTGGCGGCCGCCGCGGAGGCATTGACGAAGCGGTCGGCACTCCAGCCGAGCGCGATGAACCCGACGATGAGCGTCAGGAACGGATAGGTCGCGATGACCGCATAGAGTGCCTCGAGAACCTGCATCCGCCGTCGCTCTGGTTCCGTTCCTGAAGTCAGACTGTATGTTACGCAAAGTAACAACCAGTGGTAAGCAGCGGTCTTCGACCGGTTCGACGTCTGGCTGCGCAGAGCCGCGAACGCCGTGCTAAGGTGCCCCCGCCGATTGCGGAGCCGCCATGGTTGAAGATCTGAAATCGCGCTTAGAAGGCGCGTTCGCGGGGGCGGAGATCGCGGTAGCCGGAGACGGCAGCCGATTCGAGATCCACGTGTCATCGCCGGCGTTCGACGGTCTGAGCCGAGTGCGACGGCAGCAGGCGGTGTACGCGGCGATCGGGGAACTGATCGCCTCGGGTGCCGTTCACGCGGTGACAATCAAGGCGACGACGCCAGACGAACTCCGTGATTAGACGCCTCAAGATCACCGACCCCGGGTTCGACGCCCAACTTGATGCGCTGTTGTCCTGGGAAGCCCGCGAGTCGACGCAGGTTGCGCAAACCGCCGCCGATATAGTCGCCGAGGTGCGCGTCGACGGTGACCCGGCGCTAGTCCGATTGACCCGTAGGTATGACGGTCTGAACGTTGCACGCGTGGCGGATCTTGAAGTCGATTCGGTTGAGCTCGGTGCCAGCCTCGAACGGCTGCCGGCCGCCGACAGGGATGCCCTGCACGTTGCGGCCGACCGCATCCGCGTCTACCACGAACGCCAACCACGCGGCGATTTCAGCTATACCGACGAACTCGGCAATGTCCTCGGCCAACGAACGCAGCCGCTCGATCGTATTGGCGTCTACGTGCCCGGCGGCCAGGCCGCGTATCCGTCGACGGTTCTCATGACCGTGATACCCGCCCGGGTCGCCGGCGTGGGCGAGGTCGTCGCGACGGTGCCGACACCCGGTGGCGAGCGAAACGACCATGTGCTGGCGGCGATGGCGATCGCCGGGGTGGACCGGATTTTCACGCTGGGTGGTGCCCAAGCCATCGCCGCGCTTGCCTACGGTACGCAGACGGTGCCGCAGGTCGACAAGATCGTCGGCCCCGGCGGCGCCTTCGTGACGGCGGCCAAGCGGCTCGTGTTCGGTCCGGCGGGAATCGACCTGATCGCGGGGCCAAGCGAGATCCTGGTAGTCGCCGACGGCAGCGTCGATCCGCGCTGGACGGCCCTCGATCTGCTGTCGCAGGCCGAGCATGATGCGGCCGCCCAGGCCATCCTGGTCTCGCCCGACGTTCGCTGCATCGATCGCGTGCGGTCCGAAATGGACGATCTGGTCCGCGACCTGCCCCGTGCGGAGGTGGTGCGTCAGTCATTGCGTGACCGTGGCGCACTCATCGAGGTTCGGAATCTGCGCGAAGCCTGCGACGTCGCCAACCGCATCGCTCCCGAGCACCTCCAACTCGCGGTCGCGGATCCCGAGGCGCTGTTGCCGTTGGTTCGTCATGCGGGGGCGATCTTTCTCGGTGCCCATGCCGCGGAGGTGTTCGGTGACTACGTCGCGGGTCCGAGCCACGTGCTGCCCACCTTTGGTACGGCGCGCTACGCCTCGCCGTTGGGCGTCCCCGATTTCCTCAAACGCACGTCGATAATCGGCTCGCGGGAGGGCTCCGTGCAGGGCTTGGCCCGGGTGGCGGCGAACATTGCCGATGCCGAGGGTCTCACCGCCCATGGTCTGGCCGCCCGAGCGCGAATAGCCGGTTTCGACGACAACGAGCGTTGACACCCCTCGAGGCCCATCGCCGCAACGTCGGCAACGGGTTCGAGCCGGATTCCGACCAGTTCGCCTTGGCGGAGCGTCTTACCGATCTGCACTGCCGCTTGGTCGCGGTCGGTGAAGGCGAGGGCGTGGCGTCCTGGTTGCGCGGTTTGATTCGGCGGCGGCGTACGGTCGTCGAGGGCCTGTATCTATGGGGCGATGTCGGTCGCGGCAAGTCGTACCTGATGGACCTGTTCCACGAGACGCTTCCGCTCGCCCGCAAGCGACGGTTCCACTTTCATCGCTTCATGCAACGTGTGCACGCGGAGCTCCAGGGTCTGGCCGGGCGGGTGGATCCCCTGAAGACGGTTGCCGATCGTTTCGCTGCCGAGGCGCGGGTATTGTGTTTCGACGAGTTCTACGTCTCGGACATCGGCGATGCGATGATCCTGGGCGAGCTTCTAAAGCACCTATTCGAGCGCGGTGTAACCTTGGTCGCGACGTCCAATGTGGCGCCTCGGATGCTCTACGAGAATGGGCTCCAGCGTAGTCGTTTCCTTCCCGCGATCGCCTTGATCGAACGCCATACGGCGGTGGTTCACGTCGGCGGCGACACGGACTACCGCCTACGCGTCTTGAGGCGCGGCGACATCTACCGGGTGGGTGCCGAGCCCGGATCCCTCGTCGCGAGCTTTCGGGCGCTAAGCCATGCCGAGGTGGTCGAGGATGAGGACTTGGTCGTCAACCACCGGACCATACGGGCGCGATATTGCGCCGAGGACGCGGTCTGGTTCGAGTTCGATGAACTGTGCAAGGGGCCGCGGAGCCAGAACGAC
>CAZJRX010000254.1:0-5353 GCA_964548145.1 uncultured Pseudomonadales bacterium | reverse complement strand
TTCCTCGGATTCGAACCACACGCACGCAGCCCCGTAGGCCGCTCCGTACTGATACCGGGGCCACCCCCAACGATCCCAATAGTCCTCTATCGCCCCTTGGATGGCTTTACGGTGTCCGAGCAAGCGCTGTCGCAAGTCGTCGGCCTTACCGATGTAGTAGACAGGCGACGTGCCCCACGGGTAAACCAGCATCGTCTCGCCACTGGTCCCCAACACGTACGCGCCGCCACTAGTGGGCAGCTTCTTCTCTTTCACGGTGAGTAGGTCGACCGGGGTCGTATCCGGCCACGCCTTCTCGTGGAAAGCTAGATGAAAAGACTTCACTCTTCCTTCCCTACGTCAATACCAGACGCAGTTTCCACTACTTGACGCGGCTAGAAGAACTCAAAAAACTCGCTAAAGTCAAGCCGTACAGCGGGTACACCCAGCAGCACACTGAGAGCGCTGTGCGCTTCGCATTGACGTCGCCAGGGCTGGTAGGGTCTTTGACGGGGCCGAGTGCTCGTAGCGCGGGTTCCTTCCACCGCTCGCGCCGGTATTCGCGCCTATAGTTGGTGCATGATGTTCGGGCGGCTTCCGGGACGATCAGGCAGCCGGTCCACCATGGCCCTAATGTGGTGAATGGTGGTTCCGCAGCAGCCGCCGATGATCTGAACGCCGCCCTCGACCCAACCGCGGCAGTGCTCGGCGAAATCAACCGGATCGACGCCGCGTGCCACTCGACTCGCCGGATCGATGCCCGTGGCTTCGGGGTAGGCCATGACCGGGCCGCCCCAGCGTTCGAAGACGATCTCGAGCCCGGGGGTCGTGCATGGCAGGGAACTGTGCATGATGCCAACGACGGTGGGACCGAGTGCGCAGATCGCATCGATGATGGTGGTGAGCGGCGCCGGTGTCGGGTGCTCGTAATCGTCCGGGAGGCGGTGGTCCTCCTCCTCTTCGCTCTGGTTCCAGCCGGTCATTTCGCCGTCGGTGCCCCGGCTGGTGCTGAGGCCGGCCCACACCGGCAGGCCCGTGGCCACCGCCGCCGCCGTGACGCGCTTCGCATGCTCGACGTCCTGGAGCATTTCCATGATGAGCAGATCGCACCCCGCCTCGGCCAGGGTCTCCGCCATCTCCCGGTAGTTCGCACTCTCCTGTGCGGGCGAAGGGAGGTAGTCCGGGTCGGGCACCACGGTTCCCGGCAGCCACGCCACGTTGTTGGACATCGAGCCGGCAATCGCGACGGGACGGTCCGGCGCTACCCGGTCCCGAGCTTGCTGGGCGAGTTGGACGGCACGCCGGTTGATGGCGACTGTCTGCCCACCGTAGCCCGCTCCTTCCAGCACATGGCGGCAGGTCGCGAAGGTATTGGCGGTGATCACATCGGCACCGGCTTCGAGGTACGCCTCGTGCACCCGTCGCACGGTCTCGGGATGGGTCACGTTGGCCACCCCGCACCACGCGGCGGCATCCATCTTGCCGCCGAGGCGGTCGATTTCCGAGCCGATGGCGCCGTCAAGCACGATGACGTCGCCGGCGTCGAGCTTGTCGTCGAGGATCATCGGTCAGGTCGCGTTGTCGCGAATGTAGGCCATGACGGCCGCCCGGTCCGCAGGGAGCACCGTGCGCCTTGCCTCTGCGGGATCCAGCGAGTCGAGACTGGGATGGCGGGCGGCCTCCCCGGCTTGCGGTCCAATCGCTTCGACCACGGCTTCCGGGAACTTCGCCGGATGCGCGGTCGCGATGCACACGGGTATCGCCTGGTTCCCCGACCTGGCGGCCAGTCGAGCGGCTTCAATGCCGACTGCCGTGTGGGGATCCGCGACGTAGCCGTAGCGCTTGTGGATGGCTCGCATTGTCGCCTTGGTGTTGGCCATGTTCACGGCCACCCCGTCGACGCTCTCATCGACGGGCTTGCCATCGTCGATGGCCGCTTCGCCAGACTGGGCGAATTCCGCTAAGAAGGTCTTGACGCACTCCGGGTCCCGGCCGAAGCGCAGCCAGAGGAAGCGTTCGAGGTTGCTCGCGACCTGGATGTCCATGGACGGGCTGATGGTCTGGTGCACCGGACCGCGCCGGTAGACGCCGGTCTTGAAGAACCTCGCCAGGATGTCGTTCTCGTTGGTGGCGAGCACGAAGCGCTCGATGGGTACGCCCATCTCGCGCACCGCGATGGCGGCGAAGATGTTGCCGAAATTGCCCGTCGGCACGGCGAACACCGCTGGCCCCTCCGAGCGCAGGCAGACATGGACGTAGTAGGACATCTGGGCCAGGACGCGCGCCCAGTTGATGGAGTTGACGGCGCCGAGCCGATGCCGAGCCTTGAACGGGAGGTCGGCGAAGATCGATTTGAGTATCGACTGGCAGTCGTCGAAGCTGCCCTCGATGGCGAGGCAGTGCACGTTGGCGTCCGGAACTGCGGTCATCTGCAGTTCCTGGAGTTGGCTCGTGCCGCCGTTCGGATAGAGCACGAAGATGCTCAGGTTCTCGCGTCCGCGCACCCCGTAGATGGCCGCGCTGCCGGTGTCGCCGCTCGTTGCGCCCACGATGTTCAGGTGCTCGCCGGACTTGCCGAGCAGGTACTCGAACACGCGCCCGAGAATCTGCAGCGCGACATCCTTGAAGGACAGCGTCGGGCCGTGGAAAAGCTCCAGCACCTTGAAGTCGCCAAGGTCGACGAGCGGCGCGATGTCCGGGTGATCGAAAGCCGTAAACGCGTCCGCCACGATGGCGTCCAGATCGTCCGCTGCAATGTCGTCGACGTAGAGCCGGAAGATCGCTTGGGCCAACTCGACGAAGGTCAGTTCGCGCCAGGCGGCTAGGCGGTTCGCCACTGGCGGGAACCGTTCAGGCACCAAGAGGCCCCCATCGGGCGCGAGTCCGGTAAGCACCGCTTCGGAGAAGGGCATCGGCGGGGTGCCGCCGCGTGTCGAGACGTATCGCACCGGCGGTTAGGACCCGCCGAGGTGGTGGCCGACCAGGAAGTCGAACACCGACTGCGTGTACTCGTCGGTCGTCAAGTCGGCCTTGGCGTAGAGCGCTGCGTTGTGCGAGATGGGTATTGGATCGCGAGCCTTGAGGTGCGCTTCGGCAACCCGTTCCATCATCACGAACCAGGCCACGGCGTGCTTGACGCTGGCGCCGACGGTCAACAGACCGTGGTTGCGGAGCACGACGCCGCGATTGCGGCCGAGGTCCCGGGCGATGCGCTCGCCGCAGTCGACGCTCTGCACCTGCACTTCCTCGTCGTCGAAGACGGCATGGTCGTCGTAGAAAATGCAAGCCTCTTGCGTGATCGGTTCGAAGACCTTCGCGGACGCGGAGAACGGCGTGCCGTAGGCGGTGTGGGTGTGCGCGACGCTCGCAATGTCGGGCCGGGCCGCGAGGATCGGATAGTGGATGTAGTAGGCGGGCAGGTTGGTCTTGCCACTGCCGCCGATCACCGAGCCGTCCGGCTGGACAAGCACCAGTTTCTCCGGCGATGCATCGCCAAAGGACGTGTCGACGTCGAGCAACCAGAAGCAATCTTCGCGTTCGGGATCGCGAGCGCTGATATGTCCGTCGCCGAGATCGCCCCAGCCGAGCGCGGCGAACACGCGATAGCCGAGGGCTACCTGGCGTTTGCGTTCTTTCCGTAGGACGGCGGGAGACTGTAGCGGTGCATCCATGGCTGCGCATTCTACGCCGCCGCGCGCGCGGTGAGCGGGACCAACGCGACGAAAGCATACGTATTGGCGACCCCGAGCCGGATGTGGTTTCCGGTCGAGCGTCGTTTGCCAGTTCCTCTACGAACTGCCACACTCGATGGCGTCTCCACCAGGAGCGGGGCCATGGGCAAGCAGGCGACGACACTCGGCGAACTTAGGGGCTCCGGCTACGAAGTACTCGGCGTCAAGGCCGAGATGCGCCGCAATCTCATCGCCAAGCTGCGGCGTGGCGATCCGCTCTTCCCCGGCATTGTCGGCTACGACGAGACGGTTATCCCGCAGATCGCCAACGCCATCCTCGGTGGTCAGGACGTTATGATGCTCGGCGAGCGCGGCCAGGCGAAGTCGCGGGTCGTACGCGGTCTCGTCGACCTGCTCGACGAAGAGACGCCCATCATCCAGGGCGCTGAAATCCCCGAAAACCCGTTCGATCCGATCACCGCGCAGGGTCGGGCGATCGTTGAGGAGGCGGGCGACGACACGCCCATCGCCTGGCTGCCGCGTTCGGAACGGTACGCCGAGAAACTCGCCACGCCGGACATTACGATCGCCGACCTGATCGGCGAGGTCGATCCCATCAAGGTGGCCGAGGGCCGCTATCTCGACGACGAATTGACCATCCACTTCGGTCTCGTGCCCCGGGTCAACCGCGGCATCTTCGCCATCAACGAACTGCCCGATCTTGCCGAACGCATCCAGGTGGGGCTCCTCAACGTCCTCGAAGAGCGCGACGTGCAGATCCGCGGCCACAAGGTCCGCCTGCCCCTCGACGTGTTCCTGGTCGCCACCGCCAACCCCGAGGACTACACCAACCGCGGCCGGATCATCACGCCCTTGAAAGATCGCTACGGCGCCCAGATCCGCACCCACTACCCGGAGGACATCCACAAGGAAATCGACATCATGGAGCAGGAGGCGACGGCGCTCGACATGGGCGACTACCGCGTCCACGTGCCGTCCTTCATGAAGGAGATCGTTGCCGAGATCACCCACCAGGCGCGACGCTCGCCGGATGTCAACCAGCGATCAGGGGTGTCGGTGCGGGCTTCGGTCGCCAACTACGAAGCGCTCCTCGCAAACGCCTTCCGCCGGGCGCTGCGCATCGGCGAGACCGATGTCGTACCGCGTATGTCGGATCTGCCCTTCGTGCTGCCGTCGCTGCAGGGCAAGGTGGAGTTCGAGGCAATGGAGGAGGGCCAGGAGGATCGCATCACCGGACGCATCCTTGCCGGGGGCATCAAGGCGGTGTTCGACCGGCGTTTCAACGTCGATATGCTCGCCGACGTTGTGTTGGCGTTCGACGACGGGTTCAGCGTCGAAACCGCCGAGGATGCGAAGAGCGCCGACTACGACGAGATTGCGGAGCAGCTCGAAGGGCTCGATGCCGCGGTCGAGTCGCTCGCTGAGGTACCGGTCGCGGCCGCCCGGGCGTCGGCGATAGAGTTCGTGCTGGAAGGGCTCCATCTGCACAAGCTGCTCAACAAGAAGAGCAGTTCCGGTCGTTCGACGTTCACTGGCTAACGGATCGGGAGATGCGCAAGTTCCCCACCCGACACCGTTTCTCGGAGTGGGACGGCAGCCTGGAATCCGGCGTCGACGCGGACAACGCCCTCGGTGCCATGGTCGACGACCTCATGGAATACGGCGATCTGCGCTGGGCGATG
>CAZJRX010000253.1:0-5353 GCA_964548145.1 uncultured Pseudomonadales bacterium | reverse complement strand
CCTCGACTGCCTGCACCGATTGGTGGATGCGGGCCACACCGTGCTGGTCATCGAACACCA
This sequence comes from uncultured Pseudomonadales bacterium, assembly GCA_964548145.1. Classification (GTDB taxonomy): domain Bacteria; phylum Pseudomonadota; class Gammaproteobacteria; order Pseudomonadales; family Azotimanducaceae; genus VXYL01. Next base: position 5,293 of record CAZJRX010000253.1, on the reverse strand, counting down.
CCTGGACGTCATCAAGTCGGCCGACCACGTCATCGACCTGGGGCCGGAAGGCGGACGCGGCGGCGGCGAGGTCGTCGCGGTAGGCACACCGGAGGAGGTCGCGGCGTGCCCGGAATCTCATACGGGTCGGTATCTGCGCGCGCACCTGTAGGGGGCCCTTGTGGCCTCCTGCGCCGCGCTTGCCGGTAAGGACGCGAGCGGTTGGAAGACCGCGCTCTACGCGCCCTGCGTTTGCGCTGTGGCAACCGCTGGCTTGGCATCCGCCGTTGCCGGCGCCTTCGCCGAGACAAGGGGGGCAACGGCGTTGTAGAGACCGAGTGCTGCGATCAGCGCCAGAACCATGAATACATAGCGACCCTGAGTGTCCACCCTATCGCGCAGCGAATCGAACTTCTCGTCCATGGCGCCGAACTTGGCTTCGAACTTCGCATCCATCGCATCCACCTTGGCGTCGACCTTGCCGATTTCGCCTCTCAGTTCGTCTACGGCGTGCCCGAGGTCACTCTCAAACTTGGTCGCAGCGCGCTCGATGTCGCCTTCCAGTTTGTCCACAGCGCTCCCAAGTTCGTCTTTCGTGGCGACGCCTCCGGTGAGTTCGCCGTTGAGGGCGCGCGACATGGCCTCGGCCTGCTGGGACTCGACGCCCGCCGCCTTCAATCGGTCGGCATACCGCAGCGTGTCGATCACGGATACTTCCATCGTGAGTTGTCCAAGTGACGGGAAAATACCACCGATTGTGGCTAGGAGGACAACGAATGTATGTAGGAAATCGCCCCTTTGTCGGCGTCTTTTTGGGGGCTTCGGCGGCGGGAGAACGACCGGGTCATGGGTGCTGGACACCGGTAGGGTAGGCCCTGGGTAGGCCCTTGTGGCCTCCCGCGCTCTTGCGGCCAAGGACGGCGGCGGTCGACAGACAGACGGAGCTCTACCCGCCTTGCGTCTGCGCTTCGGCAACGGCTGGTTTGGCGTCCGCCGTTGCCAATCGTGTTATCGCGGTGGTGTCCTCAGTGATAGTCCACAATCAGGTAGCCGTCGCGCTCGAGACTCTCGATCTCGTCTTTGTCGAGCAAACCCATGCTGTCGCGGGTGTTCTAGCCGCCGGGGCTTCCGTGCCGCCGTTCCCCGGTGCCGCCCATTCGCTTCGCAGCGGCGCGACGCTCAGCACCGAGCGGATGCATGACGCCGGCGCCCGGTGGCCAGACGCCCGGGTCCGCCTTGATGTGTCGGCACAGGTGCTTGCCGTGGGGCGTCAGCGTCTCCCAGATCTCGTGCGGCATCGTTTTCTTGTGCTGGGATCCGAGCCACGGCGCGCCGTATTCGACGTTCGGCAACGAGCGGATCTCCCGGCTCACGTTCGGCGTGGCACTGTGCCAGGCCCGGTTGTCGCGGATGACGCCGGCGCCGGCGGGTGCGCCGACCAGCGTCGACAGTCGCATCCACTCGGGCTCGTCCGCGGGCGTCGGGGGACGCATCTGCCAGGTGTGGGAACCGAGGATCTGACGGATCGGGCCGTTCTCCCAAGTGAGGTCGCACATGGCGAAGTTGATGGTCACCACCGCCGGACAGTAGTCGACGATGCGGCGGCGCGTGGCGAGATCGGGTTCTTCCGAGCCTTCCTCGGTTCGGATTTCGATGCCGATGTCCCTGGCCGTCTGCAACCGCCCTTCGGAGATCTGGTTCGACTCCTGGACATCGACGTGGAGGTGCTGGTACTCGACGGCGCCGGGCAGGCAGAGGTCACCGCCGGCACCGAGCACCATGTAGTCCATCGAACCGAAGATCTCGGCAAGGATCGGCGTCGTGGCGGGCAGATCGACCATCGCCGCCCACTCCTCCTCGTGGAGCATCTGCCGGGACGCGGACGCTGTGCCGTAGCTGTAGCGATGGGGGAGTCGGCCGCTCTCGGTCACGTACTTGCGTTCGCCGACGCCCGGCACCTCGAGAATCTGGCGCAACGCCTTGGCGCTGCCGCGCCGAAACGTCGCCAGGTGCTCCTCGTCGAGCAGATCCCGGACCACCACGAAACCGTCACGGCGGAAGATCCGCGCGGCGCGTTCCACTTCGTCCGGGTTGCAGATTTCGAGGCCTTGGATGCCGTTGTTGCGCTTCAGGTGGGCGCGGAGTCGCTCCACCTCCGGGTGGTCGTAGACGCGCTCGCTGGGTGCACGCGGATCGGGGACGCCGAATCCGCGCCGGCCGGAAGCGGGATTGCCGTCCTCGTCAACGGTCTCGTTGATGGGCGTGTGTGCGTCCCAACCGACGGCCGTGTCGCCGTAGACCTCGAGGGTCTCGAGTTCGTCGAGCACCAAGGATGGTTCGGCCATTGCCATACCCTTTGCCGCAAATGCGACCATCGATCATATTGGAATCGAGGCTCCTACGGCTAGCGCGTCTCCCGAGTACGGGAGCGCGCCTCGCGAGTACGCGAGGCGTTCAAGAGCATTTCGGACGCGCTGTGCCGAATGCAACCTGCGTGTGAACATCAAGGGCGTTCAAGGAGTCTAGAAGCGGTCGTGCCGCGGATCTCTGCTCGACGCGGGTATTCGACAACACCAAACGCGACGATTCGTGTAGTTTGGCGTGAAGACATGGCAAGTCGATTCGAAGGCTGCGATTCGAAGAGGCTAATGGTGTCGCGTTCACGGCAAGTACTAACACACGATCACGAACAGGCAGCGAGGCCGACGATGACGCGTTTCCGATCGGGCCTGGCGACTCTCGGTGCGGTCTGGACATTCTCGGCTTCGGGCGCTGAGCTTCCCGTCGCCGAGGCCGAATCGGTGGGTATGTCCACCGAGCGGCTGCAGCGCATCGGCACGGCGATGCAACGGCACATCGACGCCGGCAAGATCCAAGGTGCGGTGACCGCCCTGGCCCGGCGGGGCAAGGTGGTTCATTTCGAGGCCCACGGGCTGATGGACGTCGATGCCGATCGCCCGATGGACCGGGACGCGATCTTCATCATGATGTCGTCGACCAAGGCGGTTCTCGGCGTTGCGGCGATGATGATGGTTGAGGAGGGACTCATTCGCCCGAGCGATCCGGTGGGGAAGTACATTCCCGAATTGGCCGAGATGCAGGTGGCGGTGCTGAAGGACCCCGCCGACGAGGATATCAGTCCGTGGCGGGTGGATCGCGGCAATGCGCCGGCGCATCGGCTCGTGCCCGCGAAGACGCCGATTACCATCGAGCACCTGTTGACCCACTCGTCCGGGCTCATGAGCGGCGGCTTGGGAGCGGCCGTGTCCGGGCGGGGCAAGCAAGAGCGCGGAACGCTGGCCAGGTACATTCCCACCCTTGGCGAGGTTCCCCTGGACTTCCAGCCCGGGTCGCGCCGAGCCTACAGTGGCACCACGGGCCTTGATGTCGTCGCCCGCATCATTGAGATCGTCTCCGGCACACCCTTCAACGAGTTCGTGCAGAGTCGGATCCTCGATCCCCTGGAAATGAACGATACGCACTACAACGTGCCGCCGTCGAAAGCGTCGCGACGGGTCGTGATCCACGGACGCGAGATGGCAGGCGCGGACCGCGTGACGGCCTACTTCTCAGGCTCCTTTGGCCTGTCGAGTACGGCCAAGGACTACCTCCACTTCCAGCAGATGCTGCTGAACGGCGGCGAGCTGTTCGGTCGTCGTCTGCTCAGCCCCCACACCGTCGAGTTGATGGCCAGCAACCACGTCAGCCACCTGTCCGTCGGCCCGTCGAGAAAGGGCGGCGCCGGGAGGGGCGCCGGCTATGCCGTCGGGGTGATTACCGATCCAATTGCTGCGGACAGTCGGCGCAGTGCCGGGACATTCGGCTCGGGCGGCGCGTTCGGCACCGTGTCCTGGACAGACCCGGCGGAGGAGATCGCCGCGGTCATCATGCTTCAGCAACCCCACGGGGCCGCGATCTACGACTTCGAAAACGCCGTGCGGCAGGCGATCGTCGACTGATACCACTCCGGTTCGTGGTCGTCGGCCGGCATTCGCCGTGCCACCCGCGGTCCGGGACGGGACGCCACAAGGGTGTCCCCGACGCGACGGTCTCGTAGGGGACGCTGACGCGCCCGTAGGACGCGCGGTCGCCCGCCTCGTCGCCTTGGCACCCCTCATCGAAGCAACAACACGAGCACGATGCCCACGACAATCAGCGCGGAGCCGGCCACCTCGGCCACGCGCACCCGTTCCCGGAACACCAGGAGCGAGACGGCAAAGGCGAACAGCAACTCCACCTGGCCGAGGGCCCGAACCAGCGGAGCGCTCTCAAGCGTCATCGCCGTGAACCAGCTTGCCGAGGCGGTCATGCCGAACAGGCCAACCCAGATGCTCGTGCGCCAAGTTGCCCCGATGCGGCGCAGCGATCCCGACTTGCGGCTGATCCACCCTCCCATAACGACGGTTTGCGCGGTGGTCGCGGCAAGCAGCGTCAGGGCTGCGGTGACGATGTAGTCGCCGTCGAGGGATATCGATGCGGCGCGATAGCATACGGCGGAACAGGCGAAGCCTGCGCCGGCACCGAGACCGAACCAGCCGCCTGCACCGATCCATGCCGAACGCCCAGTCCCGGTTGCGGCGCGCGGCGCGCGGGGCGCCAGCAGGAGCACACCCGCCAGGCTGATGCCGATGCCGGCGGCGGCACCCCAACTCACGCCTTCCCCGATCACGATCAGACTGAACGGCACGGTTTGCACCGCCTCGGTCTTGGCGTAGGCGGTGCCGACCGCGAAGTTGCGATAGCTGAAGGAACGGATCAGGGCCACCGTGCCGGCGATCTGCGCCATTCCCCCGGCAAAGGCGAAGGCAAGAAAGCCACCGTTCAGCGACGGTAGCGGGAGGCCAGCCGCGACGAGGGCCAGGACGTAGGCCAAGGCAAACGGCAGTGCGAAGCAGAAGCGCACGTAGCTCGCCTCGGTGGCATCGAGCCGTTCGGTGAGTTTTCGCTGCAGGGCCGAGCGAGCGTTCTGCAAGCCAGCCGCCAAGAGCGTAATGACGATCCACGGCTCCACGGGCTACGCCTGCGACCAACCCGAGGGCAGGCGCGGAGGAGAGGTCGAGCGCCGGTGGTCAGCCAGACGACCAACTCGCCTGCAGGTAGAACAGGGCGCCCTGCCAAGGCGTCACCGAGTCGCTGCGGTAGATGCGCCCGCAGCAGACCTCGAACTCGCCGGGATCCGGGTGGTTGTCGAAGATGTTCTGCACCCCGGCCTTGAGCGAGAACGCCTCGTGCCAGGTCCGGGTTACCTCGGCATCGACCATGAGCTCGGCGCCGAAGTTCTGCACGGTTTCGAGGGTCGCGTTGAGGGTGTTCC
>CAZJRX010000252.1:0-5372 GCA_964548145.1 uncultured Pseudomonadales bacterium | reverse complement strand
GCTACGTCGCCATTGACCTCGTAGCGTGCGGTTATCAGGCTGTAGTCGTCGAAGGGCCTGTAGCCGGACTCCTCGCCGATGAACAACTGGATCCCCTCGGTCTCGACGCAGCGGTCGAGCAGGTGAACGATGGCGCCCTTGCGGGTGAACGCATCGAACAGTTCGCGCACCGCATCCACGCTGGCCAGTGATTCCACCAGGTTCGACTCCCCGGTGACCACGTAGTCCGACTCGTCGTCCGAGTCCGTGAACGTCTTGGAGGCCACATCGAGCGCCGTCTGCATGAGGGCGTCCAACTGGTCCTTGTCAGCCTGCATGCTGTCGAGCACGCCGGTGCGAATCGCCATCAACGACGCGCCGCCGAACTCGCGGTTGATGTAGTTCGCCGCCGCGGTGAGTTCGGCGTCGTCGTATTCGCGGTCGGTGTGAATGACCCGATTCTGCACCTCCCGGTCATTGACAACCAGAATCGCAAGCACGCGTCTGCCCGACAGCGGCAGGAACTCCACCTGTCGCAACGACAACTGCTCCGGCCGCGGCACGGTCACCAGACCGGCCATGTGCGTCACCCGCGAGAGCATCCGGGAGGCGGCTTCGACCAGTTGGTGCGGCGTCATGTCCGGATCCAACGTGCCGCGGATCTGACCGACGCTGCGAGCGTCCATCGGTTGAACCGAGATCAGGCTGTCGACGAAAAAGCGAAGTCCCCGATGCGTGGGCACCCGCCCGGCGGAGGTGTGGGGGCTGGACACGAAGCCCCGGGCTTCGAGATCCGCCATGATGTTGCGCACCGTCGCCGGACTCACCGCAAGACTGGTGGACGACGCAAGGGTCTTGGAGCCAACCGGCTCGCCCGCCGCCAAGTAGTGTTCGACGAGCATTTTGAACAGATGCTGGGCGCGCTCGCTGACCTCGGGGGCTGGCGTGCGCTCGCGACGCGCAGCCGCGCGCTTTGGGCGTTCCGAACCGCTTGTCTTGCTCGTTCTTGGCCTTGTCGACATGGCGAAACGACCCGGTTCTGTCGCGACCTTCGAAATCGACCGTGCTGTTGGCTTACTCTACACCCTAGAAACAGTGCCCGCCCGACCCCGATGCGGTACCCGCCGTGCTAAAAGCGCTCAACATTCGCAACTTCGCCCTGGTGGCCGAACTCGACATCGAGTTTAGCGACGGATTGACCGTGATCACGGGCGAATCGGGTGCCGGAAAGTCCATCCTGCTGGACGCTCTCGGCCTGGTGTTGGGTGCCCGCGCTCGACGCGCCGCGCTTCGGCCCGGCACGTCCGGTTGCGATGTGAGTGCAGAATTCGACATCGCCGGGCGGCGGCGTGTCCTCGATACCCTCGACAAGCTCGACATGCTGGTTCCCGGCGAAGACGCCACTTGCCTGGTTCGCCGCCACGCCGGCGAGAGCCGCTCGCGCGCCTTCGTCAATGGCGTGCCGACCACCCTCTCGGTATTGCAGTCGATCACCGGCCCACTGGTCGATGTGCATGGCCAGGATGAGCACCGCCAGCTACTCGCCCGTGATGTTCAACGGCGGCTTCTCGACGAGTTCGGCGTCGCGCCGGACCTTGTTTCCGCCACGGCGGCGAGTTTCCGGGAACGGGAGGAGACCCGTAGACAACTCGACGAATGCCGAGACGAGGTCGCACGCACCCGGGAGCACAAGAGCCTTGTCCGCTACCAGATCGACGAACTGTCCGCACTCGGCGAGACCATCCACCGGTTCGACGACCTGACGACCACCTACAAACGCCTGATCCGCGCCCGGGAACTCACCGAGTCGGTTGGCGGTGCGGCAAACCAACTCGGCGAGGAGCTGATCGCCCGCATATCGGGTCTTGCCGGTCTGCTCGAGGACACCGACGATCCGCACCCGAACCTGCGCGCAGCCGTCGAACTCACAACCGCGGCCCATACCCAGCTCGAAGAGGCGCTGGCTGAACTACGACGCTACCTCGACTCGTTCCCCGAGGACGACCGCGACCTCGCCCAGGTCGACGCCGCGCTGTCGGACCTGCACGACGTCGCCCGCAAGCACCGCGTGCCGGCCAACGACTTGCCATCGCACCTCGCCCGATTGGAGGAGGAGTTCGAATCGCTCTCCGTCAACGAAGCCCGACTCGCCGAACTCGAAACCCGCGCCGACGAGGCCGACGACCGGTTCCTGACCGCCGGGAATGCCCTCTCCCAGGCACGCCGGGGGGCCGCGGCGACGTTCGTCGAGGCGGTCACCGGTAGACTCGGCGAGCTTGGTCTCGTGGACGCATCCCTCGACGTGGCGTTCGACAGTGCCGAGTCCGCCAACGGCTTGGAGACCGTCGAGTTCAAGGTGACCACCAATCCCAAGTATCCCGCCGGCAGCCTCGCCCAGATCGCCTCCGGCGGCGAACTGGCGCGCATCAGCCTCGCCATCGAGGTGGTCGCGGCGGAACGTTCCCGCTTGCCATGCCTGATTCTCGACGAGGCCGACATCGGCGTCGGCGGCGTCGCCGCGGATGTTCTCGGCCGGATGCTGAAGAGGCTGGCCAAGAACACCCAGGTCATCGCGATTACCCACGCGCCACAGATCGCGGCGTTGGGGGATGCGCACCTCAAGGTCGAGAAGACCACCGATCAGGACACCGTGATCCATGTGTTGACCGAATCGGACCGCCTTGAGGAACTGGCGCGGATGCTCGGCGGTCGAAGCGTTACGGGAGCGACCCGCGACTACGCCCGCAACCTGCTTGAACAGGCCGAATAGACTACTATGCGCACGACCTTGGGAGGATATGGCTTGTGACCAGAACGATTGCCGCAACGGCCGTCGCCATCGCCTTGGCGACGATCCTCTCGTCGTGTGCGCTGCCGCGCGTCTACAAGGTCACCGTGCAGCAGGGCAACGTGATTACCCAGCAGATGGTGGATAGTCTGAAGCCCGGCATGACGCGCGAGCAGGTGGCCTACGTCATGGGCGAGCCGGTGATCAAGAACCCATTCGACCAGGACCGCTGGGACTACGTCTACACGCTACGCGTCCCGGGCGTGGTCAGCGATCACATGAAGATGTCGCTGTTCTTCACCGAAGGGTTGCTGTCGCACTTCACCGGGGACTTGGCGCCCTCGGAGGCCCTGGCCAAGGCCGGGGATCAGGGGCAAGCCACGGCAGAGTAGCCAAACCGCGTACCGGGTGATACGTTTCCGATCGCGAGTCAGAGCGCATCCGATCCGCGGGAAGGGGGTCACCCCATCTGACGCTCGGCGGGACGGGACAAGCCCGTTCCCTACGATGTCTCCGCACGCCGTCGGCGAGCTTCCTTCGGATCGATCAGAAGCTCACGCAGTAGTTCGATGCGGTCGCCGCCTTCGAGCACCCGATCCCCGGTGACGGCCTGGCCGAAGATCGCGGTTCCGGCGACGGGCGTAGATGCGAACCGCGATGCGGCGACGGCCACTCGGACCGTTGCACCTTCCGGCAGTTCGAGTTCCTCGGAATTCGCACCCTGGGACGTGGCGTATACCACCTCGACCTTCATCCGGATACTTCCCGGACCCGCGCCGCAAAGGCATCGACGATACGATCTGCAATGCGGTTGAGGAATGGCGCGGCAAAGGTCCCAACGAGCCGGTTCGCCAACTCGAACGACACGTCGAGATCGACACGGCAGCCAGCGTCTCCGAGCGGTGTGAATCGCCAGCGGCCCTCGAAACGCCGGAACGGTCCTTCCACCATTTCAAGCGCAATGGCGTTGGTTGGCGTCAGCCGATTGCGTGTCACGAGGGTTTCCCGCCGACCACGGACGGCGACGTCGATTCGGGCGACGACCTCCGTCTCGGACTCGGACAGGATCTCGGCATGGGCGCACCAGGGCAGGAACGCCGGGTACTGCTCGATGTCGTTGACGAGCGCGTAGACGTCGGCCGTCGGGACGGCGATCAGCGCCGAGCGCTCGATGCTCGGCACGGCCTCAGCCGAAGGACTCGTAGATCGTGTAAATGAAAACGATCACGATACCGGCTGGCGCAACGAAGCCGATACCGGTCTCCCAAAGACTCCACTTCTTCCCGTCGCCGAAACCCAGCTGGTCGACCACGGTTCGCCTTGCCAACACCCAACCCACGAAGACGGCGATCAGCAATCCACCCAACGGCAGCATGACCTTGTAAGAGAGGTAGTCGACGACTTCGAAGAACGTCAATCAGAACAGTGTGACGTCGGCCCAGGTGTTGAACGACAGCACGGTGCCAATGCCGAGCAGCCAGCAAAAAACGCCTAGCGAGATGGCGACCCGCCAACGTTTCGCGTTGTACCGCTCGACGAGGTAGGTGAGGGCGGGCTCGGTCAAGGAAATGGCCGAGGTGATCGCCGCGAAACTGACCAAGAGGAAGAACAACGCGCCGAGCACCGTTCCCCCGGGAAGGCTCCCGAAGGCGATCGGCAAGGTCTGGAACATCAAGCCGGGCCCTTCCCCCGGAACCAACCCCTCGACGGCAAACACGATCGGGAAGATCGCGAGCCCTGCGGCCAGCGCAACGACGGTATCGAGTGTCCCAATGGTGATCACCGTCGAGGATATGGACGTGTCCGACTGCAGGTACGCCCCGTAGGCCATGATCGCACCCATGCCCAGACTCAACGTGAAGAAGGCATGTCCCATCGCCGTTAGCGTGCCCGCCCAACTCAGCTTGCTCGCATCGAAGCTGAACAGGAACTCGACGCCGGCCCAAAAGTCACCGTAGACGGCGGCGTACCCGACCAGACCAATGAGCAGGACCAGGAGGATCGGCATCAACCAGCGCACGGCTACCTGCAAACCTCGCACCACGCCCCTGGCCACTATGAATATCGTGGCCACCATGAACACGGAGTGCCAGAGCAGGACCTCCCAGGGATTCGCCAGGAAGCCATCGAAGATCGCCGACGATGCGGCACCGTCCGCTCCCACGAAGCTCCCCGCGCCGAGTCGGAAGACATAGGAAACCGCCCAACCGGCAATCACCGCGTAGTACGACAGGATCAGGAAGCCGGCGAGCACGCCCATCCAACCGATCACGGTCCAGAAGCTACTCGCGCCGGTGTTTTTGACGAGCGTGCGCAGCGTGTTGATCGGGCTCTGCCGCCCGGCGCGGCCAAGCAGCACCTCGGCCATCATCACGGGGATGCCGATCCCGGCGATGCACAGGAGATAAACCAGAACGAACGCGCCGCCGCCGTTCTCGCCCGTGATATACGGGAACTTCCAGATATTGCCGAGACCGACCGCGGAACCCGTAGCGGCGAGCACGAATAGCAGGCGGCTGGACCACATGCCGTGTCGAGAGACATCGTCCGGCACGATCACCCCCTTGCCCACGAATCGATGCCCAATCTTTACACGGAACCGCCA
>CAZJRX010000251.1:0-5399 GCA_964548145.1 uncultured Pseudomonadales bacterium | reverse complement strand
GGAACCAAAATCCTCGGCGATCATCGCGGCCACTGGTGAGAAATGCGGGCTAGAGGAAAGACCTACCTCGAGCAACCATTGACGGCACGGAGCGTGATGGCCGGCACGTCAGCCGGTCAGCGGATACTCCCGCACCAGTGTGTCGGCTGGAAGATTCCACTCGGTCGACAGAGCCCGGATCATCGACAGCGTCAACGGGCGTCGACGCCTTAGTACTTCGGAAGCATGCGGTTAACGAAGTACGCTTAGCACGGTTCGTGCATCCAGCAGATGGAAGCCGTCGCTGTCTGACGAGCGCGGGCCTTCGGGTACAAACATGACCCGAACAGGTTCGAGAGTCTCGATCCCCGGTATCGTATCCAAGCTGACTGGGTCGGACCACGAGCTCGGCGCTTTCCGTCCCCTGGCATCCCACTTGACCTCGCCCACCAGTACCTTGGTGCCATCGACCGACCGGGCCACGACGTCGAACTCCGGGTCGTTGCCGCGCCAGTAACGCCGTGCCGGTTCCCACGGGCCGAGCGCGGCGATCGGCGAATCACTACGGTGCAATTGGGGCACGGCCATGCGGCAAAGCTCCTCCCAGGCATACGCTTCGAGGGCGGCCCGGTGTCTGTGCCAATAGCCCAGCCTCGTTTCGTGAGGCGACTCGGCGAGCGCGGCCCGATTGGGGGCCACGACCCGAAACCAGAACCTCAGGAATGGATCTGCCAGGCGGTAGAGACTGCGTTTGTCCGACTTCGGATTGCTGCCGAACGGTATCTCGCGACGAATGAAATCCATGGCCATGAGCGTCGACAGGGGTCGTGACAGACTGGATGCGGGACGCCCGATGCGTCCAGCGACCTCGCTGACCCGATGTGCGCCGGCACCGATCACGTCAAGCAGGGGCCGTAGTGCGACCGCTGGCGGTGTCTCTTCCAGGAGCAGCCGGTGAGGTTCGTCGTGCAATGGTCCGGATGGATCGAGGACGAGTGCGTCCACGGCGTTGTCGAGGTCGCGACCGAACGGGACTGCCAACTCCCAGTACCGGGGCATGCCACCCCAAAGCGCGTAGACGGAGATAAGTTCGTGCGTGGAAAGGCCGGTGAACGCCTCCCGGAGGTACCCGGGTCTGAGAGGGCGTACCGCGAATGCCTGCACCGCTCGACCATAGAGCGGCGCATCGGCGTCGAGAACAGCGCCGTGCATCATGTGCTGACTCGAACCGCTGACTACGAGGCTCGGGTTGGTTTCGGGACTGTCGAGCCAGTTTTGAATCACGGTGACAATGCCGGGGTCGGCGGCGATCAGATAGGGCAGTTCGTCAATGACCATGGGGCCATGCCAGTTCGCTTGCCGGGCGTCGGTCGCCAGACGTTGGAAGAAGGATCGCCAATCGGGGTATTCGACGTCGTTGAATCCGGGAAACCGGGCGCCAACGGCTTCAGCCAGGTAGCGACGCTGGACGGTCGGGGCGGATTGATCGGCAACAGCGTAGAGGCCGCCGTGGCGCTTTGACCACTCGATGAGCAGGCGCGACTTGCCGACCCGGCGACGCCCCCAAACAACGCCAAACGCACCCGGTTGCTTGGCGAGGGCGTCTAACCTGCGCTGCTCACCTTGTCTGTCGAGGAAGTCCACTCAGATATTATGCTGTTTGACATTATGTTTGTCAGCATAATATTGATCGGATAACTCCCGGGCTTAGTCACCTGGCCCCTTGACCCACCCCCGTACGCGTCGCCAGGTTCGCCCCACGCCGCCGCTCTTGATGAAATCCTCCGTCAAGGTGGCGCGTTCCGAGGAGAAGTTGCGCCAGAGCGCGTCCACGTAGGGTCGGCTCGACGTCGACAGCGTGCGGTAGAACCCGTCGCGGCTGATGTCGCCGAGCGCCTCCCGGTAGTGGTCGAGGACGTGGCGGTTGACGAGGGAGCCGGCGACGCGGACCGTGGACAGCGTTCCGGTTCCGATCTTGCCGATCTTGTCGAGGGTGCCGAGTGTCATGAGGCCCGAGACGTCCAGCGGACTCACGCCTTGGCCCTTCGCGGTCGACCGGATGCGCTCCCAAAGGCGGTCCAAGTCCTCCTTGGGCAACACCACCGAGGGGTCGATTTCCGAGACTGATTCCCGGGTTTGACGGATGGTGTCCTTCAGCCCGTCCGCCGACAAGGGAGGCGTGTCGAAGGATTGGGCGGTCTTCTGACTGGCCGAGGCGACGGCGTCGAGGAGGTCGTCGGCCTGCTGGATGGCGCTGGCATCGTCGATGACCCCGCGCGCTTCGAGGTCCTCTGCCAGTTCCTTCAGGTACGCCTTGGAGCCGTAGGCGATGTCGCCAACCAGGGCGAGCAACAGCATCGGCGAGACGTGGAACGTGGCCAGTGTTGCGAGGTCGACGAAGTTGCCGACCGTCTTCCGCGCCACGAAGTTCTCGACGCGCGGCGGACTGGGCCGGTGTTCGGGGTCGACGCCGGCCATGTCCTCCGCCATGAAATCGAGCATCTGGCCGATGAAGACCTGGTAGGTCTTGGCGTTGCGGAACGACTGCGGCACGAGAAACGTCGCGGATTCTCGCAGCGTTCCACCGACGACACCCGCCGTGCCTCGGATCGCGCGCTCGGGCAGCGACAGGCCGTAGAGCAGGTAGTCGCGAATGTTCGACGGGCTGGGCGTCTCGTCGGATCCGATTAGCTCCTGCCCGGGGGCGTCTTTGCGCTCGTCGCCCATCGGTTTGTCCTCTCTAGTCTATTGAACGCGGCAAAAGGCTCTGCTCGTATCGCATTGCGATGCCGTATTACGGCCATCACTCGCCGGGCTGGGGTGCCACCGCTAGTCGTCGGACTCCCGGTAACCCGTTGCCAGCGATTTCTCGAACCGCGCGAATGCCGCATCCAGCATGGCCAAGCGCTCGGCCTTCGTCTTCTCCGGCAGGAAGGAGTGCGCTAGGCAGTCCCGGGAAATCGTCTTGATGTCGTCGTAGCCGAGGTCGTAGCGCTCTACGGCCTTGACGTATTCCATCGTCAGGTTCGACCGGCTGACGCCCTCGTCGTCGGTGGTCAGGCACACCGGCACGTTGGCGCGGCGGTAGAGTTCGAACGGATGCGCGTCGTCGCGCACGCCGAGGATGCTCTCGTTGCTGGTCAGGTTGATCTCGACCAGCACCTTCTCCCGGGCCATCTGCTCGAGCAACCCCACCAGATCCCGCTCCCAGGCGATGGAGATTCCGTGGCCGATGCGCCGGGCATGGCCCTCGTCGATGCTGCGCCGGATCCGGTCCCACATGGACGCCACCGGCGCATAGCGCAAGGTCAGCTCTCCCGCATGCAGGGTGATTGCCGGCTTGTCGAAACGCTCCCAGAGAAAGTCGAGGATCTTCATCTGGTCGTCGAACTGGCGGCGCGACGCCGGGTGGTCCTCGGGGGCGACGATGTTCAGACCGACGACGCGTTCGTCCGCCTGCATCGCCGTGAACGTCACGACCGCGTGGCGGAAGAAGCGCTCCGTCGGGCCGGTCCGCAGCAGCGAGCCGATGTAGGCGACGGCGGTGTCGGTTTCCGGCTCGCCCAGGGCCGGCGAGATGCCGAGTTCCCGGGACGCTTCGGCCTCGAGCTCGTCGATGTATTCGGTGAACGAGCGGGCAATCGCCGGGTCTTCGATGATCGGTTCGTACGGTGTCAGGCTGCCGGGCAGGTCGTCGATGTCTAGTGCGTTGAAGATCTCGTAGAACCGTCCCCACGCCGACGAAGGGACCGGGGTCATCATCAGTTCCACGTAATTGACGTTCTGGTAACGGTTGCGCCGGACGATTTCGGCAAGCACCTGGGCCTGCGTTCGCCTCGCGGATCCGAGGCGGGAGAAGGTCTGGAAGAAGTGGTGGTGGCCGTCGCCGGTGTTCGGATACCAGCCGCGCATGCTGACGGTCTCGAAGAAAGCCCTGAGCATCGCGGCATCCGCTTCCAGTTGATCGAGGCTTACGGTGTGATCCTCTTCACTGGCGGTGAATCCCCGGCTCCTGGGGTCGTAGCGCAACCCCTTGGCCCGGGCCTCGTCGACGACGTGGTCGCTGTACACCGCCCCGCCGGCATGGTTGTGCAGGTCCGCGCCCTTGGGAAACCGTCGCAGGAACGCGATCAGTTCCGGTCGCGTCCGCTTGGCCAGTTCGAAACGCTCGGCGGGGGCGCCGGCGTCGGGGTGCCAGAACGGCCGATCATCGTCCGCAACGGCGGGTTGGCCGGGCATCGCAAGTACGCATGCAATTGCGGTCGCGGAGGCGAAACGCATGGTCACGCTTCCCGGTAAACCTGCCCGCGCCGCCGGACCGGTTCGAGCAACGACAAATCGCCGGAGGGCACCTTGTAACCCTGGGGAAAGGGCGGCCTGGCACCTACGCCAATCGCCTCTAGAACCCGGTCGTCCCGGTAGTAGCACGTGACGGTTTGCATCGCGAGCGTGCGTAGGAAGTGGGGTTCTCGCTCGCGGACGGCGTCGACGAGAGCCTTGCGGGTCGCCGGGTCGAGGGACGCAAAGGCTTCACCTTGGGCTTCGAATGCGTACGCCGCGAGTTGGTCCAACTCGGCGCGCAAGCCGTCGAGCGTACGGCTCTCGTTTTCACGAATGTAGCCAAGCACGTCGACATCCGCCGCGCTTGGCCTCCGTCCGTCCTCGCTCGCCGGAATGATGAGGTCCAGCACGATGTCCAGGACGCGCCTTTGGTCCTCGCTCAGCGGGTTGTCGGTACCGATGATCTGGTTCTGGGTCATGGCCGGTTGTGCGGTTGTTGGGTGGAGATTTCGCGTCCTGCCGCTTGTCTTCGTTCCGGAGGTGGTGGAGCTTGAGGGTGCGGGAGTAGACTTTCAAGGCATCGGAGGAGTGCCGTGGATTTTGAGTGGGATTCTGACAAAGCTGATGCAAACGTCGCGAAACACGGTGTCTCATTCGTCGACGCCACGGAAGTGTTCGGTGACATCTTGTCGTCTACGTTGCCGGATCCGGACAGTTCGGTGGGCGAGGATCGCTACTTGATCTTCGGTCAGACGCAACGAGCCACACACGTGGTTGTGTCGTTCACGGACCGGGGTGATACGATCCGACTGATCTCGGCACGGCAGATGACCGCTCGGGAGAGAGTGGCGTATGAAGAACGATGAGTTGCGAAAGGAATATCCGGCGAGTCTCATCAAATCGGGCATTCGGGGGAAGTACGCGGACCGGTACACCGCCGGCACCAATGTTGTCCTTATCGATCCCGACCTTCGAGAGCACTTCCGTGACTCGAAGGCCGTCAATCGTGCCCTTCGCCGCTACCTGCAGTCGGGTGCCTCCCAAGCCTAACGTCGACCGTTAGTCAAACAACTCCGCCAACCGCCAGCAGTTCTCATTTTGGCCGAGGGGCCGTGAACTGGGCTTGACATCATAGCCTG
>CAZJRX010000250.1:0-5413 GCA_964548145.1 uncultured Pseudomonadales bacterium | reverse complement strand
GATGAGGTCGGCGGCTTCGATGAGGCCCGGCAGCATGGCCTTCAACTCGGCGTTCTCGTTCAGGACCGCCGACGCGATTCCCGCACCGATGAACACTTCGTCGTCGCCAATGTGCAACGCGTTGGCCTCGGCGACATGCTTCACGTCTACAAACGTACGCGGACCCTTGTCGATGGACCGCATCTGCACCATGACGTCGGTGCCGCCGGCGAGCAGTTGCGCGCGATTGCCGGCTGCAGCCTCCGCCGCAAGCGTCGACAGTGCTTCCTCGACACTTGCCGGTGCCCGGTAGGCGTATGCCCCCATGATTTCTCCCTTCCCAATGAGCGAAGCGCGTATGTATATCAGAAAGCGAAGGCCGATTCACGAAGCAATCGCCGGCAACCGAATGTGTTTGCAAAACCGCTGCGCGAGCTTTCGATGCAACCACCGGATGGCATCTGTACCGTGGTCGGCACCCCGCCTGACGCTACAATACCCGGGTCATCGCCGTCTGCCCGAGATGCCATGCCAAGCGAACATGCCGATTACCTCTCCCACATTGCGGAGGTCGCCCTGCAGTGGGGCCGAGCCCTTGCGGCCAGTGGTTTCGATGCGGCGGTGGTCCCGGCTGGAATCTCACCGATGTACTTCCAGGACGATCAGGCACCGCCGTTCCACCCGAATCCGCACTTCGCACGTTTCTATCCCGACGACCACTGCGAACACAGCCTGCTACTCGTGTGTCCGGGTCGCCGCCCAAGGCTCTACTTCCACCGGCCAGCCAGCTACTGGTACCAGCCGCCGTCGCTCCCGGACTGGGCCGATGCGGCCTTCGACGTGGAAACCCACGACGGCGAGGAGCCCCTCATGAAATCCCTCGTCGGCAAGTTGGCGTCGGTGGATCGCGTCGCATTGGTGGGTCCGGCCGACGCCTGCGATCTGAACCTGTCGCCCGGGGCGGTCAATCCGACGCCGCTCGTCAATCGACTCCAGTTCGCTCGGGCGACGAAGACGGATTTCGAAGTCGCGAGGTTGCGCGAAGCTACCGAGATAGGCGTGCGAGGCCACATCGCCGCCCGGGACACGTTCCGCGAAGGCGGTAGCGAGTTCGAGATACACATGGCGTATCTCGGCGCCAGCCGGCAACAGGAGAGCAAGCTGCCCTACCCCAACATAATCGCCCTCAATGAGCACGCCGGCGTCCTCCACTACCAGCACTACGACCGCTCGCGCCCCGATACGGCCCACAGTTTTCTCATCGACGCCGGAGGACGCTCCGCGGGCTACCACTCCGACATTACCCGGACCTATAGCGGCGAGCCCGGTGACGAGTTCGACGAGCTTGTCGATGCCCTGGACGCAAAGCAGCAAGAAACGGTTGCCGAGGTCAAACCCGGTCTGCCCTTCGTCGACCTTCAGGTACGGATGCACCAACAGGTGGCCGAACTGCTGGTTCGGTTCGACATCCTGCGATGCAGCGCCGAGAGTGCCTACGAACGCTCGCTGACCGACCTGTTCTTCCCGCACGGGCTTGGCCACCTGCTGGGTCTTCAAACCCACGACGTCGGCGGTCACTTCGCCAACGAGGCCGGTGATCCCGCCGACCCGCCCAAGCGATTTCCGAAGCTGCGTTTCACCCGCGGCGTGGCGCCGGGCTACGTGTTCACCGTGGAGCCGGGTATCTACTTCATCCCGAGTCTCCTGAAGGAGTTGGCGGATTCCGAGGCGGGCCGCGACGCCAACTGGCCCAAGCTCGAGGCATTCGTTCCCCGCGGCGGCATACGGATCGAGGACAACGTCCTGGTCACCGCCGACGGCGCCGAGAACCTCACCCGGCCCGTATTCGACGCCCTCGGCTGACTGCTTGGCCAGCCCTAAAGAACATTCCTCAACTCGTTGGATTTACACCTAAATCGTACCGGCGACACTACGGCTACCGGAGGGGGTGTCGTCGCCTCTGTGGAGGAACGCACGGCTTGGGTTTGCCAGCGCGGGCGGGGACAAGCCCCGCGCCTACGGTCACTCCGCACGATCGGCCCGGGGCGGGCTCAGACGAACGACGCTGGCCGATGTCGCACGCCCCTTTTGGCAAACGACCGCCGGGGTCTAGGGCCCTTGTCCTACGACGTCTGGCCGCTGCCGTGTTCTCCTGTCACCGTTCGGGAAACCAAGGCTCAAACCATGGCGAGAGAAGCAAACGAATCGGCCCTGCTGTCGGTGGCCATCGAGGATGTCGCTGTCCTCGGCGCCGCGCACATGCCGTATATCAAGAACGGCGGACTGTTCATCCCAACGACGAAAAGCTACCGGCTAGGCGACGAGATACTGGTCCTCCTCAGCCTGCTGGACGCCGGTAGGATTCCGCTGGCGGGAAAGGTCGTCTGGATCACGCCGGCAGGTGCACTTGGCGGTAAGCCCCAGGGCATCGGTGTTCAGTTCGGCGACCAGGACGAGATCGTTCGCCAACGCATCGACACCTTGCTGGCGGCGTACGCCGACATTGCGACCGAGACCTACACGCTTTGACCGCTGCCCATGGAACAAACGCGAACGGGAGCGTAAGCGAGCGGGCGCGATTGGTCCATGCGAGCGCCCCATAGCCGGCCCGGCTTTGGGGCGCCCGTCAGAACCTCGCCCTCGGGATCTCCGGGGCCGGCGCGCGTCGACACAAATCGCCCCAGAGCAGTAGCAGCCGATGCACCTGCATGGGCCGGTTCAATCCGGTGTTGACCAGTGCCGCGCCACGAACGTTGGCGAGTTCGGCAGCGAAGTCGAGTCCGGCAATCCGTTCCCGCGCCGACCAACGACGCAGCAGCCAATGAACGATGCGCGTCCACCGGTCGAGAAGATCCACCAGCGTGTGCTCCCGCAGATCCTCGGCAACCCTTCGCGCCGCCGCGCTCGTCTGTGCCGCACGCGTGAGCGATTGCCACAACGGCACCTGGCCCCGCTCGACTGCGGCCCGTATGGCGAAGGGCGCCCCCCCGTACTCGACGGCGAGATAGCTCGACGTCTCCCGGTCGACACCGGCTGAATCCAGCCAGGATCGAACGTCGTCGTCACTGCCGGGGCGAACGTGGACTTGCTGGCAGCGGCTTCGCACGGTTGGTAGAAGGCGTTCCGGGGCGCTACTCGACAACGCGATGAAGCTCTCCGCCGGCGGTTCCTCCAGGGACTTCAATAGCGCGTTCGCCGCATTCACGTTCATGCGGTCGGCTTCCTCGATGACGGCGATCTTGCGGCCCGCGCTCTGTGGGGTCTGCACGAGAAAGTCCACGACGGCACGAACCTGGTCCACCTTGATGACCCCGTCCTCCGGCTGTAGCCAGCGCAGATCCGGGTGGGCAACCTCCCGGGCATCCCGGTCCGGGTCGAGACGAATGAGATCAAGTGCCAAGGCGTTGGCAACGCGTTCCTCGCCCCACCCCCTCGGGCCCTGGACGAGCAGCGCATGGGGCAGCCGGTCACCCATGCCGCGAATGCGCGCCAGTGCATCTTCAAGCCAGGGTGGTTCGTTCATGCTTGCCCTTGCGTCGCTGGTTTACTGACCCGGAAAAGGCTCTCACTCGGGTCGTGGTTGCGATGCCGTATTATGACCATCACTCGTCGGGCTAGGGTGCCGCCCCTAGTCTCCTGAACGCGGCAAAAGGCTCTCACTCGAGTCCCGCTAGCGATGCCGTATTATGACCATCACTCGTCGGGCTGGCGTGCCGCCGCTAGGAACTTCTCCAAGGCACCGACGATGTCGCTCCGCACCGACTCGAGGTCGCGACTGGCATCGATCTTGACGATCCGAGCATGCTCCCGCGCCCTGGCGAGGAACGCATGGCGCACACGTTCGAAGAAGTCGCGTCGCTCGACTTCGAACCTATCGAGCTCACGCGCTGTAATCCGCGGCATCGCCGATCGGGGCGGCGCGTCGAGGTACAAGGTGAGATCCGGCCACCGGCCAGGATGGGCGAGATCGGCAAGCTGCGCCACGATCTCGTCCTTCACCCCCCGCCCCGCGGCCTGGTAGGCAAAGGTCGAATCAGTGAATCGCTCGCACAGCACCCACCGGCCAGCGCGCAATGCGGGTTCGACGACGTTGGCGACGTGCTGGGCCCGGGCAGCGAAGATCAGCAGGGTCTCGGCCACCGTGTCGACCGTTTCGTCCCTTCTCGCGAGGAGAATCGAGCGAATCTCCTCCGCCAGGGGGGTTCCACCGGGCTCGCGGGTCGTAATCACATCGTGCCCGTGGCGGCGGAGTATGTCCTCGACCAGATCGACGTTGGTGGTCTTGCCGACCCCCTCGCCACCCTCGATGGTGATGAAACGTCCTGCCGCCAACCGCGTCACCTTCGTTGATAACGGGCCACGGCGGCGTTGTGTTCATCGAGGGTCTCCGAGAACTGGCTGGTGCCGTCGCCGCGGGAGACGAAATACAACGCCTTGCCGTCCTGGGGGTTCAAGGCCGCGTCGATGGCGGCACTGCCCGGCAACGCGATCGGCGTCGGCGGCAGCCCGTCGCGCCGATAGGTGTTGTAGGGGCCATCCTCCTTCAACATCCGTCGCGTCAGATTACCGTCGAAGGCACGGCCCAACCCGTAGATCACCGTCGGGTCGGACTGCAGTCGCATGCCGAGCACGAGCCGCCGCGCGAAGACGCCGGACACCCTCGGCCGATCCGCCGCAAGGGCGGTCTCCTTCTCAATGATCGAAGCAAGTATCAGCGCCGCGTACGGTGTTTCCAACGGCAGATCCGGCGCACGTTGCGCCCACGCCGCCTTGAGGGTCCGTTGCATCTCCCGTTCGGCCCGCAGCAGCAGCCCCGAGGTCTTGTCGCCGCGCGTGAACTGATAGGTGTCGGGGAAGAACCAACCTTCCGGGCTACCGGCGGCCAGACCCAGATGGGCCATCAGGTGCTCCTCTGCAATACCCTCGAGATCGTGATCAAGTCGGTCATCCGCGGCCAGGCGGCGTAGCAACTCCCCGACCGTGCTCCCTTCGACGATCAGGAATCGGTGCGCCACCACGTCGCCCCGGGTCAGGCGGTCCAGCAAGCCGTCGGCCGTCATACCGGTCGTGATCCGGTACTCGCCGCGCTTGAGCGACTCCAGCAATCCCCGCTGCCACGCCCGCAGCGACAACCGCCGCCCGCTGACGATACCGGCTTCGACCAGTTGGTCCGACACCTCGGAAAACCGCATCTCGGGCTCGACGACGAACACGGTGTCGTTGTCAAGTGGCAAGGGTTGCCCAGCCCACCACGCAAGGTAGGCCCACGGCGTCGTGACAACGGCGACACCGGCAACGATCACCGCAATGACCAGGTGTCGTTTCTTCACATGCGCGCCCCATAGCCGGGCCCGGCTGCGTCCGAAGGACGCGCCTTCGCATTCGCTATGCGCCGGAACGCGCCGCTTGCGGCGCGCCGCCTCCGGCCCAGCCA
>CAZJRX010000249.1:0-5459 GCA_964548145.1 uncultured Pseudomonadales bacterium | reverse complement strand
CTCGCGGGGCAGGGTTATCTGCTCTTTGTCGTCCCGGGTCACCACGAAGCCGCCGTTCCCAGTTGGTTCGATGACATCGCTCCAGCCGATGTACTTGTCGCCTTCGTGCCAGCAATTGATCCATGCCTCCTCGTTGCGATAGCGGTTCCAGGCGAACTGCTCGACATCTTGAAGGGCTAGCTCGCTGGACATCCAAGAGCGCGCGGCCGCTTCTTCCGGGCGATCCTTTCGCGGGTTGTTCTTGTCGTAGGCAATATCGTAGCGACACTTCAACGTAACCGAGCCATCGGGCTCCGCAGTGGCGGTAAGGCAGCCGATGCCCCGGGCACCTTTGGGCAAAGTGACCAACCAGATGTCGTTCCATTTCTCGGCGAACGCCCGGTTCGCGTCGACGGTGGCTCGGGGTAGTGATTTCATGGCGGTTTCCTCTTCGGTTGCTTGGTAAACAGGCAGCAGACATTGGGCTTCGAGTGCGTCCCGCACTTGGCCAATGCCACGCGACAGGCGCGAAGCCACGGTGCCGGGACTCAGGGACAGGATCCGAGCGATCTCCGTGTAGCTCAAGTCCTCGAAATAGCGCTTCAGTAGCGGACCCCGAAAGCGTTCGTCCAATCGGTCGATCTCCCGGTGGATTCGCTTTACCAGTTCCGCGTGTTCGATGCGGCTCACGAAGAACAAGCTCTCCAGCCGATGTATTTCGCCCGCCTCCCGCTCCTGCTCCCGTCGCCGCGTGGTAGCACGAAGCTGGTCCATCGCGGTCACGGCGATGATGGTTCGCCACCACCCGAGCGGGTTCCTCACCTTGACCACGGGCTGCGCGTCCATCAGGCGCAGGATGGAAAGCTGTACGATGTCTTCCGCTTCCTCCGCGAAGAACTGCGCCGCCTGGGCGAGCGCCCAGCGGCGATTACGCGCCACGAAGGCCGCCAGCGCGTCGTCTTCGTCACGGAAGTAGAACGCGGCGAGCAGTTCCTGATCCGTTGCATCGTTGCCCATGTTCAGGCGAATTCTCGGCTTACCGTCCGGCATCTGCACTCATGTCGACTCGTACCGGCGATTTCTTCCCGATGCGTCGACCACGACCGGTTTCGACTGACAATAGCGTTGTAAATTGTCCACGATGTGGACAAAATACGATGCTATGGTTCCACGAACGCTACGCGGGGCCGTTCTAGACGCTCTGCAACGTCAAGCGGCGGTCGCCATCATCGGCCCCCGGCAGTCCGGAAAGACCACGCTTGCCCGCCAGATTGGCAACGAGCGGCGGGCAATCTACCTCGATCTCGAAGACCGCGAAGATCGCAACCGCCTAGACGAGCCCGTGCTCTTCCTCGAGGGTGTTGCCGACCGTCTGGTGATACTCGACGAGATTCATCGCGCACCCGAGTTGTTTCAAACCCTGAGGGGCGTCATCGACCGCGGGCGCGAGCAGGGCAAGGGCGTCGGTCGCTTTCTGATTCTGGGATCCGCGTCTATTGACCTGCTGCGTCAATCCGGCGAGTCCCTCGCGGGACGGATTTCGTACCTCGTCCTGGCGCCGTTCTCCATCGAAGAAATCCCGGACGACTCCGCACCACGCGAGCGACTTTGGCTACGCGGCGGCTTCCCCATGAGCTACCTTGCCGAAAGCGACGACCTCAGCCTGGCCTGGCGGAAGGACTTCATCAGGACGTACCTCGAGCGAGATGTCCCGGTGTTTGGGCCACGGGTACCAGCGACCACCCTCGAACGGCTATGGACGATGCTGGCACACCGGCAAGGATCGCTCCTGAACGCCTCGGCACTGGCGCATGCGCTGGAAACCAGCCCCCAGTCCGTCACCCGCTACATCGACCTGCTGACGGATCTGCTGCTCGTACGGCGACTACCGCCAGTGCATGCCAATGTTGGCAAACGCCTCGTGAAGTCGCCCAAGATCTACATTCGCGACAGCGGCATCGTTCACGCGCTGCTGGGCATTCCTACACTCACCGCTCTCGCGGGGCACCCGGTCGTGGGCCAGAGTTGGGAGGGCTTCGCCGTCGAAACACTCGTGTCGGCACTCGCGTGGCCTTCCTTCGCTTCCTTCTACCGAACAAGCGCCGGTGCCGAGGTGGACCTCGTACTCGAGCAGGGAGGCGAGTCCTGGGCAATCGAGATCAAGCGATCCATGGCCAAGAAGGTGAGCCGAGGGTTCTACTCCGCGTGCGACGACCTGCAACCGAACCGGGCCTTTGTCGTCCACGCCGGGGACAACCGCTTCCCGGTCTCGGCGTCCGTCGAAGCCATCGGCCTGCGCGAATTGGCCGGGGAAATTCGTCGGCGCTGAACGCTCATTGTCCAATACGGATGGGCGGTCGCCGCGCCCAGTTGCGGCGGCTTCGGTCATTGCCACGAGAGCGCCTCAGCGTTCTCGAAACGCGCCCGAAGGGCGCGCCGGGACAGGCCGAAGGGCGAAGGCGCGTCCGTCGGACGCGACCGGCCCGGCTATGGGGCGCTACGGGGCGTCTTCTAGGATCATCGCCGCCGCCTTCTCACCGATCATGATCGTTGGCGCGTTGGTGTTGCCGGAGACCAGGGTTGGCATGATCGAGGCATCCGCAACGCGTAGGCCTGCCACGCCGTGGACCCGCAACCGGTCGTCGACAACGGCGTTGGCGTCGCGACCCATTTTGCAGGTGCCGATGGGATGGTAGACGGTCCCGCCGGTACGTCGGCAGAACGTGAGTATCTCGTCGTCGGATTGCACGGCGTCCCCCGGGTAGAGTTCATGGGCCGCGTAGCGTTCAAGCGAGGGGGCCGCCGCGACCCGGCGGGCAATCCGCATTCCCTCCACCAAGGCTGCACGATCCACCTCTTCTGAAAGGAAATTCGGCCGGATCGCCGGCGGTGCCGACGGATCGGTGCTCTGGATGTGGATGGAACCCGTGCTCTCGGGACGAAGCTGGCAGACCGAGCAGGTCATGCCCGGCTCGGTCTCGAGTGCGCCGTGCCGCTTGCCCCGGGCATAGCTCGCGTGGGCGAAGTGGAACTGAACGTCCGGCGTCTCAAGCTCCGGCCGCGTGCGAACGAAACCGTGCCCGATTCCGGCCGTGTACGTGAACACGCCGCGCCGCGCGAAGCCGTATTTGAGCGCTTCAAGGACAAAGCGGGCACCCCGCGTATCCTCGTTCAGAGTCGTCGTGCCCTTGACCCGCCAAGCCACCGAACCGGCGTAGTGATCGCGGTAGTTCTCGCCCACGCCGGGAAGGTCGTGGGCGACCTCGATGCCGAGTTTCTTGAGTCGAGCGGCTTGGCCGATCCCCGACAGTTCGAGAAGCTGCGGCGACTGCACCGCGCCGGCGGCAAGGATCACTTCCTTGTTCGCGGTTGCGTCGACCGTGCGATCGCCGACACGGTAGCGAACGCCCGTGGCACGACCGTTCTCGATCGAAACCCGATGTGCCAAGGCCCGTGTGGCGATAGTCAGGTTCGCCCGCGAGCGGATGGGATCCAGGAATGCCCGGGCCGTGCTGAATCGCCGACCGTTGCGTTGCGTCACTTGGTAGATCCCGAACCCTTCCTGGTCGGTGCCGTTGTAGTCGGGATTGCGCGGATATCCCGCTTCCTCGCCGGCGGCGACCCAGGAATCGAGGACGGGATGGCGTTCGATCATATCCGCCACGTTGAGTTCGCCGCCGACGCCGCGGAACTCGTCCCCGCCCCGTTCGAAGTTCTCCGAGCGTTTGAAGAAGGGCAGTACCTCGTCGTACGACCAGCCGCGGTTGCCGAGTTGCGCCCAGGTGTCGTAGTCGAAGGCCTGGCCGCGCACGTAGAGCATGCCGTTGATGGAACTCGAGCCACCCAGCACCTTGCCGCGCGGAATCGGGATCTTGCGGTCGCCGGTGCCGGTTTCCGGCTCGGTCTCGAAACACCAGTTGACGCTCGGCCGATTGATCATCTTCCAGAAGCCCACCGGCACGTGGATCAGCGGGCTCCAATCGCGGCCACCGGCTTCGAGCAGCAGCACCGAGTTTGCGGGGTTGGCGCTCAGCCGGTTGGCGACGACGCAACCCGCCGAACCGGCACCGACCACGATGTAGTCGTAGGTGGGCATCACAAGCTGCCGTAGAACGCTTTGCCTAGTCCACCGCCCCGCCGGTCGCCGACGATAGCCGCCTTCATCTGGTTCATCACGTAGGACAAGCACACATGCGCCTTCTGGTCGACGACGATGGTCGAGCCGCCGGCGCCGCCCCAGAACATGGCGTCTTCGTTGGGGCACATCGGCATGAACTGGTTGGGGAAGGCGTAGCCGAGGCCGAACCGAATCGGTAGCGTGAGCACGGCATCCGGTCCGTCGGTCTGTTCTTCGAGCATCAGCCGACAGCTCGCGGGCGAGAGCAATTCGACGCCGAACGCCTTGCCGCCGTTGGCTAACGGTGTCTGTGCGCGAACCACCGCGCGAGCGTTGCCGTGGCCGCCGGCAGCGGGAATCTCGGCTTGGCGCCACGCCGGGGTGTTAACGACGTCGGTACCCGCCGGGGCGCTGACGAATACCCGCGCCGCAATCGAGTCCGGGGCGGGCGCGAACCCTTCACCACCTTCAGCGGGTTCGTCCGGAATCATCTCCGCGACACGGCCGAATTCCGAGGCCGGCATGCCGATGTGGAAGTCCGCGCCGAGAGGTTTCGCGATCTCGTCACGGAAGAACGTGCCGATGGTTCGCCCACTGATCCGGCGCACGACCTCACCGATCAGGTAGCCCTGGGTGACGGCGTGATAGCCGCTCTTGGTGCCCGGTTCCCACCATGGCGCCTGCTTCGCGAGGTTGTCGACGCAGCCGTCCCAGTCGTAGAGGCCCGTGGCGTCGGCGAGTTTCGGGTCGAAGCCCGGCACGCCCGCCGAGTGGCTCATGAAATGCCGAACCTCGGTGTTCTCCTTGCCGTTCTGGCCGTACTCCGGCCAGTAGTCGGTGACCTTGGCGTGGAAGTCCAGCAAGCCCCGGTCGGCCAGCACGAAGGCGCAGAGGAACGACATGGTCTTGGTGGTCGAATAGACGTTGACGATGGTGTTTTGTTGCAATGGTGGGGTGCGCGCCTTGTCGGCGTGGCCGGCCCATAGGTCCACCACGAACTCGCCCTCGACCGTCGCCGCGAAGCTCGCGCCGACATCGCCGTACTCGTCGAAATTGCGTTCGAACGCGTCTCGAACCGGGGCGAAACGCTCGTCGCAGAAGCCGTGGATATCCACCTTTAGTTACTCCCATACCCGTACTGTGCTATGCGCGCAAAACGGGGCGGCCGCGCGCAACCGTGCGTGATAGGGCCGCCCCTACGAAGGCGTTGGCGGTGTCTAGCCCGCATTTCTCACCAGCCGCTTGGTACCGTGACGAAAATCTCTACATATCAGATGGCTACGGAGAGTCCCACGAGTTTGAGCGGTTACAGACTGCGCTGGCCGCGCCCTCGCCGGTCTTTTGGTCCCGTGCGCGCACATGC
>CAZJRX010000248.1:3163-5463 GCA_964548145.1 uncultured Pseudomonadales bacterium | reverse complement strand
GGCTACCGCGTCTGGATGCTGCCGAACAACGGCTTCACGCCGCCCGAGACGCCGCGCCGGCGCAACAAGTTCATCGACGAACTGTCGGCGCTCGACAAGCCCTACGGGGTCGATGTCATCCAGCACGTCCTGGACATCGGCTACTCGCGCCCGCCCGACCGGGAAGCCGAAGTCCGGTTCGAGTACACCGAACCCTACGTCGAGCTGTCTGGCGACACCGTCAAGTGGGGCTTGCGGGACACCCTGGAGCGCGATGTCATCTTCCATGCCCGCTACGACATCGTGCGGCTTGTGGTCGAAGACCATGGCACCGAACAGTTCCAGGTCACCAAGCGGCCACGCGAAGACGGGTGGGATTTCGAAGAAAGCCTGTCGGCCCTCGGACTCACCGACGACGACTACCGGTTCTATCACTGGCAGTTGAACAGCGCCGGCGGGTCCAGGGCACGATACCCATTCGACTACGCCATCGTCGAAGGCGAATGGAAGCGTCTCGAATTCCAAGGCCACGACTGGGACGGAGAATTCGCGGGATGATCGACGGCAAGGGCAACTACACCTACGAATTCGACGGCGTTTCCAACTACGACGGCGATTCGTTCCGGCTGCGCATCTGGAAGCTATGGGACTTCGGCTTCAACAACATCATCCGGCAGTCCCAGGAAATCTCGGCCCGCATCAAGGGCATCGACACACCGGAACTCCGCGACGACAGACCGCAATGGAAGGCCGCTGCCAAGCTAGCGCGCGAGAAGGCCAAAGAGTGGGTCGACCTGTGTGGCGACAAGTTCGTGTCGCTCGACAAGCCGGACAAGTATGGCCGCGCCCTGGGTGACTTCGTCTGTGAGTCCGGCATGGAAGCCCATTCCTACCTGTCCGAATACCTGATTGCCGAACGCCTGGCGGTTCGGTACGAAGGCCAGAGCAAGGATGCCGTTGCCGACCAGCACCAAGCCAACATCGACTACCTCATCGAGAAGGGCTTGCTATAATCCATCGCCCTGACCCACCCACAACGAGGGCGATTGACATGAACAAGCGACTTCTGGTCACCCTGCTGGCCACCCTTCCCTTCCTGGCTGCCGGCGCCCACGCGGACAATTCGTTCGGCATCTTCCACACCGCGGCCGGCGCGTGCGTCGAAGGCGAAGGCGGATCCGTCAACGACACCGCATTCGTCTACGCCCACGGTGCCGACAATTTCGACCTGTCCGTCACGGTCCCGGTCACGGACGGCAGCTGCGGCGGCATGGTGGCCGACGAAGACCGCCAGCGATCGGTGGACTTCAGCCTCGAACGGCGCTTCGGAACCGACAACATCTACGCCCTGATGGACGTGTCGACCGGCGGCAGCGATGCCTTCGGGGTCGGGTTCGAACCCACCCTTGGGGCGGGGCTCGGCTTCAGCGTCGGACCCGTCCAGATGGAAGCGGCCGTCGACTTCTTCAGCTTGACGAACATCGACCACCTGTTGCACGACTACTACGATGACCACCCGTTCATGGACGACTTGGCCGTGTACGCGGAAGCATCGCTGGCGCTGCCGCTCAACACCGGCCTGTCGATCGGCGGCAAGTGTGGCCTGGGCGACCTCGACTTCGGGGCGTGCAAATACACGGCGAGCCTTGGCTACAGTCGAAGCCTTACCGATTCCATCACCCTGTCGGTGTCGGTCGATGCGGTGCGGTATCCCGAGTCCCACCATGGCGGCGTCGCCGGGTTCTTCGATGCCCACACGCGCGTCGGGGTGACGACCGGCCTGTCGCTCACGCTCTGACGTGCGCTACTTCATCGCGGCACTGGCCGCGCTGACCATCTACCTGATTCCCTGGTCCGTCGCCTTGGTGCGGCGGTCCAGGCGAACCACGGCCGTCTTTTGGGTCAACCTGCTACTTGGCTGGACGGTCGTCGGCTTTTTCTTCGCCCTCTACATGGCGATCGATTCGGAACGGAGGCACTGGTGAAAAGACTGAAGCGGCTACTGCAGGGATGGGTGGAACTGGCCTACGGGGTCGGCGCCTGGTACATCATCCACACCGAACCGGCCGTCATGCCGGGGTGGTCGGAAAAAATCGTCCACCACCTGGCGGAAGCCGGCGTCGCGTTGTTCGTCTTTTTCATCGCCCGCAAGCTGTCGATTCCCGACAGTCTCCACGAACTTGAAGGCCGGGCCCGGAACCAGCGGCAGAACACCGTCATCGCCTGCACGGCGCTCATCATCGCCGCCGCCTTCATTTCGTAGCCTGCCATGACCAAAACTGTGGTTCGTGAATGGACTGACGACGATGGCCGGGTGTGGG
>CAZJRX010000248.1:0-3153 GCA_964548145.1 uncultured Pseudomonadales bacterium | reverse complement strand
ACGATGACCTGATGCCTGACCCGACCATCAAGTGGACGCGAGAAGAATTGCTTGCGGCCATGGAAAACGTCGAAGGCACTCCGGCCTGCACGGATTCGTGAACCCCGCCTGGGTGTTCGCCGCCGCCATCCTGGGCGGCGAGTACTTCGACCGCTTGACCGAGTGGTCCGACAACCCGTCCAGAGAAGCCGCGCTCACGATGCAGGAGAGCGCCTGGCGCCCGTTTGCCGAATCCCCCTGGGCGAGGGGCTTGCGCCAGACCACCAAAGACACCGAAGACTGGCTCGAATGGCACATCTGCAAAGACCTGGGACCGGCCGACCCCTGGGATCCCGACTGGTCGCTTGAATGCGGCATCCGCTACGTCGAACACCTTCAGACCGAACGCTTCGGTGACTACTGCGGCAACCGCCACGTCGCCGAACAGCGCTACAACGGCGGCTATTGGGTGGTGTGGGAACTCGACACCGCCGGCAGCACGTCGCTCGCGGACGCCCGCCGGGTGTGCGGCACCACGCTTCACAACGGGCGCCGGCGCCACGAACGGTCATGCGTCGAGAACTATGAGTATCCCGAACGCATTGACCGCCATCAGGCCAAGTATGCTACTGTACTGCCGGGGGTGCTCTGCCAATGACCAATCCCGTCGAGACCGTAGTAGACAAAGCCGCCACCCGGCTGGAAAACCGGGCCGCGCGGTTCTTGGGGAAGTTCACCGCGACCGTCGCGCTCGGCGCCATCGAAAGCATCGGGAAGCTCCTGCTCGGCGCCGGCGTCCTGGTCTTCGCAGCCACCTATTGTTCCAACCAGGCCGTCGACCATCACCAGGACATGCGGCTTGATGCCCTGGAGGCTGAAATCCATGCGACAGAGTGACCACCCCTTCGTCAACAGCATGGCCATCATCGGCATGGCCGTGCTACTGGTGTCCAGTGTCGTCGGGTGCGTCAAGAAGGAAGTCGACGAGACTACCTTGGGCACAATCGGCAAGGCCGCGGTCACCCAAACATTCGAGACGGTCCGCAAATCCCTCTACGACCGGGCCGAAGCCGAACGCAAGCGCATGGCCACCGAACTCGCGGCGGAAGAAATCGCCCACGCCACCACGCGCCGGGCGCTGGAATTGCGTGAACAGCGCCTTGCCCGGCAGGCCCGGGTGGAAGACGAACTGCGCCGCGAACTCGACGACCTGAAAGCCAACAGGGAGATCCTGCATGTACACTTGGAGCGACTGGCGGCCACCCAAGGGGCCGACGATAACTGTCCGCTTGGCGACGCCAATCATATTCGCGTGGTGCTTGACTGGTTGCGAGACCAGCCCGCCGGCCATCAACGTGGAAGTCGAGACTGACGACCCCATCACCGTGCCGGACCGCTTCCGCACCATCCCGAAGAAACCGCCAGTGCCGGAACTCAACGACACCGCCATCGCCCACCACCTGGACGCCATGGACGACCTGGTCGACCGGCTGGTCCTGCAATACCGCGCATTGATCGATTGGGTCGAAGACACGGACCACTGAATCCCCAGCGGGGGGCGGTCGATACTTGGGGAAGGACCGGCCGTGGCCCCGCATCGCGTCCAGGCACCGGGGACGCACCCCAGGCAGGGCAACGGTGCTGACGGCCGGGAAAGACCGGCACCCCTTCGGATTCGTTCAGATTGCCCCGCCCCGCTACGCCCCTGTACGCAGGCGTGGCGCTACGGGTTTTCCGGTACGTTGGCACCCCTGAGACAGTCAGGGGCTTAGAATCGCTCCTATGAGCCCGTTTCGGGGTGGCGATTCGCAGCCAGGAAGTCTTCGGTGGACCCGAACACCGGGGCATCCCACCAATCGAGCCGTTCCATCAACGACTGCGCAAGGTCTTCGTCGTTGTTGATGCCCGGCCAGCCGGTGTCCCACCCATCCTTCAGCATCATGATGATGTGGCCCGCACAGTATTGAGTCTTCTCACCGAAGACGAACCCGTCCTGGTCAGACCCGAACGGCCCGTCATCCTCAATCAGTTCGGCCGACATATGGCAGGGGAAGCCATAGCGGTAAGCCGATTCCTGAATTTCCCAGGCCCGAGATTCGCACGCGAACGTGATGCGGGTTTCGTCGTTGCGGAACGGACAGTTCTTGCACGGCACCTTCAGGTCAAAGCGTGGCATCTTCCGGTTCCGCCAGCCGGGCGCCGCATTCGCAAACGATCGGTTCATCGGTGCATCCCCGCGTGCGCGGGGAACACGTAAACGGCCACTCTCGATAATCTATCTCAGCCATGTCAGGACTTCCGGCGTGCCGCCTGGCGATCCCATTCCTTGAACTGTCGGGTCAAGGCCAGACGCACGACTTCGGACTGCGGGATCCGGCGGGCGGATGCTTCGTCACGAAGGCGCGTTGCGATGACTTCTTCAAGCCGGAAGTTCGCCCGAAATTTTTTTCGGGAATTCGTGGGTGTTGACATGTACGCCGTCCGTATGACAATGTAGTACAACTTTAAAAGACGTGATGCCCGCCGTCAACATGCCAAGACCCGCAACCCACCTGTACGTCCACAAGGTCACCGGGAAGGTGCATTCGATAACGCCCAGCGGCGTACACCTGGAAGTCCCGCCACGCGGTTGCCGCCGCATCCTGAATGCGGTCGAAGCCAAGCGCGTCACTTTCCCCGACACCCTGGTCGCCGCCCTGGAAGCCCACGCCGAACCAAAGGAAACCGAATTGTGAAAATCGTCAAGCTGTCCGCCGAGAACATCAAGAAACTGGTCGCCGTCGAAATCGAACCGGACGGCAACTTGGTGCAGATCACCGGGAAGAACGGTGCCGGAAAGACGAGCTTGCTGGATTCCATCTTCTGGTCGCTGGCCGGCACCAAGTCCCACCAATCCAAGCCCATCCGCACCGGGGAAACCGAAGCGCGCATCGAACTGGACCTTGGCGAAGTCATCGTCAAGCGGACCTTCAGCCAGAAGGAAGACCGGCCGGTGACCACCAAGGTCCTGGTCGAAACCAGCGAAGGCGCCCGCTTCCCGAGCCCTCAGAAGATGTTGGACTCGCTGTTGGACGGGCTCGCGTTCGACCCGCTGGCCTTCGCCCGCATGGACGCGAAGCAACAGGCCGACGCGCTCAAGGATTTGGTCGGGCTCGACTTCGACGCCATCAACGA
>CAZJRX010000247.1:0-5465 GCA_964548145.1 uncultured Pseudomonadales bacterium | reverse complement strand
TACGCGTCGACGGGCAGTGCCGCACCTTGGTGCGGGATCCGAATGTCCTGACGGGCATCGGGTCGCCCATTAGAACTAAGCTCTTTTTGGTGCGCACCGGGCCGCGGTTGCGACCGGCGCACCGCCCGACGCGGCCATGCCGCGCCGATGTCCGGACCTGCACGAAGCCCATGCGCGATCTGAACTGGGATCTGCTGCAACTCCAAAGGCGCACCGTCGCCGGCTCGCACGCGACGCGGCGCGACCGCGCCTACGCGCTGGCGCAGATGGCGAACACTCTCCACGAGCTGGGCTACCGGGGTCTGCGGGCGAACGGGCTGAAAGGCAAGCACATCGACGCGCTGGTGCGCGACTGGTCGGACCGGGGCCTGTCCGACGCCACCATGATGAACCGCATGGCGCACGTCCGCTTGGTGGGCGGACCAGGTCGGGAGGGCCAACATGGTCAAGCCGAACGCCGAGTACGGCATCGCGCCGCGCAGCCACGACGCCGACGGCACGAAGCGCCGCGCCCTCGACGACGCGAAGCTCGCGCTCGTGAAGGACGTGCACGTCCGGATGGCGCTGCGGTTGCAGGCGGCGTTCGGCCGCAGGCGGACCTGTACGCCGCGAGCTGTCGGAGGGGAAACGGCGCATCGACGCCGCGGCGCGGATGCGGATCTCGCGGGAACTCGGGCACTATGCCGAGGTTCGGATTATGCCGAGCCGCCGGCTCGGCCCATTGGCCGCTCTGGCACCGGCGGCACAGCGTATCGGCATAATCTACAGCGCTTCCAAGAAGGCGAGCAGTTCATCCGTTGGACGGAACCGCCGACCGTCGTCTGCCACGGGACGGGTTCGCGCCAGGGCGCGCTCCTTCAACGTGATGTCCGCGTGGACGTACATCTGGGTGGTTTCCACACGCTCGTGCCCCAGCCAGAGCGCAATGACGGTGCGGTCGACGCCATTGTGCAGAAGCTCCATGGCGGCGGTGTGCCTCAGCACGTGCGGCGTGACGCGCTTGTTCGCCAACGTGGGGCACGTTTGTGCAGCGCCGGCCGCGTATTTGCGCACGATGCGTTCCACGGCGTCCCGGCTCAACGGTGTTCCCCGCGTGGTCGTGAACAGAGGATCGTTCGGGCCGTCTCCGTGCTCGTCGATCCAGCGGCGCAAGGCCTTGCGGCTGTCCGACGGAGCGGCGTGGCGCGCTGCCCGCGCCAGCTTGATTATGCCGCGTCGTTTAGAAGAATCCGCCCAAGTCCATGAGCACTTCGGGAGCAGTTCGGCATAATCCGAACTTCGGCATAGTGTCCGTTATGCCGAAGTCGGCATAACGGGCACGGCCGCGTCGAAATAGTGCGCCGGTACTGCGGCTAGGCCGGGCGCCGCGATGGCGAATGTCGCGTGCGCTTGTTTCGCGACAGTCCTGCCGCTAGGGCGGGCTGTAGAGGGCGTGGTCCGTAACTCAGATTCGGCAGGGCACGTTCCTCTGGAAAGCGATGGGAGCTTTGGTGGATCCGGTCGCATGACCTATGCTTGGTTTATTGCACGCGGTTCCGGTGAACATTGTGGTCTCACGGCAACGAGTGTTCTTCGATGCGAACATCGTGATCGGGTGGGGTCGACCACCATGGGGGCCGTTCGAGACGCTGAACGCACTCTACCGTGCGGGTCTCCTGGATGTTGTTACGACCGACGTGACCATCATTGAGGTTGCAAAGAACCTGGCCGAGAAGGACTGTAGGGTCCTTAAGCCGATGGGGAGCAAGCAATTTCGGGAAGCAGCGGCGTTGGTCGGTTGGGATCCGCCGGAGTTTGATGCGGCCGCTTTCAGGTTGCGACAATACGAGCACTACCGCAACGCCACAACGGGCATGTTCAGGCGGCTCGGCTGCGAAGTGCTTGCGGTCGACGAAGCCCGACCATCAACGGTGTTCGCGGACTACGGCGCTGGTGAAGGGTTCTTCGCGTCGCAAGGGAAGAAGGGCCAGTACGCTGACGCGTTCGTATTCGAACTGCTGAAGAACGTTGCCCGACCTGCCTACCCGATTCTGGTCGTCTCGAAGGATCGAGACTTCGAGGGGCCGGTTAACGACGAACCGAACATTGGTCTCGTGACTTCGATGCAGGACTTCTATAGGTCCGTGGGGCGGAAGGTCGATTGCGACGGCCTGGAGGGATTCCTCTTGGGCGACGATACGTACGAGGTTCTCATGGCCGAGGTGCGGCGAGAGACGGCGGCATCCGTATTGATGTCGGCGACAACCGACGTGGAGATCGTGGAGGCGGACGCGCAGCGGTTCGACCTGCTGTCATGGGACAGCTTCGACTTGCCGGGTGTGACGGACTCGGTGCTCGTCACTGCAAGTCTGCGAGTCGAGGCCGATGTGAGATACACCCACCCCGATTGGGATTCCGCGACTTGGGACAGCGAGGATAAGGTTGCCATACCGCGGCGTGACGTCGAAGCGGAGTCCGGGGCGTCGTTCGAGGTGGACGTGGCGATCCGCATCGGGATGGAGCATCGCCAACCCACAACCGTGGAAGACTTCCGCTACACGGAATTGCGGGGGCTGGTCGCGATCGAGGATGTGCTTTGATCAGGTGCGTTCGGCTGCGGTCCGCGAGAATCTGGAACCAAAATGAACGAGAAACAGAAGCATGAACGACGGGTAAGGGAGCATCTGCGTGAGGCGAGAAAAAGCCGTGCAAAGCCACCCCACAACGACGGCTACTACTACCGGATCCTTGGAATCCATGCCATGCGATCTGATCAGACGTTCCAGTTCACCGAGGTCAGGATCAGGGCGGACGACTCCAAACTCGATGACAAACTGGTGATGGTTCAGATGGCGAAGGACGTTTTGACCCAGGCACTGGTCATCGACGGCTACGATCCAGCCCTGTCGTTCGCGATTCGAGCTGCGATACACGGCGAACCCCCTGTTTTTCATTGGCTGGGGGAGTTCTACCAGAACTACGGCATCTTTCAGGAGAAGTGCAAGGTGTACGGCGCAAAAGAGACCAGAGAGAGGCTGGAGGAGTTGCTTCGTAAACACGGATTCGAGGGCGATGCGTGGTACGACGGCTATCGTGGGCGAGGCCCAGAACGAGTGCCCCTCCCTTTCGCTGTGCGGAACATCCTGGCGCATCCGGAGATCGAGAGCGAAGTGACCTATGCCCAGATCAAATGGGCTACAGAGATTCTGGGACAACTGGTGCGTGCCTGAGCATGGACGATTGCGACGGTGCGGGTTCCGTCTCTTGGTTGAAGACCAGCGGGTGGTCTGTGGGTGATCCTCCCATCCAAACGATCCTCGTCGACCAGTCGGCGCTGGACGAAATCGCGGGTCGCTACTCCGGCCACTTCCTTGGCAACGCGGTTTACGTACGCATGTCACCGGCACTACGGCGGAAGTGCAGGCGGTTCCGCGTAGATCCATGGAGCGCCCCCGTGACAACGCAACAGGGAAAAGTTGCAAACTCGTTGTAAGGACAGTAGTCGAAACGGCGCGCTTTCGGCGGCGTCCTCCGATAAAAATGATTGTAGAACAGTACCTTGTAGCGATTCGACTCGCGCACGAAGTCCGAGCAGTGCGCAGGTGCTTCATGAAGTCGGACATTGAACCGAGCGTCTGCCGCGCCCGCGCGATGCGATTTGGATCGCCCAGCATCAGTTCTCGCAGTTCCGGCTTGCGTTGCGGCTCGACGATGCCGTGTTCCGTGGGCGGGTAAGCATCGACCCAACGCGAGGCGACCTCCTCGTCGCGCCATGAGCGGTGCGCAGCGGGATCGTGGCGAAGGACGACGTGGAAATGGTCGCTCATTATCGTGTGGGCGTACACATCGACGGCAAAGCACGGCGCTAGCTGCTTGAGGCGCTCGATGAGCCAATCGCGCCGGTGTGAACGGTCGCGACGGGTTAGTGGATCCACGCCACAAAGAAGCGCGCCCCGGACGCATCGCGACGCCACGTGGTAGTCGAGGTCGTTCTCGGGATCGAAGAGCAGGGTTCGTGGGTTCGCCATGACGTGATGTTGCGGAATGCAACCCCGATCGCGGTAGTGGCGAATCGCTGAAAGTTGCGTAGGAAAATCCGCACAGCCGCCGTGAGACGTGGCCTACAGACTGTGGGACTTTATCCCGCGTCGGGCCTTTCGGAGTCGCTTAACGGCTCCCAGAGTACCTCGGTCCGGGCGAGCGTGCGGGCCAATACAAACAGGTAATCCGACAACCGGTTGAGGAAGATTCCACCGTCGGTGTCTGCGAGTTCGCCGGTATCCGCAGCGGCCCGCCACCAGGCACGTTCCGCTCGTCGGACGACCGTCCTGGCCACGTGCGCCGTGGCCGCGGCTCGGCCCCCGCCCGGCAGGACGAATTCGCGCAGCGTTTCCAGTCGCTCGTTCAGGGCGGTCGCATCGTGTTCGACGTCCTTGGCCAGTGCGGACCAGTCGACGGTTGACCGTCCCGTGGCTGCCAAGGCACCGAGGTCGAAGAGGCGCGACTGGAGCACTCTGAGCCGCGCGGCCGTGGGCGAATCCGTCTCTTCGGCGAGCAGGCCGATGAAGCTGGTCGCTTCGTCCAGGGCACCGACCAACTCGATTCGGGGATGGTGTTTCGGGTAGCGCTGGCCGTCTGCGAGTGAGGTCTCGCCTGCATCGCCACCCCGGGTGGTCACACGGTCGATCCGGTTGCGGCGCGAACGTTCGTTCATGTAAGTTCGAGGACGATTCGGGTTCGCCCCACTCGACCACCTCCCCCGGAAGAGGATTGATTATGCCTGCCTTCGACGTGGTTTCCGAAGTCGATCTGCAAGAGGTGCGCAACGCCGTCGACCAGTCGTCGCGGGAACTTCGAACGCGGTTCGACTTTCGGGGTGTCGACGCGGGTTTCACGTTGGACGGCGAGGTCGTCACCGTCTGGGCGGAGGAAGAGTTCCAGGTCGACCAGCTCGTCGACATCCTGAAGGACAAGATGACCCGGCGTTCGGTGGACATCGGTTGCCTCGACGCCCGGTCGCTGGAGGCGTCGGGCAAGCAGAAGCGTCAGCCGTTCGGCTTGAAGCGCGGTATCGACCGCGATGCCAGCAGGAAGATCGTCAAGACCGTGAAGGACACCAAGCTCAAGGTTCAGTCACAGATCCAGGGCGACAAGGTTCGGGTAACCGGGAAGAAGCGGGACGACCTCCAGGCCATCATCGCCAAGCTCAAGGACGGCGACTACGGCGTGCCGCTGCAGTTCAACAATTTCCGAGATTAGATCAGATGGGCCCAGATGCGGCGGGGCCGGACAGCCTTGCGGCGGGTGACCTGGGCGAAGTCAACCTGTTGACGGTACTCGGTGTGTAGAAACGAGTTCGTTAGCGGGCTAGGTTCGTTGAGCAGCGCTAGCCCGCATTTCTCACCAGTGGCCGCGATGATGCGCGCCCTGGCGGGCGCGGCCGAGGATTTTGGTTCCGTGTGCGTGCTCGCGACCGAAAGCATAGG
>CAZJRX010000246.1:0-5467 GCA_964548145.1 uncultured Pseudomonadales bacterium | reverse complement strand
ACACGCGGGGATGGACCCGCCAAAAGCCGTGCGCTTCACGCCGCACGACGGGCTTCCCCGCACACGCGGGGATGGACCCGAGGGAACCGCCTACTTCGGCCGGCTCGGCGCGGCTTCCCCGCACACGCGGGGATGGACCCGGTCGCAGGTATGATGTAGGTGCTTCCCTCAGGGCTTCCCCGCACACGCGGGGATGGACCAGCCCGCTGTAATGACGGCACTCACCCCCGTAGGGCTTCCCCGCACACGCGGGGTGGACCCCTACGACGTGGCGGAATGCGTCCCCATGCGGCTGGCTTCCTTGCGCTCGAGGGGATGGGCCGTGCTGGTGGTTCGTGATCCGCGGAGAGCAGGGTGCCGAGTGTGTTCTTGCTGGGACGCTGGCGCCGACCACGCACGAATCGGATCCTCTTCCGAATGTTGTTTCGTTGGGCGTTAGCCCGGCGCGGGAACCGGCGACTGCGGTTCCAATATGAAACTGAGACATGTCGCGCGATCACCTTGTGACCTTTGGAGAAAGGACACACAGGCCAGCTTCGCCCCCACATGCCATGGCGCTTTGCGTACAAGGAGGCGGTGCCGCTCAGCGGCCGACAGGTCGTTGATTCCTTCGAGGTGGAGCTCTATGCACGCCGCCAATGCTGCCTTCGCCGTTTCGAGCGTCGGGCCGTCTGCCGCGACATCGAGACCAATACAGATTGCGTGCCATTGGTTGCCGCAGCGATGGGCGTAACACCGCATGTGTTGCATTTGGCGCCCCGTTCGAGGTTAGTACTCGCATCGGCCAATGTACCACTGCCTCCCGTCGTGGTTAGATTCTTTGTCGGTGCCAATGACCGTGGTGTCGGCAACACCGGCCCCGGCTACGGCCCGAGCGCCTGAGCTTTACACCGCTCCGTGCACACGGCACGGACGGTTTTCCGACGCGCCCTGCGCGGAGGTTCGAATGGGTTGCGGCAACAGGCGCCCGCGACACTCAAGAGTGTCCAGCGCCACCATCCGCGAGGAGGCCCGGATGGTCCGTCGACGCGGTCGGTCGCTACAACGAAAACTGAACGAAGGGGCGATGTTCCACATTGCCACATCGCCGGTCGCCGACCCGCCATGGTGGTATGTTCCGAATCAAGCGAAACACCAACGATGGAACCACTGTGATCGGCGGCATGGCGGACAGTAGGGAGGGGGCGGACTAGGATGGCTCGCCCACAACGACGGCAGCGCCTGCCGCCCGAGACCTTCGACCTGCCGGTCGAGGCCATGCGTCGCGGCGCCTATTCGGACAAGTACTTCGTCCGTACACGCGAGGTGCTGTTGGCGGAGAACCGCACGCCCGATGTCCTGATGCAGGTCTTCTGCAAGGCGTCCGCCGTGCTTTGCGGCATGGATGAAGCGATCGCGATCCTGAAGCTCGTCGGCGACGACTGGTCCAAGCTGACGGTTCGTGCGCTCTACGATGGCGACGCCGTGGAAGCGTTCGAGACGGTCATGACCATCGAGGGTCCCTACGACGGGTTCGCCCACCTTGAGACGCTCTATCTGGGTGCCCTTGCGCGTGGCACCCGCATCGCCACGCAAACCCGCTGCGTTGTCGATGCCGCCGCGCCGAAGGACGTACTCTTCTTCCCGGCGCGCCATGATCACTATTCGGTTCAGGCCGTGGATGGATACGCCGCGCACGTCGCGGGTGCCGCTGCGGTGTCGACCGACGTGCAGGGGCGCTGGTGGGGTGGCGCGGGTATCGGCACCGTGCCGCATGCGGCAATCGCCACCTACGGGGGCGACACGGCACTCGCGGCCAGCAAGTTTGCCGCGCATCTGCCGGATTCCGTCGAGTTGGTCGTGTTAGTGGACTTCCACAACGACAGCGTGAGAACTGCATTGGAGGTCGCCCGCGCGTTGGGATCGCGTCTCTACGGCGTTCGCCTGGACACCTCGGGCACGTTGGTGGACCGGAGCGTCGTGCCGCGGATGGGGCAGTTCGACCCGCGTGGGGTGAATCCGCAACTGGTGCACAATGTCCGCGATGCGCTGGACGAGGCGGGATTCGGATCGGTGCGAATCGTCGCGTCCGGCGGTTTCGGCGTCGACAAGATCCGTAGGTTCGAGGCATTGGGCGTGCCCGTGGACGCCTACGGGGTGGGATCGTCGCTGGTCCGGAACCACGGCGATTTCGACTTCACGGCGGACATCGTGCGCACGGACGGCGAGCCCGCCGCCAAGGTAGGACGGACGCTGATGCCCAATCCGCGGTTGGAGGAGGTGGCATGACCCGTGTGTTCTGGGATGTCGACACCCAGGTCGACTTCATCTGTCCCGATGGCAAGCTCCATGTCGGCGGGGCCGAGTCAATCGTTGCGAACTTGGCGGCGTTGACCGACTTCGCCCATGGTAACGGCGTCCGCATCGTCGGCAGTTCCGACAACCACGATCCCTCGGACGACGAACTCGCCGAGAAACCTGATTTCGCGACCACGTTTCCGCCCCATTGCCTGCGCGGCACCCCCGGTCAGATGCGCATCCCCGAGACCACACTGCGCGATGCCCTGGTCGTCGAGCCCGAGGACGCCGTTGCCGACGTTCTCCGCCGGGTCGCCAACCACGCGGGCGATATCCTGTTCAACAAGCACCACTTCGACGTCTTCACGAATCCGAACGTCGGCCCGGTGGTCGATTCGCTTGGCATAGCCGAGGTCGTGCTCTACGGCGTTGCGCTCGACGTCTGCAATCGCTATGCGGTGGAAGGTCTGCTTGCCCGTCATCCCCAAACCGCGATCACCCTGGTCACGGACGCCGTGCGGGCGATCGATGAGGACGGGCGGAGTGCGTTGCTCGAGGAGTGGCAACGCCGGGGCGTTCAGCTTGCCCGGACGGCGGCGATCATCGGCTCGTAGGGCCCCGGATGTGTGAGTGCTCGGATTATCGCAGCCCTTGGTGCGACATCCGGGCGAGCGTTCGTAGACCGGCGTAGCGTCACGAAACCCAGCCGTTTCAGTTCAACTGTAAAGACGGGGCGCGCTCAAGAACGCTAAACGGTTGCGTAGTCCCCCTCGCGGGAGCCCCAGGTGTCGATGATCGTCCGCGCGGTTGCCGGATCCTCGGCGAGCAGTCGATCGCCGAGAGCCACCGCGCGGGGAACCAGGTGGCGGTCCCTGCCGAGGTCGGCGAGCTTGAAGGTCTCCTCGCCGGTCTGCCGCGTACCGAGTATGTCGCCGGGGCCGCGCAGTTCGAGATCCTTCTCGGCGATCTTGAAACCGTCGTTTGTGTCGCGCATCACCGCCAGGCGTTCGCGGGCGACGGCGCTAAGCGGCGCCTCGTAGAGCAGAATGCAGGTCGCTTGTGCCGAGCCCCGGCCGACTCGGCCGCGGAGCTGGTGAAGCTGGGCGAGACCGAGCCGTTCGGCGTTGTCGATCACCATCACCGACGCGTTGGGCACGTCGACGCCCACCTCGATGACCGTGGTTGCCACCAGGACATCGATCTCGCCCGCCTTGAAGCCGGCCATGACGGCGTTCTTTTCCGCCTGCGGCAACCGACCGTGAACGAGGCCGATTCGGCGTCCCGGAATAGCGGCGGACAATTCGGCATGGACGGCTTCGGCGGCATTCAGGTCGTTTTCGTCGTCTTCCTCGATCGTCGTGCAGACCCAGTAGCCCTGCCGGCCCTTGCCACACCAGTTGCGAACGCGGTCGATCACCTCGTCGCGCCGGGACATGGCTGCACCGTGCGTCCTTACCGGCAGCCGCCCGGGAGGAAGTTCGTCGATGGTGGACACGTCCATGTCCGCGTAAAGCGCCATCGTCAGGGTGCGCGGAATCGGCGTCGCGGTCATGACCAGCTGGTGCGGCAGCCGGCCCTTGTCACGCAGTTGCATGCGTTGATGGACGCCGAACCGGTGCTGTTCGTCGATGATGGCAAGCGCGAGTTGGCGAAACTCGACGCCGCTTTGAAACAGCGCGTGGGTGCCGACGGCGACCAGATCGCGGCCGTCTCGGATCGCCTCGAGACGCGCCCGCCGTTCGGGGGCGCTCTGACGACCGGTGATCAGACCGACGTCGATGCCAAGCGGTGCCAGCCAGGTGCCGAGGGTTTCGAAATGCTGCTCGGCGAGAATCTCCGTCGGTGCCATGATGGCGGTCTGGCCGGCGTGCTCGGCCGCGCGAATCGCCGCGAACGCAGCGACCACGGTCTTTCCGCAACCGACGTCGCCCTGTAAGAGCCGCATCATCGGACGCTCCTGGGCAAGGTCCCCAAGGACCTCGGCGGTTGCCCTTGCCTGGGCCCGTGTCAGGCGAAAGCCGAGCCGGTCGAGTAGCTGTCGACCGAGTCTCGGGCCCGAGGGGAGCGCGATGGTGGTCTGTCGCTTCAAGAGCGACTGGCGCTGCTTCATGACCAGGTAGTGGCCGGTGAGTTCGTCGAGGACGACACGTTCCCGGGCGGCGGTGACCCGGTCCGGCTCGTTCTCCGGGGCGTGCAGGAAGCGTATCGCGTCCATGAGATCGCCGAACTCCGTCTCCGGTAGGGCGCTGGCCGTAGCGTCGGTGCAGCGGTCGAGAGCGGCGTCCACCCATTTGCGTAGTCGCGTGGACGTGACTCCCAGGGTGGCGGGATAGACGGGCGTCAACTCGGGGGCCGGGGGGGCCGGCTCGTCGCGGTGCAGGCGGTAGTCGGGATGGACCATCTCCAGTCCGTTCGGACCGATGCGCACATCGCCGAAGCAGCGCATCCATGTACCTGGGCGCATGGATTGCTGCTGGTTGCGGGAGAAGTGGAACAACCGGATCGTCAACGTGCCGCGCCCGTCGCCGATCCGTGTGAGCAACGACCGGCGGCGCCCGTAGCTTACGTCGCAGGACACTATCTGCCCGGTGACCAGGCATTCCTTGCCGGGGTCCAGCTCGTCGAGTGGCACTGATCGGGTCCGGTCCTGATACCGGTAGGGAAGGTGCAGTACCAGATCGGCGAGGGTCTCGATACCGAGGCGCGCCAGCTTCTCGGCAGTGCCCGGGCCCACGCCCGGCAGGTCTGTCACGGGGGCGCCGATGGCTTGTTCGCCGCCGCGAGGGGCCATCAGTCGGGCAGCGCGAGCACCGCGTCGATTTCCACCCGCGCACCGCGGGGCAAGGCGGCGACCTGGACGGCGGCCCGCGCGGGATAGGGCGCCCTGAATCGGCGGGCCATGGCCTTGTTCACGGTCTCGAAGTCGCTCAGGTCCGCGAGATAGACCGTGAGCTTGACGGCGTCGTCGAGGTTCCCGCCGGCGGCGACCGCCACGGCGGCGAGATTGGCGAACACCTGCTCGACCTCGCGCTCGATACCACCCGGGACGATTTGCATGGTTGCCGGATCCAGGGGAATCTGCCCGGACAGATAGACGGTGTTCGCGGCCGCCACGGCCTGGGAGTAGGGGCCGATGGCCTGTGGGGCGGCGTTGGTCTCAATGGCTCGTCGGGTCACGACGACGCTGGAC
>CAZJRX010000245.1:0-5468 GCA_964548145.1 uncultured Pseudomonadales bacterium | reverse complement strand
AAGGAAAGTGGCGGAAGAGGTAGGAGTCGAACCCACCGGACGCGATTCAAGCGCCCCTACGGCTTTGAAGGCCGCGCGCCCAACCGGAGACGATGCTCTTCCGATCGCGATTCTATGCGATCAGCTCTCGGCCGTGGTGATCTGCGAGAGGTCGCCGACGACCCGTCGCGTATCGCCGATGCGCTGGGTGAAGCCCCTGCCGTCGAAATACTCGAGGACCTCGATGACGACGTTGCGGCCCATGCCGGCGGCATCCCGGAACTGGCGGACGGTAAAGGGTGCTCGCGCATCGAGTTGTTTGGCGAGTGTGGCGAGTTCCGCGAGTCGGCCGGGCAGGAAGTAGCGGGTGTCGCTGACCCTGACGGCGAGGTTGAAAGCGGGGAGGGCGCGCATCTCGCGTTCGAATACGGGGAACGGTCGCCCGAAGCGCTTCGCCAGGTCGCCGAGGCTCGGCGGCTGGGTGGTCGAGCATCGACCTGACTTGGTCGAACAGGTGTTGCACGTTGGCGGGGACCGCTGCCCGGTGGGTGGCATCGGCGTAGTGGCCGTTCTCGAGCCGCAGCGAGCCGCTGTCGACTAGCGATGCGAGCGTCAGGCGTCGAGCGTGGCGTTCGGCGGCAGTACCGGTGCAGATTTCGTCGGCGGTGAGACCGGGGCTGTCCGGGTGAAGGCGGTGATGGTCGGTGAGTCGCCGGCCGATGGCGCTTTTGGTTGCGTCGAATAGATCGGGGTGGAGCAGGTAGCCCTCGAGGTTGGCGAGGCCCATGTCCTTCGCGATTGTGTCCAGGCGTTGGCGCGCAAGGTTCCAGCGCCGAGCGAATTCGGTCGTGCCTAC
Organism: uncultured Pseudomonadales bacterium; assembly: GCA_964548145.1. Taxonomy (GTDB): domain Bacteria; phylum Pseudomonadota; class Gammaproteobacteria; order Pseudomonadales; family Azotimanducaceae; genus VXYL01. Next base: position 4,633 of record CAZJRX010000245.1, on the reverse strand, counting down.
GGGTGCGTATCGGCTTAGTTCGGCGAGGGTTGCGGCGGGATCATCCGGGCTGATGGCCGCGAGTCGCTGTCTGCGCATCGGGGCGCGCCGACGGCTTTCCGGTACGTCCAGGTCGACAACCCGGCCACCGCCGACTGTGCATTCTAGGTCGTGGCCGCGGACGACGACTCGATCACCGACCTTTACGTGCAGGGGATCTTGGCAGACGAGGTCCACGGTGGCGGCACCACCGGGTTCGATTGGCGCACCTTCGATGAGCAGGATCCGGGCTTGGGTGTGGCTCGTCGCGTGGTAGACGTGGAGCGGGGCGTTGTGCTTCAGGGCGCGGGGAAAGTCCGTCAATACGGACAGGTGCACGGCGAAGCGGGGTGCGGGTTCGTGTATTGCGGGGTCGAGGAGCCAATCGCCGCGCCGGACATCGTCCACGCCCGGACCGACGATGTTGACGGCGGCGCGGTCGCCGTGTGCCGCCGTGCCGGCGATTTCGTCCTGAACGTGCAACCCCCGTACACGGATGGGATTTCCGGTGGATGCGATGGCGAGCCTGTCGTCGAGTTTTGCCGTTCCCGAAACCACCGTGCCGGTTACGACCACGCCGCTGCCCCGGACGGTGAATGCCCGGTCGACGGCTAGGCGGAACGGTCGGTCGTCGAGGCGGGTCTGCAACGTCGTTGCCGCGCGTGCGAGATGGCTACGCAGGTCCTCGATGCCGGACTCGGTCTCGCACGATACGGGGATGATCGCCGCGTCGGCGAGAAAGGTGCCCGCGGTCAGGGAGAGGATCTGATCGCGGACGTCGTCGATGCGGTGCGGTGGGACGCGGTCGATCTTGGTCAGTGCCACCACGCCGCCGCTCAAACCGAGCAGCCGCAGGATCGCAAGGTGCTCGCGGGACTGGGGCATCACCCCGTCGTCGGCGGCGACGACGAGCAGCGCGTACTGCCGTCCGGCGATTCCGGCGACCATGTTGTGGACGAAGCGGTGATGACCGGGGACGTCGACGAAGCCGACCCGTTGTCCGTCGAAGGCCGTGTAGGCGAAGCCCAAGTCGATGGTGAGCCCGCGGCGCTTCTCTTCCGCCAGGCGATCGGTGTCGACGCCGGTCAGGGCGCGGACGATCGACGTCTTGCCGTGGTCGACGTGGCCGGCAAGGGTGACGATCAAGCGGCGATTCCCGTGAGGGCGTCAAGCAGTTCGTCGAGTGGTGCGGCGCCGCGCATATCGAGTACGAGCTTGCCGTCGGCGATGCGCCCGATGACGGGTGTGTCCAGGTGGCGAAGCGACGCTTCGAAAGAACGCAGTTGCTTGTCGGCGTCGAAGGCGATCGTGACGGCGCGGCTCTCGATAATCTCGCCGGGAAGAGCCCCGCTGCCGAGCTGGGCTCGTGTTGTCTCGAGTTCGATCCGGGCATCGATCTGCGCGAGGCAATCGGCCACGGCGCGGCCCCTTCGCTCGAGTTCGTCGAGGGGCAGGGCGATCGTGCCAAGCAGGGGAATGCTCGCCATGGCCGTTGCCTCGTCCTCGTAGGCCTTCAGGGTCTCGTCGAGCAGAACCAGGGCGATCTTGTCGAGGCGCAACGCGCGCTTCATGGGATTGGCGTTGAGACTTTCGATCAGCGGGCCCTTGCCGACGATGATGCCGGCCTGGACGCCGCCGAGGAGTTTGTCGCCGGAGAAGGTCACGAGATCGGCACCGTCGCGAAGCAGGTCGTTGGGCAGGGGTTCCCGCGGCAGGCCGAACTCGCGGAGGTCGACGAGGGCGCCGCTACCCGCGTCCACGCATAGCGGAAGATCGTGGTCGTGGGCGATGTCGGCGGCCTCGCGAACGGCGACGCCGGTGGCGAAGCCTTCGACGCGATAGTTGCTCGGATGCACCTTCAGCAGCAGAGCCGTCTGTTCGGTGACTGCCGCGTTGTAGTCCCGGGCGTGAGTCCGGTTGGTGGTGCCCACCTCCTTCAATCGGCAGCCGGCTCGCTCCATGATCTCCGGCAGGCGGAAGCTGCCGCCGATCTCGATCAGTTCGCCCCTTGACACGGGTACTTCCCGGTTCCTGGCTAGCGTGTTGAGAACGAGCATGACTGCGGCGGCGTTGTTGTTCACCACCGTCGCGGCCTCGGCGCCGGTCAGGAGGCGAAGCCGATGTGCAACGATGCCCTCGCGGTCGCCCCGTCCACCTCGGTCGAGATCGTATTCCAGTGCCAATGGGCGGGTAGCCGCATCGAGTGCCTTTGCCGCCAGCACGGGTGACAGCGGACTACGACCGAGATTGGTGTGGACCAGTGTGCCGGTGAGGTTGAATACCGGTTGGTAGCCCCGGCCCACATGGCGGCGCAACCAGGCGTCGATGGCGTCGTGGTAGCCCGAGGCGGTAGTCGCCCATTCGGGGACACCGGTAGCGGCGCGCAGTTCATCCTGGACGGCGCGCAGCGCGAGCTTGACGGTGCGTTTGCCCCAGCGGGCAACCGCGTCGGTCACGGACGCGTCGTTGAGAACGCGGTCGACACTGGGCAGTTGGCGACGCGACATGAAATGAGCTTACCACCCGCTCGGTTGATACCGCGCAAGTGCGGGCGAGTCCATTTGTCGATGGATATGGCGGCGATCGGCGTTCGGCGTCCACCGGTCGGCGTGGTAAGGTGATTCGCTCGTTCGTTTCGTGGAATATCAGGTGGCCGAGAGCAGCGATGTGGCCTTCGTAGGGCTCGGGGTGATGGGATATCCGATGGCGGGACATCTCGCCGCCGCTGGGCATCGCGTCAAGGTCTACAACCGGACGGCGAGCCGCGCCGAAGCCTGGGTTTCGGAACACGGGAGTACGACCGCAGCCACCCCGCGGGAAGCCGCCCAAGGGGCGGAGTTCGTCTTCATGTGCGTCGGCAACGATGATGACGTCAGGAGCGTGTCGCTTGGCGACAACGGCGTGTTCGCTGGTGCGGCCACCGGTTCGGTGGTCGTCGATCACACGACGGCATCGGCGGACCTGGCGCGGGAGCTTCAGTCCGTCGGTGCGGAACGCGGCGTCGGCTTCGTGGATGCGCCGGTCAGTGGTGGACAGGCGGGCGCGGAGAACGGGCAGTTGACGGTGATGTGCGGCGGTGCCGGGGATTCCTTCGATCGCGTCGAGCCGGTGATTTGCTGCTACGCCAAGTCCGTCCGGCTGATGGGCGCGGCCGGCTCGGGCCAACTGACCAAGATGGTCAACCAGGTCTGTATCGCGGGTGTGCTCCAGGGACTGGCGGAAGCGCTTCATTTCGCTGAGAAGGCGGGCCTCGACGTGGATGCCGTCGTCGACGTCATTTCGAAGGGCGCCGCCCAGTCGTGGCAGATGGACAACCGGGCCGGGACGATGGCGCGGCGCGAATTCGACTTCGGCTTCGCGGTGAACTGGATGCGCAAGGATCTCGACATGACGCTTGCCGCAGCTCGAAGGTTGGATGCGCGCATGCCGTTGGCGGCGCTGGTGGACCAGTTCTACGCGGACGTTCAGGCGATGGGTGGGGGGCGTTGGGACACCTCGAGCCTGATCGAACGCCTGCGGCGGGTCGACGAGTAGGCCGTTCACGACACACGACGCAGCATGGCACGATTTTCGACAGAGCCCGAAGACGACTATCCCATCGTCTACCTGGCGGATACCGACAAGCCGCTGCCGCGAAACGTCAACCCGCACACTCGCTACGCGTATTTCAAGCTGATCGCCCGGGGCGGGCGGTCGATTATCCAGTCCTGCAAGGACCTGCACCTGATGCGGGTGGTCTGCTACAAAAGCCTCAAGGCGGAGTTCGCCGACGATCCCGACGAACAGCGGCGTTTCGTCCGCGAGGCACGGGTGTCGGCGATGCTGCAGCACCCCAACACCGTGCCCACCTACGAACTGGGCCGCGACCTCCAAGGCCACTACTACTTCACCATGAAAATGGTGCACGGCTATACCTTTCGCGAGATCCTGGACTATCGCGAGCGGTACGATCTGCCACGGCTGGTGGAAGTAATAATCCAGGTCGCGTATGCCATGGAATACGCCCACGGCCACGGCGTCGCGCATCGCGACATCAAGCCGGAGAACATTCTCGTTGGGCCGTTCGGCGAGGTGCTGGTACTGGACTGGGGTCTCGCCAAGGTCTGGCACCCGGAGGGTACGTCAGATGATGGACCCGGCAGGAGCGGCACCGCCGTCGTCGATGATCTGTCGCTGACGTTGCACGGTCGCCTCCAGGGCACCGTTTCCTACATGTCGCCCGAGCAGATCCGCATGGACGGCGACCTCGACTACCGGACCGATCTCTACAGCCTCGGCGCGGTTCTCTACGAGGCGTTGGCGGGTGCGCCGCCGGTCAGCGGCACTACGGTGGACGAGATTCTCGACAAGACGCTGCATGCCGACTTGGTGCCACCCTCGATGCATGCGAAGGGGCCCGTTCCATCGCGGCTCGAAGCCATCTGTATGCGCTGTCTCCAGATGGCGCCGGACGACCGCCCGAACACCGCAGGCGAGCTGATTCGGGAACTCCAGGAAGATTGGTAGCAGCCTCGCGGGGCGCGCCGAGGTCGGCGTCGCGACCATCGAATCGACAGCCAACTAGCCCGCATTTCTCACCAGTGGCCGCGATGATCGCCGAGGATTTTGGTTCCGT
>CAZJRX010000244.1:0-5472 GCA_964548145.1 uncultured Pseudomonadales bacterium | reverse complement strand
CATTGCGATGCCGTATTATGGCCATCACTCGTCTTACCTGGGGTGCCCCCGCTAGTCGAAGATGTCATCACACAACCGCTGCCCTGAACTCTCCGGGCGTGGGTAGAGGCAGAGCCACGTCACCTACCCGGTAGTCCGGGAGGCCTACCGCGTCCCGACCGAGCAGCTTCCGCTTCAACGACTCCCGCTTCAAGTCGGCATAGAGCCTAAAGTAGTGCGGTTCGGTCGAGATGAAGACCTGATCCACATTGTCATGTTTGACGGCGAATGAAACCTGGGCCTCGATGGCGTCTCGCAGGTCGTCCAAGGCACCCTCGAAGGTCTCACCGTACCCGCGAAGACTCATTTCCAGTGCGATCGCACACCAAGCGTCGTCCTCGCGCACGCCAAGCACATTGATCGTCAATGACAATTCCACGGTGGTTCCACAGTTGCCCGACGCGGCAACTCAACACGACACCGACAAGGACGGCAACCTCGTACACACTCGTACCGATGGCTGAGCAGCCCGGTCAATGACCCGGCAGGTTCCGAAACGCCTTGGCTTCGGTAACCACCCGCCGATAGAACCAGGACCCGAGGACAAGGCTGATCACCGCCAATACCAGGGCCGGCACCAAGGCGAATACTGCGACCCCGACGCAGATGCCGAGAACACCACCTGCCGCGAATCCCTTGCCGAAGCCCGATCCACGCAAGCCCCAGTACCCACGTTCGCACTTTGACACATCAACTCCTCCCTATTGCCTGCTACTACCATCGACGACGGCAGACGATGTTCCGAGAACCGAACTGAACGAATCCTGAACGAGGCGAGAGACGGTGGCCGTGCAACGCCCCACCGCGCCAAGCATAATGTTCGCTTCGCTCCAACCAGAGCCAGCATGACCACGGCGACACAACCCGCGGGCACGAATGCCGTCCTGCAACGTGCCGAACAAGGCGTCCTTCCGTCCGAGCCGGAAGCTTTGGCGCTGGCGGACTTCACGGATACCCGCGCGCTAGCCGAGGTCGCCGCCGCCCTGCGCGACCGGAGCTTCCTGAACCTCGTCACCTATTCGAAGAAGGTCTTCATCCCCCTGACCCACCTGTGTCGCGACGTCTGCCACTACTGCACCTTCGCGCAGACGCCGTCCAAGCTCGACCACCCCTACATGGACCTCGACGCCGTCCTGGAGGTCGCGCGTCACGGGGCCGAGATGGGCTGCAAGGAAGCGCTGTTCACCCTGGGCGAAAAACCGGAGCGCCGCTATCGCGCCGCGCGCGAGTGGCTGGCGGGTCATGGCTACGCGACCACCCTCGAGTATCTGCACGACGCGGCAAAGGCGGTGTTCGACCAGACCGGCCTGCTGCCGCACCTGAATCCGGGCAACATGACGCCGGAGGAGATCGCGAACCTAAGGCCCGTCTCGCCATCCATGGGGATCATGCTGGAGTCGGCGTCCGAACGGCTGACCGAAAAAGGCATGCCCCACTACGGCTCGCCGGACAAGGTTCCGGCACTTCGGCTGCAGACGCTAGCCGACGCCGGCGCGGCGAAGATCCCGTTCACCACCGGCATCCTCATCGGCATCGGCGAGACCCGGCGCGAGCGCATCGAGTCGCTGCTCGCCATCCGCCGCGTCCACGAGTGCTACGGGCACATCCAGGAGATCATCGTGCAGAACTTCCGGGCCAAGCCGGGCACGAAGATGCGCAGCGCTCCGGAACCCGATCTCGACGAGTTGCTGTGGACCATCGCGATCGCCCGCATCGTTTTCGGTCCGAAAATGAGCGTGCAGGCACCGCCCAACCTGAGCCCCGGGGTGCTGAGCCAGATCGTTCGCGCGGGCATCAACGACTGGGGCGGCGTGTCGCCGCTGACGCCGGACTTCGTGAACCCCGAGGCGCCCTGGCCGCATCTCGACGAGCTTGCCCGGGAAACCGCCCTCGCCGGCAAGGACCTGCACGAGCGCCTTACCGTCTATCCCCGTTTCGCGCTGGACGCCGAGATCTGGGTGGACGCCGGCCTACGGGCTGCGGTGCTCGATCGGATCGACGGCGAAGGCCTGCCAAGGACGGACGATTGGTGCCCCGGCGACGACACCACGCCGCCGTCAACGGTCCTCGAACGGATTGGTGCCGCGCCGTCGCGGGTGTCCACCGATGTCGAAGCCATTCTGAACCGGGCCGGATCCGAGGAGGATCTCGACGAGGCCGACATCGTCCGCCTCATCCGTGCAAGGGGCGACGATTTCAACGCCGTTGTCCAGGCCGCCGACGGCCTGCGTCGCAAGCGGAACGGCGACACCGTCACCTACGTCGTCAACCGCAACATCAACTACACGAACATCTGCTACTTCAAGTGCCAGTTCTGCGCCTTCTCGAAAGGGAAACTGGCGGAGAACCTGCGCGGCCGGCCCTACGACCTCGGCCACGAGGAAATCCAGCGCCGCACCCGGGAAGCCTGGGACCGGGGCGCCACCGAGGTCTGCATGCAGGGCGGCATCCACCCGGAGTACACCGGCGCGACGTATGTCGACATCCTGCATGCGGTGAAGGAAGCCGTGCCGCAGATGCACATCCACGCATTCTCGCCGCTGGAGGTCTGGCAAGGCGCCGCGACGTCGAATCTCCCCCTCGACGAATACCTAACCACGCTCAAGGAAGCCGGTCTCGGTACGCTTCCCGGCACGGCCGCAGAGATCCTCGACGACGAGGTCCGCGCCGTCATCTGCCCGGACAAGATCAACACCGCGCAGTGGCTTGAGGTCATGGAAACCGCCCACCGGGTGGGTTTTCGGACCACGGCCACGATCATGTACGGCCACGTCGACCGGCCACGGCATTGGGCCCGCCACCTCATCCGCATCCGCGACCTGCAGAAGCGAACGGGCGGCTTCACCGAGTTCGTGCCATTGCCTTTCGTGCATATGGAAGCGCCGCTCTACCTGAAGGGTCGGGCGCGCCGCGGACCGACCTTCCGGGAGGCGATCCTCGTTCACGCGGTTGCGAGGCTTGCGCTCAACCCGCATATCACCAATATCCAGGCAAGCTGGGTGAAACTCGGCCACGAAGGCGTCGTCGCAGCGCTGAACGCCGGCTGCAACGATCTCGGTGGCACCCTGATGAACGAGAGCATCACCCGGGCCGCCGGCGCCGGACACGGTCAGGAGACGTCGCCAAAGCGCATGATCGGGATGATCGAAGCGGCCGGACGAAAGCCCCGCCAACGCACGACGGAATACGCGGACGTCGGTCCCGAGATCGCCCGGCGCGGCCTAGAGGCCGGTGGATTGTCGTCGATCGTCAACACCCCGGCGCGACGCTACGAGCGCAAACGCACCCATCAATTGGTGAAGAACGAAATCCCCGCCATCAACGTCGGTTGACCAGCGTGGCGCGACGGGCACCCTTATGGGCCCGCGCCATGCAGAGCAACGGTGTGCGCGAATCGAAACGGGCACCACAAGGACCGCCCCTACGTGAGCCGGCTCAGGCTCAACAGCGCGTACACGCGGGTGTTGCTCAACTCGCCGTTCGTGGCCCGTTCATGGGCCTTGAGCGTCGCTTCCCACTCGAAACCGAGCCGCTCCGGTATGGCGTAGCTGCGTTCGTTCAGATCGTCGACGCGGATTTCGACCCGCTCGGCGGCCAGTGACCGGAACGCGAGTTCGGTCAGCGCCCGCGCGGCCTCGGTGGCGTAGCCGTTGCCGACCGCACCGCTGCGTAGCCAATAGCCGATTTCGAATCGCGGGACGGTCCAATCGCGCGCTTTGAGACTGGAACAGCCAACGATGCGGCGACGGTGCTTTGTGACCAGGAGAACGCTGTAGTCGTCACCACCGTCTGCGTTCTTGGCCGCGATCTCGCAGAAATGCCGCGCCTTCTCGAGATCGTAGGGCTCGACCGCCCAGGGCATCCACTGCCGCAGTTCCGGGAGCGATTCGTTGACGGCCTTGTAGAACTTGCGTGCATCCCGGGTGACGGGCAAGCGCAACACCAGTCGCTCCGTCTCGACCTTGTCCGGAAAGCGGACCATTACTAGCGGCGGCACTCCAGCCCGACGAGTGATGGCCATAATACGGCATCGCATTCCGATTCGAGCGAGAGCCTTTTGCCGCGTTCAATAGACTAACCGAGAGGTTCGCCGTAGATGTCGACCTCGTCATAGCGCAGCCACGACGGGTCGTAGTCAGGGTCGCGATCGAACGCCTGTGGAATCGCCCAGTCCGGCTTGACGTCGAGGTCGTAGTCCGCGGGCAGGTCGCCGGAGGTGCGCTTCGACAACTCGTCGTGCAGAGGCATCAGCACCCGGGCAAGCGCCGGCGGCATCGCCCCCTTGCCGGACGGCGAGGTCTGACCCACGGGATGTTCGCCGGTTTCCTCGTCGCGCCGAAACGCCATCTTCGTGTAGCGCCCCTGTTCCTCTTTCTCGGCATCCGTCATGGCGGCGTTCACCGTCCTTCCAACCGGGACGACCGGCGTGTACAAGCCTTTCGTCAATGCATCGGCGGGCTGCAACTCGTCGGGTAGCGGTCCCGCGCCGACCGTCACTTCACCGTGGTCGCAGCGAACCCAGAAGCCACCGTGGGCACCGTTGGGAAACGCGTAGCGTGGTCCGGCGGTGAACTCTTCCGCGAAGGTGTAGACGATGTCCTTGATGCCATCCGCGTACTTCTCGGAAGCCGCCCTCGTGGTCACGATATGCCGCGCGCAACTCACCCATTCCGGGGTCATCCACACGAAACGAGGCATCGTGCGGGGTGCCATCGCATCGTGAAGGGACCGCAGCACCGCGCCCAGCACGGGGTGCTGGGGCAGGCTACCGTGGATTTCCCACCGCGAAAGCCTCTGCAGGCGCGCCAGGGCCGCGGCGACGACTTCAGGGTCGCCGCCGCGGAAACTGATCCGGCCCAGGTTGCTCATGATGGAATGATCGCCCTGCACCTTGAGATCGCAGGTTTCGGTACATAGCTCGCCAACGTGTGCGGACACCTTGGCGCCGTCGAAATGGGCGTGCCACGCAAGCGACGCACCGACGTGCAGGTGGGCGGGCGGGTTGTGCGCCACCTCGCAGAGGGTAAACCGTCCCAGATCCTTGAGCCCGTCGGCATGCTTGGCCGTCGCCGTCGCGAGCGCTTCGCCGGCGGCAGCCACCCACTCCGCCGAGGCGAAGGTCAAGTCCCCGATGCCCTCTGCCATGGCAGCCAGGACCGCCGAGTGATGGCCGGCACGCATAGCGCCTCCGTTGGTTCGCCGAAACCGCTAATCCTACACGCCCTGCGGCAACAACCCAGCGCGACGATTCGAATGCGAGTCGACTCCGCGTTCAAGCAGCCAGGTAGTGGTCGACGAGCAGCACGACGCACAACAGCGCGAGATACACGATCGAGTACTTGAAGGTCGCGAGCGGTGCACGTTCGCTGTTGCCGCGCAGCAAGACGATCGCGCAGGCTAGGAAGCCTGCCCCGAGAACCAGTGCTCCTACCA
>CAZJRX010000243.1:0-5593 GCA_964548145.1 uncultured Pseudomonadales bacterium | reverse complement strand
TCAGTCCCGAATGTCCTCGTATCGTGTCGGTGGAGTCGATGTAGACGTTGGCTTCACTCCATGACGGGTGCTGGTCGATTAGTTGCTTTCCTAGTTCCCCGTTGAGGATCTCCTCTCTTTGACGCGGCACTATAGCCTCCGTGCACTAGCACACATACTCGTACACGTTAGTTTAACTGACCGGATCCGCAGGGATGCACTAGGGTCCACGGCAGTAGCTCGAAAGACGCTCTCGATGGCTTTCGAGACCACGTTGTCCTGACCCGAAAAGGACCGCACGGGTCGTCCTTGGTCGTCCACCGATCCGCTATGAGTGGACTCCGAGGGTCAACTCGCCGGCGTTCCGCCTGTGGCCTGCCTGTCGGCTGGACCGTACGAAGGAAGCGAGTAGGTAGCGGATCATGTAATACGACCAGTGCCGTCATTCTTCGAGCGCCGGTTGGTCAGGGGTTTGGGGCGACCGGCCGACGGGGTCCGAACAGCCTGTCCACCAATGCGTGCATGTCAGGCACTGGTTCGAATCGTGTCTTGGGGACCTTGCGATGGTTCTTGCGGACGGGCCGGGCACCGGTGGAGTCGAAAGTCACGCGTTTGGCCTGTTTCGCTCCCGATATGTCGGGCAGGCGCTTGCCCGGGGTGCCGCCCAGGAATAAGAACTCCTCGATGTCCAGTGTTTGGCGGTCGACACAAAGGATGATCACGCAGCCTCCTGGCTTCCGGGAAAGGAGCTTCGAAACGGACCATTCCCTTGTGGTCGCACCGACGGAAAGGCTCTTGAGCTGGATGTAGCGCGTGTGGTCGTCCACCGTGACCACCACGTCGTAGCCGGCCCGGTCGACGTCCGGCCGGAGTACCTCTACCGAGTAGTGGCCCCGGGCCCACAACTCCCGGCCGAGGGCACCGAGAAAGGCGTGCTCAAGGATGCTCTCGCGCAGTGAGGAATGATCGGCGCTCGGATTGTCGGCTGTCACTTGGCCCGCGGCGATGGAAGACTGGGCGGGAGCGCCGAGGAGGGGTGCGCAGGGTCAACCGGCTGTCCATCGTATCGTGGCCACGCCAATCCGCACTGCAGTGGCCGGCAAGCACCAGCGGTCCGTGCGTGAGGCGGGGGACCAAGGCGGTCGAGGCTCGGCGCAGGTAAACGACGTACCGCAGGGCCGGAGAGGGATCTCGCTGGCACCGAAGCAAAAAACGGGGCGTGCAGGACAATCAATCGGATGCCTGGGTTGCGAGCGCTGCGGCCTCGAAACGACCAGCCTCGTGGGAGCGAATGAAGCGCAGCAACGCCGTCACGACATCGAAGATGTAACGGGCTTCGTGGTGGCCGAGAATAACGGAGTCGTGGGCGAGCGAACGGTGGTTTCGCACGTCATTGAATTTTTGCAGGACGCTGATCGCGGCCTTCAGCGCGAGATCGGAACTCTCGTGCAGGTCGGTCTCCCCGATAACGCAACGGCGGTACTTGCCGAATCGAGCGTGCAGCGCCTCGTTCTCGGTGCAACCGATCCCGCGTAGGGACAGCAAGTAGGCGAACTTCCTCATGCAATAGGTGTGCAGGTGGTCGAGGGCGGCTTCCGGTTTGTTGCTGTCGAGGGTGCGTTGCAGGTCCGCGACGAGTTCGTCGAGCGTCCGGTCCTGTTCGTAGCGGTAGAGCGCATCGGTGCTGGGCCGATTGCCGTGGGTCTCGATGGCGTTGACGAGAGCGTCGAAGCGATCCTCGAGGTCGTCGTCGGGGGGTGTCTTGCTAGCGGTGGCGAGTCGACGCCGCTCGTCGGCGAGCGCACGCAGTACGCGGGCGACGATGGTTGGGGCCTCCTTGAGGCAGAAGCCGACCAAACGGTGCCGCTTGGAGCCACCTCGCTCCTCGTAGGCGGGCACAAAGATGTCGATCCGAAACTCGTCCTCGAAAAACTCCTGGAAGGTGCGGTCGGAGAAGTCGAGCACGTAGCCAAGGCCGCGGGGCCAAGCGACGAAGCGCTCGATCAGCGAGATCTCGGAGCGTTTGAGGTCGGCCACGCGACCCTCGTGCGACGATCAGCTAGTCGTAGCGTACCAAAGGGGGGGATCGAGGGCGTGGGCAGGCGTCAACGCGTCGCCTATGACCGCCACCGATACGATGTCGATCCGGTGTCCCTGCGATCCCTAGCTGCGCTAACGGTAGGTAGTTGCGGATGTGGCCTCGACAAGCGCGGTGCCAATGTCCTGCATGCCGCCTTTCCCGCCCTAAGGCGCACATCTCGACCGGACTTGCTGGGACACCATCGACTTGCGGTGCCTCCTTCGTGGGTTTCGAGCGCTGACGCGCCATCGCGTGCCGCGTAGGTCACGCCGCTGAAGCACTGCGTTTCCAATCCTCAAAACCCAAACGTCACCCCCAGCCGAATCGACCGTGGCGCGCCGGGACCGAGAAACCGCACGTCGTCGCCGATGTCGTCCAACCCGACGACTTCGTCGGCCTCTTCGCCAATCAGTCCGAAGTTCTCGTAGTTCCCGTCGAGCAGGTTCTCCACGAGCACGAACGCTTCGAATCGATCCTTTCGGTAGTTCGCCCGTACGTTGACCACCGTGTAGCCGCCAAGCTCGTCCAGTTCGTTGGATTCGTCGCCGCGGAGATGGCTGCCAGAAACGGCGATCATGTCGGCGCCGACCGAGACCTGCTCGGTGAGGGTCCATGCCAAGTTCGCCTTCAGCAGGTGCGCCGGGATGCCGGGGATGCGGTCGCCGCGTTCCACCGGGCGCGTGGCCGGCGACTCGTCGTCTTCTTCGTCGCCATCCGCGTTCGCCGGGTGGTTCGGACTCAGCACGTCGAAGTCGTCGTCGAAGGTGGCCACGATGTAGCTGTAGTCGAGTTGCCAACGCCATGCCTCGCCGGCCTTGGCGATCGATGCTTCCACGCCCCGCCGGCGGGTGCCGTCGACGTTCCTGAACAAACCGTGGGCCCGGGTCTGACCGGTCTGCCAGATGATGTCGTTGTGGTTGTAGGCGTGGAACAGGCCCATCGACCACCGCCAACCCGCTTGGCTTGTGCCGCGCGCGCCCAGTTCAAGGCTTCTCGCCACGACCTCCTTGAGCGGCGGATCGGCGAGGAAGGCGTTGGGAAGACGACATTCCTCCACCTCCCCCGTCTCGGGATTGCGGGCGAGTGCTTCGCTGCATGCCAGTTCGATTGGCGTTGGCAGCCGGCTCGACTGGCTGACCGAGCCGAACATGTCCGTGCTCTGCCAACGGCGGACGACGCCCGCGCTCCAGTTCAAGCCGGTGAAGCCGTGGTCGCCGTTCAATTGTGGCTGCTCCCCGGTGCGATCCCGGAGACTCACTTCGCTGTCGTGGAAGAAGCCGGCCAGGTTCACGACCCAGGCATCGTCGAGCGAAAAGCTGTCGCGGAGGTAGACGTGGAGTCGCCGGACCTCAGTGGCGATGTCGGTTTGGTCGTCGTCGAAGCCGCCCGTCACCGCACCCGACGCCACGGTCGAACGCAAAGCCGGATCGAAGAGGGCGAACTGCACTCGAGAGTCGAAGCCGCTCTCGCCCCGGTAGGTACCGATCCCCGCGTTCACGTCGTGCTCGGCACCCATGAACTCAACCGGGAGACGCACTTCGGCCACGCCTCCCCGCGATTCCTGAGCCCGGGCGCTCAGGTTGTTGACCGCGGCACAGCCCGATTCCGCCACGGCCTCTTCAAAGGAATCGTCGTCGGCGTTGGCGAAGTCCAACGGAGGTTCGCCCCGGCACTCGTTTCGCAGTGCCTGCACAAGGGCGTCCCTGCCGCCGAAGCCGTCGATCAACTCGTCGATGTCGTCTTCCTCCATGCCGTCGCCGTTGAAGGATGTCGTGTGGTTGTCCCGAACATGGAAGTGCGCGACAAGCGTGGCGTTCTCACCTAGGGCGGTGGTTCCCCCGATTCTCCAAAGCGCCGCGTCGTTCTCGGTGATATCCGGTGCGGTGAAGATGGCTGCACGGTCCTCGGCGAGCAGGCCGACAGGAGAAAGTCCGTTGCCGGTGAGATCGGATTTGCCGCGAAGGTGGTCGATGCGGAGGGTGCGTCCGTCGCTGCGCCAGCGGACATTTCCGTACAGCACCGTCGACGTGGACGGCGACAGGTCGCGCCAGCCGTCCTCCCGAAACCGGTTCGCGTTCAGGTAGTAGGCCACCGATCCGTTGTTGGCACCGCTCTCGACACTGCCGATAAACCGTCCGTGGGAACCGCCTTCGACCGCGACGGCGTGTCCCGTATGGACGAAGCCGTTCTTCATATTGAGCACGATGGATCCGCCCAGCGTGTTGAGGCCGTAGAGAGGATTCGAGCCGCCGAGCAGACTCATGCCGGCGACCGCGCGGGTCGGTATCAGGTCCCAGTTGACCGAATCGCCCAACGGTTCGTTCAGGCGCACGCCGTCCTGGTAGACGGTGAGTCCCATGGGCAGGCCGAGCAACGGCGATGCCGCGTAGCCGCGGTAGTAGAGATCGGATTGCAGCGGGTTGCCCTGGGCCGAGTTGATGTGCACGCCACGGACATGTCGGGCAAGGTAACTGGAAATGTCCGCGCTGCCGCTTTCCCGGAGATCGTCGGCGTCGGCGGTCTGGATGCTGCCCGGGAAGTCGCGGATGTCGAGGTCGTTGTCACCGACAGGGGTGGGCGCCACGACGGTGATCGTTTCGATTTCCCCGGCCCCGACGAACAGCGCAGTCGCACAAAGACAGGCCGTCGCCGCGGCTCGGGCCGAGATCACCGGCAGGCTTCCGCCAGCAACGGGTCGAGTCTGCAATCCCCGCAGTCGCCCCCGTCGATGCCAACACCGGGTTCCGAAAACCTCGAGGTCTTCACCGACCGGTTTCCATCGGTAGCGACTCGTCGCGCACCCACTCCGCCATGGAGCCGTCGTATACCGCGACGTCGTCGTGCCCTAAGAGCAGACAGGCGAAGCCGTCGACGGTCGCGGATATGCCGCCGCCGCAGTAGGCGATGACACGAGGCGAGTCCATCAGCCCTTTCGCGTCGAGGGCACGACGTAGGGAGTCAGACTCCTTGAAGAACCCATGGTCCATGAGATCGTCGTAAAAGACGTTGACACTACCCGCGATGTGGCCCTTGCGGCCGTAGTGCATGCGGCTCGTGCCGGCGTACACATCCGGCGACAGGGCGTTCACCGTGCACGTTCGCGCATCACCGATGGCAGCAAGCACCGCGTCCTTGTCGGCGAACCAACCGGGTTCGGCCTTCGCCTCGAACGTGCCCTTCTTCGGCGTCGTCACTTCCCGAGTGGTGGGGTGGCGTCCCTTGCGCCAAGCCCGGAAACCGCCGTTCAGCACCCGGACATTGGGGTGTCCGCAGTATTTGAACAACCACCAAGCCCGGGTCGCCCACATCATGTGGCCGGTGCTGTAGAGCACCACTTCGTCGTCGTTGTCGACGCCGAGATCCCTGAACAGGTGTTCGAGTTGCCGGACCGGCGGCAGCGTGAAACCAAGCCCCGTCGTGGTATCCGAAGCTGCATTCACCTGGTCGAGGAACTGAGCGCCCGGCAGGTGGCAGGCCTCGAACTTGGCAAGTCCCGAATTCGCCCGGTAACCGCCCGAGGTGGCCGGTGAGAGG
>CAZJRX010000242.1:5310-5603 GCA_964548145.1 uncultured Pseudomonadales bacterium | reverse complement strand
TTGAGCTTCACGGTGACCCGATCGCGGTCGAGCTGGCGCAGGTCGATGCTGCCGGGACCGTCCTCGCCGCGTCCGTCCATGCTGATGCTGCGTAGAAGGCGCAGGACCAGGAGCGGCAGCGCCCCCTCGTGGCCGTCGTCCTTGAGTGCCTGGGTGACCGGTCGCAAGTGCAACACCGAAGCGGGGGCGTCGCTCTCCAGGTCCGGGGCCAGTTCCTGCATGCGCTCGACAAGCGCTCGTTCGAGGTCGACCGCGCTTGCGAGACGCCGCTCCGACGAGCGTTCGATGCCCTC
>CAZJRX010000242.1:0-5300 GCA_964548145.1 uncultured Pseudomonadales bacterium | reverse complement strand
TGGATGTAGGCGGTGAGGGTCGTGTCGTTGTTGGCGATGCCAAGCTGCTCGAGGTCGTAGAGCGCGTTGCGGACGCCATCGCGGCTCAAGCCCGACAGGGCCATGAGTTCGTCGGTCGAGACGCCCTCGTCGATGGGGGCGTTGATCAGCCTTTCGACGATCCTGACGAGGGGCGGGCGGTGGCGCTCGTCGAGCTTGGCGAGGCGTTCCTTGGCCTCGTCGAGGGTGCTGACCAGGAGCGAGGAAGCGAACACCTCCGCGCGGTTCTCGTCGCGCTGAACCAGCCGCGCGTCTTCGAGCCACGCGATGGCCGTCTTGATTCGTGTGTCGTCGGTCGTGGTGTCGCGTCGGAACGCGTGCTCGTCGTCCTCGAGCAGGATCTCGCCCGGTGTCGCGACGACCTCGCTGTCCCGACCACGCCGGGTCCGGTCGTTCTTCTTCTTGAGGTTGCGCAGCGCACGGCAGATCCCGTCGATCTCGGGCCGGGTGAGTCGCGAACTCGCCGCGAGACCGAACTGGCGTTCGACGTCGTCCGACGTGTAGAGAAGCACACAACTGGCTGCCTCGGCGTCGCGACCGGCGCGTCCGGCTTCCTGCAGGTAGTTCTCCAAGGAGCCCGGGATGTCGGCGTGTACCACCAGGCGCACGTCGGGCTTGTCGACACCCATGCCGAACGCGTTGGTCGCCACGATGACGGTCAGCCGGCCCTCGATGAAGTCGTCCTGGACCTGTTTCTTGCGCTCCGGCTGGAGACCGGCGTGGAAATGCGCTGCGGACCAGCGTTTGGCCGCGAGGTATTCGGCGACTTCCTCGCACCGCTTCCTAGCCGAACAGTAGACGATGGCACCGCCGTCCGAGTCTGCGGGCAGGTGGTGACGAAGCAGGTCGTCGATGTGGGCGAGCTTTTCCGCCGGACTCGTGGGGACGACCTCGAAGGTCAGGTTGTCCCGCTGTGCCCCGCCGTTGAAGACTTGGAGTTCGATGCCGACCTCGTCGCGGAAGTGACGCAGGATGTCCTCGACGACGGCGGGTTTCGCGGTGGCGGTGAGGCAGATGACGGGGGCCGGTCGTTCGCCGGCGGAGCGTTCGCGGATGAACCGGCCGACGTAGCGGTAGTCCGGCCGGAAGTCATGGCCCCAACTCGACAGGCAGTGGGCTTCGTCAAGCACCCAGGAGCCGATCTGGCGCTGCTTGATCGCCGTCACAACGCCTCGGTTGCGAAGTTGCTCCGGCGAAGTCAGGACGATCCCCGCATCGCCGAGCCGGATGCGATCGAGGGCGTCGGCGCGTTCCGGCATGGACAGCATGCCGTTGATGGTGACCACGGCGCCGATGCCCTTGTTCTGGAGTCCGGCGACCTGGTCGGCCATGAGGGCGACCAGGGGCGAAATGACCACCGTCAGTGCGCCGGTCTTGTGGTAGCGGGACAGGGCGGGCACTTGGTAGCACAGCGACTTGCCGCTGCCGGTTGGAAGCAGCCCCAGGACATGCTCGCCCGCCATGGCCTTCTCGACGATGGCGCGTTGCATCGAGCCGCCGTCGGACATGGCAGGTTCGACGCGGAAGTCGTCGAAGCCGAACCACCGCACAAGCTCCGAATGGGCGTCGTGCATTTCGCGGCACCATCCGCAGTCGCTCGCCGTACATGCGCGGTCGCGCAACTCGGCGAGCAATCGCCCCGCCTCGGGAAACTGGTGGCGCACCCAGGGCGGCATGACCGAGTTGCCGCCGGCCACGGACAACCAGGCCAACACGTAGGCCAGGGGCCAGCCCTGCTCGACGGCACCGGAGACAACGGCACCGCCTCGGGTGGCACAGGCCTTCTCCGCGAGCAAACGATCGATGGCGTCCCGCGCATCGCTGTCGGACGGACGAGACGAGCGGCGCAACGCCCCGAACAGCGCATCGAAGGCCGCATGGTCGCTACCCCGGGACGTCAACCAGTGCCAGGCGAGTAGAAGGTCGGCGCCGACCTTGCCGAGTGCCGCGCGTTCGTCTTCGAAGAGCGTCAGCGCGAGCCGGGCGTCGTGTTCCGGATCGTTGCGCCGTTCACGGACCAGATCGCCATCCAGGTAGTGCTTGACGAGGCGGTGGTACGGGTTCTTGGGAAAGGCGAGTGGACTCAGCATGAGCGTGTCCAACGCCGGTCGGCGCAGCAGCCGAAGATCCGGTGCCGCCGCGCGCAGGTGCGGCAGGTCGAAGTGGATCAGGTTGTGGCCTAGGAGGATCTCCGCCGGCTCGGCGAAGTCGTCGAGTTCGCGCAGGGCATCGGCCAGCTTGCCACCTCTGAGCCTGGTACGAACGAAGGAGCGACCGTCGGAGTCTACGGCGGCCAGGGCGTTGATACGCTCGGTTCGCTTGCCGACCTCCAGGTCGAGGGCCAGGTAGCGCATCAGGACTTGCGGGGCAGCTCGTTATCGGAGCCGATCCGTTGTCGCATCTGTACGAACATCGGGTCAATTATCCCCGACTCGGGCGCACAGCGACAGTCGGCGAACGGTGCGCTACTCGCACACATTTGTTCTGAAGCCATTGTTTTGATTGAATAAACTACGCCAATGGCTTCACATGTCGCCCCGTGCAGGGTATTGTGATCGGGTCTGCGGCTTCCAGCGAAGGCATTCGCGAACGGAACTGAGAACATGGCCACCCAAGCTGAGAGAATCACCGCACTCGAGGTGCATTACGAGCACGTCGACAAGACGCTCACCGCGATGAGCGCAACCCTCGACGCGGTTCGCGCCGAGGTCGCTGACAGGTTCGACCGCATCGACGAAAAGTTCGAGCGCATCCAGAAGGCCATCGCCGACGACAGGGTGGAGCGGAGCGAGACGAAGCTTCGGGTGGCGCTGCGGGTGACCAGCTGGCTCGTCGGCATCGTCACCGCCGTTCTGGGCGGTCTGTTCGTCTTCGCCCGCTTCCTGATTCCGAGACTGGAGAAACTCGCGACGCTGGCCCAAGAGGCGGGACCGCTCGTCGGCTGAGGAGACACGACCGTCTGGCGAAGCCCGAGATCGGATAGCCCTTCTGTGGAACAACGGTGGATCGGCATCCCCGTAGACTAAGCCGAACCCCAATTCGCGACAATCTGCCGGCAATCGCAGATGTGAGTTCGCGTGGTACGTTGTGGCATTCTCAACCCTTGGATCGAAGCTACCGGGAGGTAGGCACAGAAATGCGAATAGTCCCCACGGACACCGGCTGCGGTGCCGAGATCGTCGGCGTCGACCTGAACGCTCTATCCGATGCCGAGGTGGAGGCCGTCGCCGATGCGCAAGCAGCCTACGGCGTGGTGTTTCTGCGCGATCAGAAGCTGTCGGCGGATGATCAGCTCGCGGCGGCGAAACGGTTCGGGCCCATCAACGTCAACCGCTTTTTCGCCCCGGTTCCCGAGCAACCCCAGGTGGCGACGGTTCTCAAGGAGCCTCACCACGAGGTCAACGTCGGGGGCGGTTGGCATACGGATCATTCCTACGACGACGCACCGGCGCTGGGGTCGATGCTTTATGCCGTGGAATTGCCTACCAGCGGTGGGGATACGATGTTCGCGAGCATGTACAAGGCATACGAAGCGCTATCACCCGGTCTACAGCGGACACTCGAGGAACTCCGTGCGGTGCATTCCTCCCGGCACGTATTCGGTGCAACGAGCGGCTATGCGAAAGTCAAGGACGAGCGTTTCGGCAATGCCGAGAAGGCGACCCAGGACGCCGTTCATCCGGTGGTGATTCGGCATCCGCGCTCCGGGCGGCCGGCGCTCTACGTCAACCCGGGATTCACCGTTCGCATCGACGGCTGGACGGCCGAGGAGTCGCTGCCGCTGCTTGAGTACCTCTACGGCGTCGCCCAACAGGAGGCGCACACCTGTCGGTTCCAGTGGGAGGTTGGCAGCGTCGCGTTCTGGGACAACCGCGCCACGTGGCACCACGCGCTCAACGACTACCCGGGCCAACGGCGGCTGATGCACCGGGTCACCGTCGAAGGCGAACGGCTGGACGGCTATCGCTCGAACGGCTGATCGATGGGCGTTCTCAACCCCGGACGTGCAGGGGCGACGCTGGTCGTCACCCGAATGACACTCGTTGCCCGCATGGGGATGCGCTGTTTCGCCGGCGCGGGACGGGACAAGCCCGTTGCCTACGCGCCGATGTCGAGTATCCCCGATGCGGACGGCCGCTTCCCTGGACCGGGCTCCGGGCCATGACCGAGGTCGACGTCATCATCGTCGGTGCGGGATTGTCCGGCATCGGTGCCGCCTGCCACCTGAAACGCGAATGCCCCGATCGCTCG
The DNA here is from genome assembly GCA_964548145.1 of uncultured Pseudomonadales bacterium. Taxonomy (GTDB): domain Bacteria; phylum Pseudomonadota; class Gammaproteobacteria; order Pseudomonadales; family Azotimanducaceae; genus VXYL01. Next base: position 1,010 of record CAZJRX010000242.1, on the reverse strand, counting down.
TTCGTCATCCTCGAGGCCCGGAACGCGATCGGCGGGACCTGGGATCTGTTTCGGTATCCCGGGGTGCGGTCGGACAGCGACATGCACACCCTGGGCTACGACTTCAAACCGTGGACCGATGCGAAGGCGATCGCCGACGGCCCGGACATCCTTCGCTACGTCGAGGAGACCGCGCGCGAGAACGACTTGATGGATCGCATCCGGTTCGGTCACCGCGTCCGGTCGGCCCGCTGGGACAGTGGCCAGGCCAGTTGGACCGTCGTCGCCGATCGCGCGGGCGGGGGGAGCACCGAAATCAGGGGCAACTTCCTCTTCATGTGCAGCGGCTACTACGACTACGAAGAGGGCCACGCGCCCCGTTTCAACGGGCAGGAGGATTTCGGCGGCCAGATCGTACATCCGCAGTTCTGGCCCGAGACGCTGGACTACGCGGGCAAACGGGTGGTCATCATCGGCAGCGGTGCCACTGCCATGACACTGGCGCCGGCCATGGCCGATGCCGGCGCATCGGTCACCATGGTGCAACGGTCGCCGACCTACGTGATATCCCGCCCCGACGTGGATGCCCTGGCCAACCGGCTCCGCAAGTGGCTACCGGCGAAGCTTGCCTACGCCGTCACGCGCTGGAAGAACGTCGCCATGCAGGGCATGTTCTACCGCCAGACCCGGGTGCGGCCGGAGAAGGTAAAGAGTCAGCTACTCGGCATGGTCCGGCGGCACCTCGGCCCCGACTACGACGTGGCGACCCACTTCACGCCCGGCTACAACCCGTGGGACCAGCGTCTGTGCCTGATTCCCAACGCCGACCTGTTCCGCGCCATCCGATCCGGCGCGCTGGAGGTGGTGACGGACCGGATCGAGCGCTTCACGGCGGATGGCCTGAAGCTCGCCGGGGGTCGCGAGTTGCCGGCGGACATCATCGTCACGGCGACGGGGCTCAAGCTCGCCGTAATGGGCGGCGTCGCCTTCACGGTGGACGGCATGCCGGTGAGCTATCCCGATACCACGAT
>CAZJRX010000241.1:0-5603 GCA_964548145.1 uncultured Pseudomonadales bacterium | reverse complement strand
TGCTCGATCTCGGCGGGGCTCAACCCAAGTTGATCGGCGCCGGGGGGATCCAGATCGGGGGTGATCGGCAACGGCCGAAGGGCTGCGGGGGACTTGGTCGCGAGGGCCGTTTCCGGATCCTTCGGTCGAGGCGCCGGTACCTGGTCGACCATCGTCGTTCCGCCGCTACTTCATCCGATAGCGGATGGGCAGGCTCTTCAGGCCGCCAACGAACGTGGACTGGGTGTAGGCGGGCTCACCGTTCAGTTCGACATGGTCGACCCGCGCCAGCATTTCCCGATAGAGCGCGGCCATCTCCATCCTGGCCAGGTGCTGGCCGAGACAGACGTGTGGCCCGTAGCCGAAGGCGAGATGGTTGGACCGTCGGTCAACGCGGAACGCGAACGGATCCTCGAACACCGCTTCGTCGCGATTCGCGGAGACGTACCAGAGCGTGCAGGCTTGGCCCTCGGCGACATCCACGCTGCCAACACGGCAATCGGCGGTGGCGGTGCGCATGAACTGCCGTACCGGCGTCACCCAACGGATGACCTCGTCGATGGCGGAACCCATGTAGCGGTCAGGATCCTCCCGCAGTTTGGCCATTTCGCCGGGATTCTCGATCAGGGCAAGCAGTCCCCCGGCCGCGGAAGAACTCGTGGTGTCGTGGCCTGCCGTGGCGATGATGATGTAGTAGCCGTTGGTTTCGAGTTCGGGCACGGGCTCGCCGTCGATACGGGCATTCGCGATGAGGCTCGCGACGTCGTCCGTCGGTTTGGCGCGGCGATCCTCCGTCAATGCCCGAAAGTACGCCTCGAAATCCGCAACGACGTCCATCAGCGACTCGGGTTCGAAGGAACGTTGGTTGTCGGGGTCGGCGCTGCCGAAAAGCTCCTGCGTCAGCTTCAGCATCAGCGGCTCGTCCTCGTCGGGAACGCCGAGGACGGACATGATCACGCGTAGCGGGTACCAGATCGCAACATCCTTGACGAAGTCGCACTCGCCGCCGAGGTCCCCTAGGCGGTCGACGTACTCCGTCGCCAACTCGGCGATCCGGCGATCGAGCCTGCGCAAGTTGGATCCCATGAACCAGCGTTGCGTCAGTGCGCGGTAGCGCGCGTGGTCCGGATCGTCCATGGTCACCAGCGAACGGACGAGGTGTCGTCGCCCCGCAAGGTGCAGCGTCATTGCCTCGAGGATCTTCCCGGAGAGGATGGGGCGCGGGTCGTTGACGAACAGCCTCTTGTCGCTCTCGATGGCCTTGATGTCGGCGTGCCGCGTGACGGAGAAGAACGGGTCGAAGCCGTTGGGGGACATCCACCGAACGGGATCGTTCCCGCGCAGCCAGGCGAACTGGGCGTGAACCCAGTCTTCGCTGGCCCAGCGTCGAGGATCGACCAGGGCGGCGTCGAGTTCGGGCGACTGGGTGACGACTTCAATGGGCATTCAGGACCTCCACCGGGTTCGGGCTGCCTGCGCCTACGCTGGGCTGACGTAGCTATAGGTTGACAGATGAAGCCACATTGCGCGACGTTGTCGTAGCGCTTTGAGGTTGACGCTATTCCCTTGCACACAATGAAGCCCGGCCGAACCCCGACGAACACCGTTGTGCAGCAGGTTGATGCCGTGCTGGAGCGAGTCCTCTCGAAAGCGACCAACGTGCCGGGAAGACTCGCCGATGCCATGCGCTACGCCGTGCTCGGCGGCGGCAAACGTATCCGACCCCGACTAGTCTACGCCTCGGGGCGGCTGGCGGGAGCACGGACCGAGGTGCTGGACCACGCCGCAGCGGCGGTCGAGTTCATCCATGCCTACTCGCTCATACACGACGATCTGCCGGCGATGGACGACGACGACCTCCGCCGGGGTCGCCCGACGGTTCATGTCGCGTTCGACGAGGCGACGGCGATACTCGCGGGCGATGCCCTGCAGGCGCTTGCGTTCGAGACGGCGTGCGCCGACGGCGTCGGTGCAACCGTTTCCTCGAGATGGGTTCGGCTCCTCGCCCACGCTGCAGGTGCCGAGGGCATGGTGGGTGGCCAGGTTCTCGACCTCGATGGCGAGACCCGGCGCCTCGACGCCGCCGAACTTGAGCAATTGCATCGCTCGAAGACCGGGGCGCTGTTGCACGCAGCAGTGGCCATGGGCGCTGCGGCCGGCAACGTGTCGGCTGCGAAGGCCGATGCCCTCGATCGATTCGGCGCGGAGATCGGCCTCGCGTTCCAGATCCACGACGACGTGCTCGACGCGACGGTGGCGACCGAAGACTTGGGTAAGCGCCAGGGTGCCGACGCGGACCGCGGCAAGTCGACCTATGTAACCGTCCTCGGCCTCGAAACCGCGCGCAAGGAGGCCGAACGTCGATTGGCCAGTGCGCTCGGGGAACTGACCTGCTTCGGCACCGAGGCGGCCGAACTGGTCGAACTCGCGCAGTTCATCGTGGCGCGGAATCGCTAGCCCGCATTTCTCACCAGCCGCTTTATGCCGTGATTGAACTCTTTGCAGATCGGATGATTGCGAAGATTGTCCATGGGTTTGAGGGGTGACAGACTGCGCTGGCCGCGCCCGCCTGCGCTTCGCGGAGGAGACCCTCGCCGGTCTTTTTGGTCCCGTGTGCGCACATGCGACCTCAAACGTAGTCCATCGCGGGCTTATTCAAACTGATACACTTCGGCGTGTTTGATTTTCCGACCGTTGCTGGCCATCGTGACGCCTCGCATCTTGAGCGCTGGAGTCCGATGGTCGTGATCACGGATCCCTTGTTGTACCAGTCTGAAGTGCTGCCGGGCGTGTCGCGGACGTTTGCGCTGACGATCCCCCAGCTTCCCGAGCCTCTGCGTCACGCCGTCGGCAACAACTACCTTTTGTGTCGAATTGCCGACACCATCGAAGACGAGCCAACCCTTTCCGTTGAAGAGAAGGGAATCTACCTCGATCGGTTCGTGGGCGTTGTCGAAGGCCATTCCTCCGCCCGGTCGTTCGCGGAGGATCTGCATCCACGCCTGTCCCATGGCACGATTGAGGCTGAAAGAGACCTCGTCGCCAATGCCGATACCGTCGTGGGAATCACTCACGCTCTTCGGCCTGCGCAACGTATCGCAATCGAGCGCTGCATCCGCATCATGGCACCCGGAATGGCCGAGTTTCAGTCCGAGTTGACCGTGCGCGGACTTCAGGACATGCGCCATCTGGACCGCTACTGCTATCACGTCGCCGGTGTGGTCGGCGAGACAATCACGGAACTTCTGTGCGACTATTCGCCCGTTATACGCGGTCGGCGGGACCAGTTGCTATCGTTGTCCCGGTCGTTCGGCCAAGGACTGCAAATGGTCAACATACTCAAGGACTTCTGGGAAGACCGCGAACGCGGTGCGTGCTGGCTGCCCCGGGACGTGTTCGCGGACGCCGGCGTGGATCTGTCGTCCGTCAGGGCGGGACAGAACGGTGCCCGCTTCGTCGTCGCGTTGTGCCGACTGATCGACGTAGCGGTGCGGCACCTTGTTTCCGCCTACCGGTACACGATGCTTATTCCCGCCCGTGAAGCCGGCATCCGCCGTTTTCTGCTGTGGGCTCTCGGCATGGCCGTGCAAACCCTACGCCGGATCCGCGAAAACCCGACGTTCACCGGCGGCGACGAGGTCAAGATCTCGCGCAACGAGGTGCGTGCCATCGTCTTGGCGACCAGTGCGTTGGTGCGCTCCGACCGGGCTCTGCGGTGGCTGTTCGAGAGCGCGATCGACCGGATACCGCGGCCGGTCAGCGCGACATGATGTCGGCCGACATCGTGGTCAACCGACCGGTCTGGAACCAGTGCGCGCACCGACAAGGCGTGTGGCTGGGCGCCGCCGCTCTCGTCGCAGCACTCGCCGTCACCGCTACGGCCGAGACGGCGCCCTCGATCGCCGAGGCACGTGCCGCCTTCGACGAGGGTCGGTACCTGGAGGCCGCCGATCTAGGCGAATCGTTGGGCACGTCGGAAGGTCATGCGTTGGCGGCCGATGCCCTGGCGGTGCACGGACACTACATCGCGGCGGATGACGACAAGCAACCGATCCTCGAACGCGCCCGCAGTATGGCGGACAAGGCGGTCGAGCTCGACGGGTCCAGTGCCGAGGCGCTGTTCCAGGTCGCCCACGCGATGGGGCGCTATGCCCAGAGCATTGGGCCGACGAAAGCGCTTCGACAGGGCTTTGTGGGTGGATCGCTCGAGGTGATCGAAGCCGTACTGGAAATGGATCCCGACATGGCCAAGGCCCGGTTGAGCCTCGCGTCCTGGCACGCCGACGTCGTTGACGGCTTCGGCCGGTTGATCGCCAGGATGACCTATGGCGCGACCGTACAGGCGGCGATGGAAAACTACGAGCGGACACTCGAACTCGCGCCCCAAGAGAAGGTCGCCTACTACGAATTCGCTCGCGGGCTATCGGCTATCGGCGGCCGCAAGGAACGCGCCCGGGTTCGGGAACTCCTCTCGCAAGCGTTGGAACTGCCCGTGCGCAACGACTTCGACCGCATCATCCATGAACGCGTTCGAGCGAAACTGACGGACCTGGACGCGCCGTAGACTCGCGAGACGCGCTAGAAACTGTAGACGATCCCGACTTCGAGGAAACTGTCGTGGCGCGTCTCGTAGAGGATGTCCGTCGGATCCAGTTCGCGTAGCGCAATGGCCTCGGCGCTCACCGACCAGCGATCCGAGAGCCTTCGATTCAGTTCGACGGAGAACACACGCGAGTCGTGGTCGGTTCCTTGCAGGCTGCTGACGAGCAGTTCGGTCCCCTGAACATCGTTGAACGCAAGCCTCGTCCCCAGAAAGAGGTCGTTTTCGAACTTCGTAGTCGACCGGATACCGCGTTCGTCGTAGCACCACTCCATTAGCACGGTGATGTCCAAAGCGGATCCGAATACGGAATAGAACGAGTACTCGCCCCCAAGGACGAACGACGAGAAGGGCTCCTCCAGGCCGAGTCGATTCAACATTCCCTTCCTGTGAATGGCCTCGAGCTTCAAAAGCCACGCGCCGAGGGTAAGTTGGCCATCTAGGCCGAGCTGGCGAATCTGGCGATAGTGCGGCGCAAGCACGACATCCCCGTCAGCCCGGAGCGCAGGGATCAGGAATGGCTCCCGGCTCGTACCCTCGAAAGCGCTGATGCCGAAATCCAGCGCGCCGACGGTGTGGCTATAGCGCAGAGCCGCGTCGACGTGTCGCTCTTCGGCACCGCTCTCGTAGGTCGCGAGGTTGGCATCGACAAGCCATGGAAACCGAAGCCGACCGGAGCGACCTGGAAACGTTCGGTGCCGGTGATAGGGCATCCCGAGCAGTTCGACCACGCCCCAAGGCGCGGCGTAGGTCAGCTGGCCCATGAACTGACCCAGCTTGGATTTCTCGTCGGGGTGTTCGACCAAGTCGACTTGGTTGACGATGTCGGCGAGGTTGTTCGACTCCACCACACCCCAGAAAACTCGGCCCATGCCGACGCGTAGCTCCCACTGCGCGTTCCCCGCGTCCCCCACGAACAACGCATAGGCCTCGTGCGCATCCTCATGGGTCCGGCGGGGATCCTCGCTATCCATACGGTAGAACGGCGAGAACATGAAGCTCCAACCGGCGTTGTGCTCGAGGT
>CAZJRX010000240.1:4315-5664 GCA_964548145.1 uncultured Pseudomonadales bacterium | reverse complement strand
CCGACTGAGCGTCAGGTAACCCGATTTGGATCCCGCATCAAGTTATTTAACATAATATACATTATGCGAAGTTTGGTTGATGACCTCCGGAAGGCTCGCTCCTAGCTGGATTGGCACCCGATCTTGCGCGCGCGTTCGGATAGCACTCGTAATGATTACAACGACCTGAGGGGATAATCGTATTGAACTATTAAATATACGAGTCGGGACACTAGTCGTCGAGCAGCGCCTTGCCCACCACCTTGAGCGCTAGCGTCTCCTCGGTCCCTTCGAAGATCGATAGCACGCGCGCGTCCACGAAAAAACGGCTGACGTCGGTCTCCTCGGCGTAGCCTAAACCGCCGTGAATCTGCATCGCCTCCCGGGTTACCCACTCGGCGGCCCTGCAGGCGACCAGCTTCACTAAGCTGGCATCCAGCTGCCCGCCGCCGGCATCCATCTTGCGCGCGGCCCGGTACGTGAACTGCTGGCATGCCAAAATAGTCGCTGCCATCCGTGCGAGCTTCTGTTGAGTCAACGGGTAGTCCGCGATAGCTCGGTCGAAGACAACGCGATGTTCGGCATACTCGAGCGCGCGGTCGAATGCTGCCCGCATTAGCCCACACGCCCGGGCAGCCGTCTGCAGCCGCCCCCCAGAGAAGCCGCTCATCGTGTAGTAGAAACCCCGGCCGCGTCCCCGGTCCTCGCCTAGAAGCGAATCGGTCGGCACGACGAAGTCGTCGAAAAAGAGTTCGAAGGAGTGCATCCCCCGGTAGCCGATCGTCGGTATGGCCCGACCTGTAAGACGGCCACCCATGGGACTCTCCACGGCGAAGGTCTTGCCGTCACTGCTCGGCTTCTCGACAACAAACAACGACAAACCCCGATGTGGCCGCGACGCCTCGGGTTCGGAACGGGCCAGAACCAAGATGGCACCGGCCTTGCCGGCAAACGTACACCAGGTCTTGCCGCCATTGAGGCACCAGCCACCATTGCCGTCAGCCGCAGGCGTCGCACGTAGCGCCACCGATGCCACGTCGGAGCCGGTTGCCGGTTCGGTGACGGCGATTGCGACCAAGGGATCCCCGGCGGCAATGCCCGGCAACCATCGGGCCTTCTGCACCTCGGTGCCACCGTCAAGTACCGCCCGCGCCATGATCTCCGGTCGGGTGATCAGGCTGCCCGCGGCACCTAGCGAACCCCAGGAGAGTTCCTCTGTGACAACCACCATACCCAGGCTGTCCTCGTGGTCGTCGGGCTTCAAGCCACCGTAACGAGCCGGCACCGATAAGCCGAAACATCCGAGGTTCCGGAGGCCATCGATTACGGCATCCGGAATCATTTCATCGCCCCGGTGGATACGCTCCGCC
>CAZJRX010000240.1:0-4305 GCA_964548145.1 uncultured Pseudomonadales bacterium | reverse complement strand
ACGACCTCGTCCTCAGCGAACTGGTGGAAGGTGTCACGCATCAGCGACTTTTCGTTGCCGAGGTGGTCGACAGGAGGCCTGCCGTGCCGGCGACGGATTGCCTGGCCGATTGCACCGACGTGGGATGGCTTCAACACCCCATCGATGTACTTGGCCCAGTCGGGTCCGAAGTCGTTTGGGGCGAGGCCGAGCGAGGTGCGACGAGACTGCAATCGACCGAATACGGCAGCGAATACCTCGGCGCAAAACAGACCCGCCAGCGATTTCTTGAAGTCCCACTCGTCCTTGTCGGCGGGATGGTCGGCGTAGTCGAGCACGGCGTAGGCAGCGTGTAACTCCGCGGTCGAGATGGCGAGGTCATAGACCTCCATCTGCACGTCGTCGACATCGCGCCCACGCAGATGCGCCCTGCCCTTGTCGATCAGTGCCGATGCTTCTCCGGCGGTTCGTCGCGCCGGATTCATTGCCCGCCGGCAGGACCAAGGGACACGGACTTGACGGTTGCTATCTCCTGGCCGCCACCGAACTGATCCGGCAGTTCGCTTTCGCTCTTGACGATGTGGTGGGGCGCGTCCCGGGTCACCCAGTAGAGCGCCGCCCTGCCCGGTCGATCTGCGTCGCTAAGTTCCAGCGGATAGGACTCGATGGCCCCAAGGGGTGTCTCCACCATCTCGAGATCCCCCGCAACGATCTTGTAACGTCGCACGGCGACCAAGGCTCGATCGAAGGCGTTGAGAACGGTCGTGTAGCCCGGCGTGATCGGCAACTCGGCAATCGCGGTTGGAACATCCCCGATGATTGGCATAGCCAAGGTGACTTCAATCGGAATCTCGCTGCCGTCGGCCAGCCAGGTGCTTCCCTGCACTTTGTCCTTGGTGTAGTGAAGCCGGGTCCGCATGTCGCCCTGCTTGATGTATCGACGTAGCGGCCGCAGATCCTCGACGGCAAGGTGAATGGTGTCGATGCTGGAAGGCAGGTTCTGCGCTTCGTGCTCGATCGTGACACGCCACGCGTCGTGGCCATCCTCCTCGACCCTGGTCCAGCTATAGCGGCGAACCATGACGAGTTCCTGATCATCTAGTTCGACGGTCATGTCGTAGATTCTGACCTGTTCCGTAAGGCCGGCGGCGTACGCCGCACCGGCGAAAACCACCGGTACGAATCCGGCACACAGCCAAGCACCTCGGCGCACGTTTCGTAGCATATGTTCTTCCCTTGACCTGTAAGCCGCCAACGTATCCGTTTACCCTTGTTGGCGCAATTGGGATACGAGGGGTAGGACAATGCAGACCATCGCCAGCGGGCTTAAGTTCCCCGAGGGGCCCGTCGCCATGCCCGACGGATCCGTGCTCGTGGTCGAGATAGCGCGCGGCACGGTTTCGAGGGTCTCCGCCGATGGACATATCGATGTCGTCGCGGAACCCGGTGGTGGCCCGAACGGCGCCGCCATCGGACCCGACGGCAAGTGCTATATCTGCAACAACGGTGGCTTCGAATGGGTCGAACGCCGGGGACGGATCTATCCGGGCGACCAGGCTGCGGACTACCGAACCGGACGGATCGAGCGTGTCGATCTGGACACCGGCGCCGTCGAGGTGCTCTACGAAGCAGCAGACGGGGTGCCGCTCCGGGGCCCCAACGACATCGTATTCGATGCCACCGGCGGGTTCTGGTTCACCGACCACGGCAAAACCCGCGCCGGGGAGCGTGATCGCACCGGGGTCTTCTGCCGTGGGAAACTGCCGGTTTGCCATTGAATTTCCTGAATCAATAGCCGATGCCAGCACGGATCTGGGCGCTGTTCGCGTCGTGCTTGACGGTTGTCGCCAGCATCGCCAACGGCGCCGACGACCTGCACATCGTCATACCCGCCGGACCGGGCGGCGGCTTGGATGGCACCGCCCGCGAAGTGGGCCGGGTGCTCGTTGAACTCGATCTCGACCGGCAAGTTTCGTTCGAGAACGTCTCCGGCGGTGGCGGCGGGCGTGCCATGGCGTACTTCCTGGACAATGCCGACCGGTTCGATACGCCGCTATTGGTGAACTCGACGCCGTAGCTCGTACGGAGCCTGCAGGGGCCCCTACAGCTTCCGTGATCTGACTCCCGTTGCAGGTCTCGTGGCCGTCTGGCTGGCGCCGCTACTACGCGCGTACCGGCGACGTCACTCCCGCATGGGGAACGGTTCCACTGCATAATGCCCGGTTTGGTTTGAGCTAAAGGCAACAGGGATGTCCATTCTGCAGGGTCTTCGGGTTCTCGACTTCGGTCGCTACATCGCAGGGCCGTTCTGCGGCGCATTGCTTGGCGACCTCGGCGCCGACGTGATTCGCATCGAGAAGGTTGCCGGCAGCGAAGACCGCTACACGGCACCGGTCACCGAAGACGGCCAGGGCAGCGGCTTTATGGCGCTGAACCGCAACAAGCGCGGCATGACCTTGAACCCGCGCAAGCCCGGCGGCCAGGAGATCCTCCGCCGCCTCGTCGCCACCGCCGACGTCGTGATAGCCAACATACCCCCTGACACGTTGGAATCCATGGGTCTTGACTATGCAAGCCTGACGGCCGTGAAGCCAGACATAATTCTCACGACGACGACCGCTTTCGGGGTCGGCGGACCCTATGGCAACCGGGTCGGCTTCGACGGCGTCGCCCAGGCCATGTCGGGCAACATGCATCTCACCGGCTTTGAAGACGAGCCGATGAAGAACTATTTCCCCTACGTCGACTACACCACGGCGTCTCTAAACGCGGTTGCCACCCTGGCGGCGATCATTCACCGAATGAACACCGGCGAGGGCCAAGAGGTGCAGAGCTGCCTGCTTGCCTCCGCCCTGACGGTGGCCAACGGCACTCTGATCGAGCAGGCGATACTCGACAACAACCGCGTGGCGACGGGCAACCGCGGTCAAACAGCCGCGCCGATCGACGTGTTCAAGACCGCCGATGGGTGGATTCTCGTCCAGGTCGTAGGCAACCCGCTATTCGAGCGTTGGGCGAAACTGATGGGCGAGCCGCACTGGCTCACCGATCCGCGCTACGCCACCGACGAGGCGCGTGGCAACAACGCCGTGGACATCAGCGAACGAATGAGCCGGTGGACCGCGGCACGCTCAACCGCCGAAGCCATGGCGGAACTCGCACAGGCGAGGATTCCCTGCGGCGAGGTACTAACCCCCGCCGAAGCGCTGGTCAACGAGCAGGTCGTTGCGCGGGGTTTCCTCGAGCCCACCGACTACCCGGGCCTTCGCCGCCCCGCACCGGTGGGCCGCATGCCGGTCGACTTCTCAAAGGCGGACACCAGCATCCGGCGTCGAGCGCCGACTCTCGGCGAGCATACGGCGGAGATTCTCCAGGAACTAGGTTACGGCACCGACGCCATCAAGGACTTCCGGGACCGGCGCGTGGTTTAGGGGGCTCGAGGTGTGGAAAACTCTGTGGACTAAATCGGACACATGAAGTGGACTGAGGTTCCTTGGGTGCCATCGGAGGGCAAAGGCGACATTACTCCCGATTAATCAACTCATTACAGCCTAGACTTGGCTTCTATTCTGCGCCAGGCGGGATTGGTACTCATCGTGCCGCAAGACACGCGTGTGCATAACCGAAGGTCATGGCACGTCCAGTCTCAATGAACGCGGAACAAGGCTCTTGCTCGAGTCGCACTGCGATGCCGTATTAGGGCCATCACTCGTCGGGCTGCGTTGGCACCGCTAGCTGATCGACCACCTTGACGACGTTTGGGACCGAAGCCGCGATCTTCAGTGCCCGTTCGCGTTCCTCCTCGGTGCGAACCCGACCGATCAGCGCCACCACCCCCTTGTTCACCTCGACGTTGATCCGCATACCCCGGACATCCTGGGCGCCGATCAGTCGTTTCTTGACGATCAACTGGATCGTCGCATCGTCCGTGAACTCGCCGACCGTGCGCGCCTCGGCATCCTCGAGGTAGCTCTGGCAGCCGGCGAGCCCCGCTGCAACCGCAACCGCCAGCGCGATGGCGTAGCCCGAAATCCGTGTCGATCGACGTTGGTGGCGAGTCCCCATGTGGCGTATCGGACCGTGGCAAGGTAGGGCGCAGTCTGCCGTCAACGCACGGCAGGCACAAGGCGCTGGCCCGCATCTGCCCCCATCCGCTTAAACATTGGAGAGCCCTGGAAGTTGCGCTACACTGCCGCAGACCACTTTGACCAGAACGCTGGGGAGGGCAAATGCGGCGGTTGAGGTTGCGACGCGACGGCGACGAGAACAAGATCAACCTGACACCCATGTTGGATGTGGTGTTCATCATGTTGATCTTCTTTATCG
>CAZJRX010000239.1:0-5711 GCA_964548145.1 uncultured Pseudomonadales bacterium | reverse complement strand
ATCGACGTGATGCTCGTGCTGTTGGTGATATTCATGGTCACCGCACCGCTGACCACCCAGGGCGTCGAGGTGGACCTGCCGAGCGCGGACTCGGAACCACTCACCAACGAGGAGGATCCCTTGGTGGTGACCGTCAAGGTCAATGGCGAGATCTTCGTCAACACGGGCATGCCGCGCCCCGGCTCGGAAGGTACCCGGGCGACGATCTTCTCGCTCCTCGATCAGGCCGAGAAGATACTCGAAGTGCGTCCGGAACTACCGGTGTACGTCCGCGGCGACAAGGCGGTCCCCTATGGCGAGGTCGTCCGGGTGATGACCGTCCTGCAACGCGCCGGCGCTGACGGGGTCGGTCTCATCACCGATCCCGTCGAGTCCCTCGAACCCGGCGCGGGAGGGTAGCGGAGTATCACCGTGAGCACGCTTCGCGACTACGCATTCCCGGTGGCATTGGCGCTGCTCCTGCACTGCGGCGTCTTCGCGCTGTTGCTGCAGAACTGGCAACCGGCAGGGGAGGAACCGCGCTTGTACGAACCGCGGGCCATTGAAGCGAGGCTCATCGTCATGGAGAAGCCGGTACGCAAACAGCCGGTGCCGAAAGCCGAACCGACGCCGCGTCCGGCCCCGACGGCGGCCCCGAAACCTGAACCGAAACCGAAGCCCATGCCCCCTAAGCCTCTGCCGCAGGTCGAGGAACCGCCGAAGCCCGACCCCCAAGCCGAGCGACTCGCCCAGCAGGAGCGCGAGCGCCAGGAGCGCTTGCGGGAACTGTCGGAGCGCTCGACGCAGCTTGCATTGGCGGAGGAGCTGGCCGACCTGCGCGACGCGGAGGCGGACGCCGAGACGATGAGCTACGCTGCCGCGATCAGGCAGGCGGTTGTGGAGGCTTGGTCGCGACCGCCTAGTGCCCGCCTTGGCATGCAGGCGCGATTGCGCGTGGACCTGGTGCCGTCCGGGGATCTGCTGGCGGTAACCGTGCTCGAGTCGAGCGGCAACGCCGCCTTCGACCGTTCCGCCGAGGTGGCGGTACGCAAGGTGGGGCGTTTCGACGTGCCCAAGGAGAGCCGCTTGTTCGAGAGGAACTTCCGGCGCTTCACCCTTTTATTCAAACCGGAGGACCTTCTGCGTTGAAAATGCGCGAGCTACCCAGGAAGCGACACACCAAAGCGCTCGGCCTCGCAGCCGCGCTTTTCGCGGCGGGTGTGGTGAATGCCCTCGAGATCGTCATACCCGAGGGTTGGGACAGTCCAACCAAGGTGGCCGTGGCGCCGTTCGGCGACGAAGCCCTGCGGGGCGATGCCGAGGCGCCGGCGATTGTCGACATCGACGACATCGTCGCCTTCGATCTGACGCGCAGCGGCCAGTTCTCGCTGCTGCCCGCCGACAACATGCTGTCCTACCCGACGGCGCCGGACCAGGTGTACTTCCGCGACTGGCGAATCCTCGACATGGACTACCTGGTCGTCGGACGATCATGGACCGAGGCGTCCGGTGCCGTGTCGGTCGTCTACCACCTGTTCGACGTCAATTCGGAGCGTGAGGTGGCCTCGTCGCGGATCACGGCGCCGGTCGAGAAACTGCGTGACATCGCCCACCGTATCTCGGACGAGGTGTACGAACACATCACCGGCATTCGGGGCGCATTCTCGACCAAGCTGCTCTACGTTCTGGTCGAAGACATCGCGACCAACGCGCCGACCTACCATCTCAAGGTGGCCGATTCCGATGGGGCCAGGGCGCGCACCGTGTTCCGGTCCGCCGAACCCCTCCTGTCGCCGAGCTGGTCGCCCGACGCCGCCCGCGTCGCCTACGTGTCGTTCGAGACGGGCCGGTCGACCATCGTGGTCCACAACCTGGCGACCGGCGAACGTGCGCACGTCGCCGCCTACCCGGGTATCAACGGTGCCCCCGAGTTCTCGCCGGACGGTACCAAGCTTGCCATGTCGCTGTCGCGGGACGGCAACGCCGAGATCTACACGCTCGACCTCGCCTCGGGCGACCTCCGGCGGATCACGCGTTGGCCGAGCGCGATCGATACGGAGCCCAGCTGGACCGCCGACGGCGAAAGTCTGATCTTCACGTCCGACCGGCCCGGCAAGCCCCAGATCTACCGCATCGGCCTCGATCGGTTGCTGCCGGAACGCCTGACCTGGGAGGGCGACTACAACGCAAGGGCCAGGCTTTTGCCGAACGGTCGGCACCTCGTCTACGTGCATCGCCGGGAGAGGGTGTACCACATCGCGTGGCAGGATCTCGAGCGCGGTACGGTGCGTGTCTTGACCCAGACCGCCCTCGACGAGTCGCCGTCGTTGGCGCCGAACGGCGCCATGATGATCTACGCCACCCAGGACCTTGGCAGGGGTATACTCGCGGTTGTTTCGATCGACAACGGATTCAGGTACCTGTTGCCGGAGGCGTCGGGCGATGTACGCGAGCCGGCGTGGTCCCCCTTCATCGATACGTTGCGGTAGTCGCTAGGGTAGGCCCGGCAGCAGACAAGAGCCAATTGGGAGGAGACATGATTCGTCAATCGTTGGGCGTGCTAGCTGCGTTGGTTGCGGCAGGGTTGCTACTCGGCGGCTGCCAGACACCCGAGCCGGAGCCGGAACCCGAGCCCGAGATCATAGCGCCGATTGTGAAGCCCGCGCCCAAGCCGCCGGAGGATCCCGAACCGGAACCCCCGTTCGATGAGAACCTCAACGCCTTGGACCCGGTTACGCGGAAGCCGCTCAACCACACGTTCTACTTCGAATACGACCAGTCGAGACTGGCCCAGGCCGACATTCGCGTCCTGGCGGTGCACGCGCAGAATCTGCGGAACTACCGCAATCGCAGCGTGCAGATCGAAGGGCACTGCGATGAGCGTGGCACGCGCGAGTACAACCTGGCGCTCGGCGAGCGACGTTCCGAAGCCCTACGGCGCTATCTGATTTCGGCGGGCGTTCGTTCAACCCAGATCGAAACCGTGAGCTTCGGCGAGGAACGACCTGCGGATCCGGGGCATGACGAGGGCGCCTGGGCGAAGAACCGCCGAGCGGTGATGAACTACCGATAGACCGCACTATCGGGTAGTCCCTTGGGGGAGACGTGGACGGACACCGTCGGGGAACGCCGTTGAATACGCGAGTCTGGGCTGGCTTCGTGGTGGCTCGTACCGGTGTCCCTGTGGGGTGTGCGCTTGCCGCCGTAGCCACCTTTGGCGCCTGGGCCGCCGCCGCACCCGTTCAGGAGTCGGAGGGCCGGGAGATTCGGCGCGAGACCGGCCCCCTGGAAGTCGCAGGCGACGATCCCGCCGAGACGCCCTCCGAGGTCAACACCATCTACTACGAGTTCCAGCTCATGCAGGACGAGGTGCGCCGCCTGCATGGCGTCGTCGAGGAACTGAACCACCGAATTGAACGCCTGGAGGGCGAACAACGCGAACGCTACATCGAACTCGACCGCCGCATCGTCGAACTCCGCGATGGCGCGGGTGTTGTTGCCGGAGGAGAGGACGGTTCACCGGCGCCGACCTCGGACACAGCAACCGTGCCGGCAACCGAGCGCGAGGCCTACAACGTCGCGATCGAACTGGTCAACACAGCGCGTCCGTTGCCGGACTCCGAGCAACGGCCCCGGTACCGGCGGGCTTTGGGTCTCTTTCGCGATGTCATCAAGGACTATCCCAACGGCGAGCGCACCCCCAATGCGTTCTATTGGATAGGCCAGCTTCATTTCGCGCTGAAGGAATACGAGGACGCCCGGGAGGCGTTTGTGCAGGTGGTTCTGCTCTACGACGACCATCCGAAAGTGCCCGATGCGCTATACAAGCTAGGCGAGGTCTACCACGTGCTCGGCGATGCCGAGCGTGCTAGGGAATACCTCAACCGGGTGATCAACGACTTCCCGACCAGCACGGCTGCCGGCCTCGCACGCACTTTCCTCGCCGAACTGCGTTGAGCAACAACCGTCCGCGCCCGATCCGGATTGCCGCGGAGCGTCGCGCGACGGCGACGCTGCGCATCACGGAGATCTTCTTTTCCCTGCAGGGCGAGTCGCGAAGCGTTGGCCGGCCGACGACCTTCGTGCGTTTGACCGGCTGTCCGCTGCGCTGCCAGTACTGCGACACCGCCTATGCCTTCACGGGCGGTACCACGACGTCCGTCGAGGATGTCGTCGGACGCGTAGCCGAGTATCCCTCCCGCCACGTCACGGTCACCGGCGGTGAACCATTGGCCCAGCGCGCCGTCCACGATCTGATGCGACGCCTCGCGGATGGCGGCTACGATGTGTCGTTGGAGACCAGCGGTGCGTTGGATATCGCCGATGTCGACCCGCGTGTTTCCCGTGTCGTCGACTTCAAGACGCCGGGCTCGGGGGAAGCGCACCGCAACCGGTTCGAGAACGTCCGCCACCTCGCGGCTGGTGATCAGGTCAAGTTCGTGATCTGTGATCGCGACGACTACGAATGGGCCAAGGCGTGCTGCGCGGAGCATGATCTGGCGAACCGGGTTGGCGACGTGCTGTTCTCGCCCTCCGCGGGCGAGTTGGATCCCGCGAAGTTGGCGGAATGGATTCTGTGCGACGGGCTCGACGTACGTTTCCAGGTTCAGCTTCACAAAGTGCTGTGGGGCGACGAGCCGGGACGATGAGCGAACGTGCCGTCGTCCTCGTGTCGGGGGGGCTCGACTCGGCAACCGTCCTTGCGATCGCCAATCGAGAGGGTTACGCCTGTCACGCCCTGTCGTTCGACTATGGACAGCGGCACGGCGTCGAGTTGGATTCTGCGCGACGCGTCGCAGGTTCACTGGGCGCGGTGGAGCATCGGATCGTCAAGGTGGATCTCGCCGCTTTCGGTGGCTCCGCGCTGACCGATCCCGGCCTGCACGTTCCCGAGACCGGGACCACGGGAATCCCCCTCACCTACGTCCCCGCCCGCAATACGGTATTCCTCGCCCTCGCCCTCGCCTGGGCGGAAACGTTGCGTGCGCGGCACCTGTTCATCGGGGTCAATGCCGTGGACTACTCGGGCTACCCCGATTGCCGCCCCGCTTTCATCGCCGCCTTCGAGCGACTTGCGAACCTCGCGACCAAGGTCGGCGTGGAAGGCGGGCTGATCGAAATTCACGCGCCGCTAATCGACCTCACCAAGGCCGAGATCATCCGCCGGGGTAGGGAACTCGGCGTCGACTACGCGGGCACGGTGTCGTGCTACCAGCCGAACAGCGCCCGCGAAGCCTGTGGGGTTTGCGACAGTTGCCGCATCCGCCGCGCGGGGTTCGAGGCCGCCGGTGAAGCCGATCCCACACGCTATCGGTCTTAAGGGTCAGTGGTCATCGTCCCTATCGCCGGTTGCAGGTTCGGCGGGGAGTTCGATCGCCACGGCGGCGGCGTAGTCGTCGGTGCCGATGTCGTCGAGCCGCCATCGCGTACCCGGGTCAAGCGTCAACGTTGGCAGCGGCGGCAACTCGAGACACGCTTGCCGCCGGCCGCCCCGGTAGATGGCGCGCGGGAGTTCGAATGTGGCGGTATCCAGGGAAAAGCCGGTGCCTAGAGCCTTGATCACCGCTTCCTTCAACGTCCACAGCCTGAAGAACAACAGCGCCTTGGCTTCCCCCACGGCGGACGCTAGGGCGGCTTGCTCGTCGGGCGTAAAAACGCTCCGTATGTGGCCGTCCGGATCGTGGCGCGAATGTCGCTCTTCGATGTCGACTCCCAGACGACCGTGCGGGGCG
>CAZJRX010000238.1:0-5801 GCA_964548145.1 uncultured Pseudomonadales bacterium | reverse complement strand
TTCCTCTGTAAGGAATAGAGCACGGAAGCGTTCCACGACTGCCACCTGGTCATCGTCTCGCAACTCAGAGGCATCAAGCGAGACGTCCGGACCGGCGAGTCCCATTCTGATCGCCTGTGTTCCCAATAGCCTCAAGATCCTTAGTGTCTTCTCCTTGTTTTTAGGAAGCAATGACGTCTCTCGGTGGAGGCACTCCAAGAGACGAGTGACGGGATCGGGCGATGTACTCGTGAATAGGGTTGCCAAGTCTATGATCTGTCCGATTTCCTTAGTACGCGTGATCTGGTCGATGACTCCACTCGACCAAGGGCTTTCACCCAGCCAACATGATTCAGCCTCTGTTGCCCATCGAAGCTCCTCTTGCACCAAGTCAATGTGACGTGACCAGCGCTTGTCCTGTATGGCCAGTTCAGCTAAGGAGCATAGCTCTGCTACCAAGCCGTGGGTGTCCAATAGCCGAGGACGGTACGAATCCGGCGTTGTCGGATCAAAAAGCTCTTGCCACGCCAAGGCAATAAATCTAGTGCTCTCATCGTGAGAGGCTCCGTGCGTGTCTTGTGAGAACTGCATTGGCGTAGGTAGGTCGGGTGACCCACTCGCCCAGAACCTGAGGGTCTGCCGAGCGGGCCACCGTCCCTATATTCGGTGCGACGCTGGAGTCGCCGACGACTATAGGGTCAGCCACAAGCGGTGTCAATTTCGCCGATAGGCTCGCGCCAGCGTAGGGCCGAAGAATGACTGGGATCAGTGCCCGTAACGCCAACTCCCCCGCCATTGCAGTATTTGTACGGCCTTTGGCTTCCACAAGCGTAGGGCATCGGCCAATCCAAGGGCGACGATTGCCCCCCGAGATCCGTCACGAGAGCGACTTCGTCGTTGCTGAATCCTACTGTGCTTCGTCGGGCTGTCCCTGGTCCACAGCCTCCGCCACTCTCGCCTTCCGCGCCTGCGAAATCACGTACTGGCGGATCAACTCCGTCTCGGCCTCGGTGACGGCGGCAGCGAAGGACAGCATCCCCTTGTCGCTCAGCACGCCGCCCCGCACGATGTCCTGGAACTGCGCGTGGGTTTCGGTTGTCATCATGCGCAGATCCGCGTTGATGGTCGCCACGGCGCCGATGCCATGACAGCCGACGCAGGTGCGGTTGTAGAGCGTCTCGCCCCGGGCCACCTCCGCTTCGCTCGCCGTGAGCGGCGGGGGTTCCGGCATCTCCGACGCGGTCAGCTCGCGGGTGATCTCCCCCTCGGCACCCAGCTTGAACACCATCATGCGACCGTCGCTGCCTTGGCGACGGAACGACCGACTAACCTGCACCGCCAGGTACTGCTCGCCGTCGATGGCATAGGTGATGGGCGAGGCGGGCGTTCCACCCTGGGTGTCGTATTCCCACAGTAGCGCCCCCGTGTCGGCATCGAAGGCGGCAAGCTGGCCGGCCTCGTCGCCCTGGAATACCAGGTCGCCGGCGGTCGCCAGCGCACTGCCGTTGTACGCGGTGGCGCGCTCGACGCTCCAGACCTCCTTGCCTGTTACCGGATCAAGCGCCTTCAAGAAGCCCCGGGCTTCTGGCCTCGGCGGCGCGCCTTCGGCGGGACGCATGTCGACACCCAAGCTGATGCCGTTGGGATTGAGTTCGTACTCGCCGGTTTCGACGAACGACTCGGGCAATCCATACCAGGCCGCCATGTCCTGCACCGGCAGGTAGGCATAGCCGCGGCCCGGATCCACCGCCATGGCCTGCCAACTGTGGCCGCCGGCATTGCTCGGCATCACCCACTGCGGTTTCTTGTCGTAGGCCATGGCCGGGTTCTCGACCGGGCGGCCGGTGGCCATATCGACGTGCGTCGCCCAGTTGAGACGTACGTAGGGAAACGCGCGCAGCAGTTCGCCGTCCGTGCGATCCAGCACGTAGAAGAAGCCGTTCTTCGGTCCCTGCAGCAGCACCGGGCGGACCTTGCCGTCGATTTCCATGTCGAGGAGCGCGATGTCCTGGCAGGCGTTGAAGTCCCAGTTGTCGCCCGGCGTCATCTGGTAGAACCAGTTCATCCGCCCGGTGTTGGGGTCGACCGACATGACGCCGCCGAGGAACAGGTTGTCGCCGCCGCCCGGCGATCGAATCGCCCGCGGCCACGGCGCGCCGTTGCCGGTCCCGAACAGAAGTTGATCGAATTTCGCGTCGTAGACGATTGAATGCCAGACCGTGCCGCCCCCGCCGAGCTTCCACCACTCGCCCGACCACGTCTTGGCGGCCTCCTCGAGTTCGGGATGCTCGAAAGGCTTGGACGGATCGCCCGGGACGGTGAAGAAGCGCCAGGCGAGTTCGCCCGTGTCCGCGTCGTACGCCGAAAGGTGGCCGCGCAGGCCGAACTCCGAACTGCTCTGCCCGATGAACACCTTGCCGTGCACGACCCGGGGCGCGCCGGTCACCGTGTAGGGGTTGTGCGTCGGGTGCACCGTGGTATCGACTTCCCAGACCTTTTCCCCGGTGGTCTGGTCCAGGGCGATGAGCCGGGCGTCGAAGGTGGCGAAGTAGAGACGACCCTTGTAGGCGGCCACGCCGCGGTTTAACGGGCTGCCGCAACAGGCGTAGCGGATCGTGCTGCGATTGGTCTGGGGATCGTAGCGCCAGTGCTCCTCGCCGGTCTTGGCGTCCACCGCGTAGACGACGCTCCAGGGATCCGTGAAGTACATGACGCCGTCGATCACGAGGGGGGTCGATTGCATGCGGTGGGGATTGTCGAGGTTCTTGACCCAGGCGAGTCCGAGCAGGCCGACGGTATCCCGGTTGATCTGGGTGAGGGTCGAGAACCGCAACTCCTCGTAGGTCTGCCCGTGCGCAAGCCAGCTTCCCGGTTCCGCTTCGCCGGCAGCGATGACACGAGCCTCGTCAACCCAACCAGGAGGACGAGTTTCCACCGGTTCCGTGGACGCTCCGCCGTCGGCAGTCTCCCCGGCCAAAGCTGTCACCATGAACGCGACGACCGGTAGCAAGAACAGCCCACGGGCCCACCGACGAAATGACTCCATTGGATCCCCCTCCCAAGGCAACCGAATTCGGATGCTAACCCAAAGACCGTCGTCGCGGAGTTCCGCCGGAGGGGCGGGCTTGTCCCCTCCCGACTCCTGCACGGCTGCATTCCTACGATGGCCGACGGGTCGACGAGCGCGGGACACCACAAGGGTGTCCCCTACGCGTCCCGGCTCCTGCACGGTTGCGATTCCACGATGGCCGACGGGGCGGCGAACGCGGGACACCACAAGGGTGTCCCCTACGCGTCCCGGCTCCTGCACGGCTGCGATTCCACGATGGCCGACGGGTCGCCCGTGACGGCCAACTTAGTCCCGTGCCGGAATTCGGGTCGCCCTAACCTCGTCGTACCACCAGGCCGACGGGAAACTAGTGCGGAATTCGGCGTCCGCCGCAGGCCGGCCGAATTTGTTCCAGTACACCACCTTGGGCCCCTCCACCGCGATCAGCGGGATGGTCAGGAAGTTCCACAGCAGAACCCGGTCGAGGGCCCTTTGCGCCGCCGTCAGACCCTCCCGCGAGCGAGCGTTCAAGACCCGCATGATCATCTCGTCGACGGCTCCGCTCTCGATTCCCGAGAGGTTCCTCGTGCGCGGCAGCATGGCATTGCTCGAATGCCAGTACGAGACGATCTCGACGCCGGCGGGATTCGCCACGCCAAGCTGGCCGAAGGAAAAGTCGAAGTCGAAATCCTTCATGATGTTGACGTAGTGGGCCGCGTCCACCAGCCGCACCCGCGTGGCCACTCCCAACTTCTGCAATTGATCGACGAACGCGGTGACCAGGCGGCGCTCTTCCACGCTGCGGAGGACGAACGTCAGCGCCATCTGCTCGCCCGAGTCGTTCGTTAGGGCGCCGCTGCGGGCCGTCCAGCCAGCGTCCCGCAACAGATCCCGGGCCTTGAGCAGCAGATCCCGGTTGCGGCCGACCCCGTTCGAGGTCCCGAGTTCAAACGCCTCGGTGAATACCCGGCCCGGTAGTTCGTTCCGGAATGGCGCCAGCAGCCGGAGCTCGGCGGGGCTCGGCAAGCCCACCGCGGCGAAGCTCGACGGCGCGAAATAGCTGTCCGGCCGGGTATGGAACCCTCGGGTGATCACCCGGTTGTGCCAGCCGTAGTCGAATGCAAGCGTCAGGGCTTCGCGGACACGAACATCCTTGAGATGCTCCCGGCGAGAGTTGATCACCAGGCCGCTCAAGAGCCCGACGTAGTACTGGAAGTTGTGCTTGCGCTTGACCATCCAGCCCTTGGCCAGGGCGTCGTCGTAGCGGTCGAACCAGAACCGGGGATCGGTCTCCCGCCAGACGTCGATGAGACCCTTGCGGAACGCTTCCCGGGCGACGGTGTCGTCGCGGTAGAAGTCGTAGCGGATGGCGTCGAGGTTGTGGCGGCCGTGCACCCCGAGATCCTTGCCCCAGTAGTCGGGTACCCGTTCATAGAGCAACGAACGCGACTGCTCGAACTCGGCGATCCGGTACGGACCGCTGCCAAGGGGCGGTGTCTGGGTAGTCTTGGTGTTGTCCGCCTCGCGCCAGTAGTGCTCCGGAAGGATCGCGATCTTGCCGAGACTGGATACGACCGCGGCGTTCAAGCCGTTGACGTCGTTGAGGTGGAACGTCAGATCGTGGTCGCCGTGGACTTCCACCGAGTCCACCATGCCGAAGGCCGACTGCAGGTTGAACGCCGAATTCTCGGCGATGTGTCGGAACGTGAAGCGCACGTCCCGGGCCGTCACGGGAACGCCGTCGTGCCAACGCGCCTGTGGCCGCAGCCGCACCCGGACCCGGGTGAAGTCGTCGGCGATCAGCACCCCTTCGGCGAGATTGCCGTAGAAGGTGCCGATCTCGTCGTCCGACGCGGTGAACAGGCCATCGTAGAAGAACGGGTTGGACCCGAAGTCGTGTTGTACGCCCGGCGCGACGATGCCCTTGTGCAGGTAGGGGGTGAAGGAGTTCCACGGGTCGTCGGTGGCGAGCACCATCATGCCGCCCTTGGGCGCGTCCGGATTGACGTAGTCGAAGTGCTTGAAACCTACCGGGTATTTGAAGTCCCCGAAGAAGGACACGCCGTGTTCGAAGGTCGGCTCAGAGGCGGCGAACCCCGCGCAGCCGGCAACCGCCAGGAAGAGCCTCGTTGCGTTCGCCGTTGTCCTCATCCGGTTCTCTCGCGACGAGGGTCGATCAAAAAGCGGGACGCCACAAGGGCGTCCCCTACGGGGTCCGGGTCAGAGATCGGCCAAGTCGACCGCCCTGCCCGTCCGTGACGACTCGAAGATCCCCAGCATGACCTTCATGGACTCGATGTTGTCTCGACCGCTGCTGATGGGCTCGGCGCCGGTTCTCGCGCAATCCGCAAAATGCAGGATCTCGTTCACGAAGAAGTTGGTGCTCGGCAGTTCGACGTCGCCGGTCGGAATCGGCTCGAAGGGCGGATCGAGGATCTTCTTCAGATCCTCGGGCCGGTTGCGGGGGTCGAGGTCCTCCTCCTTGTCGGCGAACAGGACGTCGCCGAAATGCGAAACCGGCCGATCTTCGTCGGTGTCGAGATTCGGTGGCGTCGACTGGATGGTGCCCTTGGTGCCGATCAGCGTATAGGAGGGAACCCCGGGGGCGACGTACGTGGTCCAACTCGCGAACATGTCCCCGATCGCCCCGTTTTCGAACTCGAGTGTTTCGGCGACGAGATCCTCGGCGCCGTTCAGCATCACCGGCTGCACGCTCCGGCAGACTCCCGTTACGCGTTTGACGTTGCCGACGTAGTAGCGCAGCAGATCGAGA
>CAZJRX010000237.1:5508-5852 GCA_964548145.1 uncultured Pseudomonadales bacterium | reverse complement strand
ACGAGACCGACGACCGTCTGGCGTTCATCACCATGAACCGCCCGGAGAAGCTCAACGCCCTGAGCCATGCGCTGCGCGGCGAGGTCTACGACGCCATGAAGGAGGCCGAGGCCGATCCCGCCATCGGGGTCATCATCCTGAAGGGGGCGGGCCGAGCGTTCTCCGCCGGCTACGACCTCGCCCCCAACCCGGACGAGCAGAGCGACTACGTCAGCCACCGCTCGAAGATGCCGGACACCGGCTCCATGCACCCGCAGCACTACGACTGGTCCCGACACGCCCTGATGGGCCATTGGCTGATCTGGGAACTCGCCAAGCCGGTCATCGCGCAGATTCATGGCTGG
>CAZJRX010000237.1:4254-5498 GCA_964548145.1 uncultured Pseudomonadales bacterium | reverse complement strand
CGAACTGTCGTCGATGTGCGATATGCGCATGATCGCCGACGACGCCCGGGTCGGCTATCCACCGGTGCGCGCCATGGGCACCATGGACATGATGTGGGCACCCTGGTTCATGAAACCGGGCAAGGCCCGCGCCTTCGCCTATACCGGCGACTGGTTCAGCGGCGAGGAAATGGCCGACTTCGGCTGGGCGACGTACGCCAAGCCCAAGGAGGAACTCGAGGACTTCACCATCCGCTTCGCCCGACGTCTGGGTCATATCGACAACGATCAGCTGAACTACAACAAGCGCGCCGTGAACCGGCAATACGAGATCATGGGCATCCGCACGGGTCTCATGTCGGGTACGGACGTGGAAGCCATGTCGAAGCATCGTCCGGCGGCCGGCGAGTTCGGTCGGCGGGTCCGCGAGTTCGGCTTGAAAGCGGCTCTCGAATGGCGCGACGGCCCCTTCGGGGACTTCCGCGGCGAGTACGAGTCCGCACCGAAGAGCCGGCCGCTAGCAGGATCAACGCCTCAGGACGCGAAGCCGGGGGATGCGGACTACAGCCGATCCTGACACGCCGCTTGGCCGACGTGGAGGCTGCGCCGAGCGCGGGCGCGTAGGCGACCCTTTTGGCGTCCCGGTGCGACCTACCGGCGCAATCGAGAATGCTGGCGCTTTCTCGTACGTTGGTACCGACGACGTGAGAGTTCGGACGGGCGACCGCGCGCCCTTGCGGGCGCGTCAGCGTCGCCCCTACGCGCCGTATCTTGCGCCTCGGCGTTGTTGGGCGTTCGCCTTCACGTTCTTCAGCTTGCTAGCCGGCTGCAACCAACCAGACCCGACCGACGAGCGACCGAGCGGCATGGATACGGCTCGCATCGTCACGGCGGTTCGGGGCGGCCTGCTTGAACCCGTCGAGGGAGACGAGCACTTCGCGATCTACGACCTCGGGGTGAAGGAATACCCGCCGGCTACCTTTCTCGTGCAGTCCAGTGTTCAACCGATCAACCTCGGGCGCGACATGCAAACGTTGATGGATACGACGAAGTTGTGGAATTTCATCCGTACCCGCGGCGTCAAGTTGAAGGACGACACACCCAGCGAGGTGTACCTCTACAACTGGATCGATGGCGCCCAGGGCCCCATGGTCTTTGATGTCGGGGTGGTGGTGGCGGAAGACACCGAGATAGGCACGGGGAGCGGATTCGAGATCAAGCACTACCCGGCCATGAAGTTCGCGAGCCTGATCTACGAGGGCCCG
>CAZJRX010000237.1:0-4244 GCA_964548145.1 uncultured Pseudomonadales bacterium | reverse complement strand
AACAGCTTCGTTGGGAGGAACGCGCCAAGGAGAAAGGTCTCGTCTACACCGAACGCCTCTACCGCGAGCTCTACCATGCCTTCGATCACGAAACCCTTCGGCACGTCACCGAAGTGCAAATCGAGGTCCGGTGACCGGAGAACTGGCGTGAACGATGTTGCGCTGGCGATCAGGATCGAGCTTGTCGATCCACCCGAGGGCTACGCGTTCTGCCTGCAACGCGGCAAGGGTTCGAAAAGCGAGCGTCTGGACTACATCGAAGTGCTTGAAGGCGACGACGATGACATCGCCTTCGACCTCGACGTCACGGTGCGCAAGGCCAAGACCGGCCCTGCACCCGATTTCTTCGGGCCGTTCGTCCAAGGACCCCGTGGCGCGCGGTTCTTCTACGTCTGCGTTGGGGAGTGTGTCGAAGGATCGGTGCCGTACTGGTCCGGGCGCGTCAAGGTGCCGTTGCTGGGGATCGACTGGGCAAGTGTCGAATCCGCGACGAGAATCCACGCCCGCCTCTTCGCCCGCTACGCGGCTTCCCGACCGGATGGCGGCCCGGTCTTCGCGTCCGTTCCGTTGCTGGACGATGGCTGGGTTGTTGCCGTCGATTGACCTGCGGGGGAAAAGACGTCATCCACGACAGTGTTGAGGTCTAAGGCGAGCGACCACAACGATCGCCCTACGGATTTGGTCCTGCAATTCGACCGGGATCCCAACGCGCCCACCAAAGTGTGCATTCGTTCGGGTCAAACAAAACCAATGCCCTAGAAAACCCGGCACGGGCAGCCGGGCTCGAAGCAACGTGATTTCGTTCGGTGGGGTGGCTACACTCGCTCGATGATGGAGCAGAGCGCACGATTCGAGGTCGTATCCAGCGACGACGAACCGCTGATACTTGTCGACAAGCAGGATCGCGAGATCGGCACCCTGGACAAGGAGTCGTGTCACGACGGCGCCGGAACGCTCCACCGGGCGTTTTCGCTGTTCGTATTCAACGCCGAGGGCGATACGCTCTTGCAGAAGCGGCATGCGAGCAAACGGCTCTGGCCCGGCTACTGGTCCAACGGATGCTGTTCCCATCCGCGGCAGGGCGAGGTGCTAGAGGAAGCGGTGGTTCGCCGCGCCCACCAGGAACTGGGGCTCGCCGTGGTGCCCGAGTTCCTGTTCAAGTTCCAGTACCGGGCGTCCTTCGGCGACGCCGGCAGCGAGTTCGAACTATGCTCCGTGTTCGTGAGCCACGGTGCCGAGGTGCCGCAGGTCAATACGGCGGAGGTCGCCGAGTGGCGGTGGATCCCGCGCGACGAGTTGGATCGGGAGATTCAGGCTGCGCCTGGGAGTTTCACGCCGTGGCTTAAGATCGAATGGCAGCGCCTCACGACCGAGTACCCTGCCCGCATTCGACCGTGAGTGGTTCGGCGGCGTCACTTCGTTCAGGGCCGGCACGCGGTGGCTAGCGTCGCCGGAAAACCAGCGCATTACAGCGTGTTAGCATACGAGAACGTTGTTGTATGCGGAGCGACTCGCACCAAGGGGAGCTGTCATCGATGACATCCGACATGGCGTCTACCGGGTCGGGGTCGCGAATCCCGAATTTCTTCAAGCTGAGCGTGGGAGCGCGCATCGAAGCGCTTCGTGATCGCACTGCGCTAACCGAGGAAGACCTCGCCGCGCTGGACACGGGCACGCACACGCTGAAGCTCCATCTTGCCGACAAGATGATCGAGAACGTGGTCGGCGTTTTCGGGTTGCCCATGGGCGTCGCGCTCAACTTCCTGGTCGATTCTCGAGAGGTCATCGTGCCGCTCTCCGTCGAGGAGCCGTCCATCGTCGCAGGGCTGTCCGGCGCGGCCAGGACCGCCCGGCTGTCCGGGGGCTACACGACCGTTGTGACCGACCCGCTTCTGATCGGCCAGGTGCAGGTTGTCGACGTGCCGGATGTCGCGCTGGCCCGGCAGACCTTGCTGGAACGCAAGCAGGAGGTCCTCAACCTTGCCAACAGCCTGCACCCGAAGATGGTTGCCAGGGGCGGCGGCGCCCGGGACGTCGAGGTTTTTCACCATCGGGCGCCCGAGGGCGGGAACCCCGAAGGCCCGGAACGGGACATGCTCGTCATGCACCTGATCGTGGATACGCGCGATGCCATGGGTGCCAACATCGTCAACGGCATGTGCGAAGGTGTGGCGAGCCTCGTCGAGTCCATCGCCGGCGGACGGGTCTTCCTGCGCATCCTGTCCAATTTGACCGACCGGTCGCTGGTCCGGGCACGGGTTCGAATTCCCGTGCAGAACCTTGCGATGAAAGACTACGCGGGAACGGCCGTCCGAGACGGGATCATACTGGCCAACGACCTAGCCCTTGTCGACCCGTACCGGGCCGCGACCCACAACAAGGGCATCATGAACGGTGTCGACGCCGTCGCCATCGCCACCGGCAACGACTTCCGCGCGATCGAGGCCGCCGCCCATGCCTATGCGGCCCGCAGCGGTCGGTATCGCGCCTTGACGCGCTGGTTCGCCAACGACGACGGCGACCTCGTCGGCGAAATCGAGATGCCCATGAAGGTCGGCACCGTGGGCGGCACGCTGGAGACGAATCCCACGGTGCGGCTGAGTCACCGCCTGCTCAACAATCCAAACGCCGCCGAACTGGCGGCCGTCATCGGCACCGTCGGATTGGCGCAGAACTACGCCGCGCTGCGGTCCCTGGCGACGGCCGGGATCCAGCAGAACCACATGACCCTGCACGCCCGCAGCGTCGCCTCCACCGCGGGTGTTCCCGAAGAGTATTTCGACGAGGTCGTCGAAGGATTGATCGAGAGCGGCGAGATCAAGGTTTGGAAGGCCGAGGAGATCCTGCGCCGGCTCAACAAGGAGACCGCAGCGGCACCGGCGACGGATGCCGAACCCCGCAGTTCGGCGTGCGGCAAGGTAATCCTTCTCGGCGAGCACGCGGTCGTGTACGGCCGGTCGGCACTCGCGGCACCGATACCCCTAGCCGTCGAGGCCCGCGTGGTCGACGCCGGCGACGGCGTGCAACTGCTGATACCGCGTTGGGGCGTAGAGCAGCGCGTCGCACCCGTTAGCGAACACCCCACCGGCGCGGCTGGCATCCTCGCCCTGCTGCTTGAGCGACTCGACCTCGCCGAACGGTCGATGACCATCGAAGTGTTCCCGAATGTTCCCCGTGCGGTGGGCCTAGGGGGATCGGCCGCGCTCGCCGTCAGCGTGATCAGGGCGTTGGATCGGCACTTCGCCTTGGCGTTGACCGACCCGGAAGTCAACGACTTCGCCTTGGAGTGCGAACGGACGGCCCACGGCACACCCTCGGGGGTCGACAACACGGTGGCCACGTTCGGTGCCACGGTATTGTTCCGGGGGGCGTCGAACGGTCGCGATGCCGCGTTCACCGGGGTCGAACTCAAGCGTCCCCTACCGTTAGTGATCGGCATGACAGGAAAGGAGAGCCTCACGGCCAAGACCGTTGCCGGCGTCGCACGAGCCCGGCGCCGGAACGCACCGCGCTACGACGCCATCTTCGATCAGATCGAGGCGCTAACGAATGCCGGTGCCGAGGCCGCCCGAGACGGTGCGCTGTCCGACTTGGGGGAGTTGATGAACCTCTGCCACGGGTTTCTCAACGCGTTGCAGATTTCGACCCGGGAACTCGAGGAACTCGTGGAGATTTCGCGACGGAACGGCGCGGCCGGGGCCAAGCTGACCGGCGGCGGCGGCGGCGGCTCCATCGTCGCCCTGTGTCCCGACGGCACGGACTCGGTGCTCACCGGCATCAAAAATGCGGGGTACGACGCCTTGGCGTTCGAGGTGACTTGAGAATGCTGCCAGCTCCAGGCGCCTACGTGGCGGGGTACGCCAAGGCAAGAGAGTCCGATGCCCAACTCGCGGACGAGTACATTCGTTACACCGGGATAGGCGATCCGGAACTGGATCCCGTCATCGAGGATCTGTCGGAACTCGACGGCGACCGCTTGCAGCGCGGCATCCGAGCCGGCATCGAGCGGGACGCCGAGGCGCTTCGCCAGGCGCCGGGGTCACTCCGGCACTTCTTCGAGGACAAGGTGGGGCCGCCGCCTTGGCTCGACTTCGAGGCCCATGCGCCTGCCGTGCGGGCATTCAACGTCAACGCCGCCAACGTGCTGGTGGCGTTCGTCTGCGGCGTTCTGATCGAGGGGTTCTCCACGCTCATCTCGAAGTCCTTCGCCACGACCGGGCGCGTCTTGAATCCCGAATCGGCAC
>CAZJRX010000236.1:0-5873 GCA_964548145.1 uncultured Pseudomonadales bacterium | reverse complement strand
GTCGCCGATGTTGACGCTCAAGTTAGGAACGATGTCACGTAACCCGCCGAGATCGTCGATCTGGTATCGCGTGAGGGCCGCAGCGGGCAATGCGGTAACGGCCAACGGCGTGTCGGCCAGGTTCTCCTTGCGTTTTCGGGCCGTGACCACGACCACTTCCTCATGCAGTTCCGGCTCGGCCTTCGACTGCGCTAGATGGGGTGTCACTGGGAATGCGACGGCCACGAGGACGAGCATACGGAGCCACGGTTTCATAGCTCTCTCCGTTACACACAACCCAAGTTGGGAGGATGGTCTGGAGCCGTGGCGGATCATTCAACGGCAAAAATTCGTCGCAAAATTCGCGCCTATGTCGACCGTCGGCGCCGCTTCGCCGCCGTCCATGGTTCGGCTCGACCCGAACATCAGCCAGGCCAACCGCCTACGGCACTCATCGACGCAGAGCTACAATGGGCCCGAGGCGACCCGGAGCGTTGTCAACATAATGACCGCCGTTGCCACCGAAGTGGACGATTCGCAGGCCCGTTTGGCCGAGGAGACCGCGGTACAGCGTTCGCGGCCGGGTTTTGCGATGGCCCCGTACTTCTACCGCTCTGCACGGGTCTACGCCAAGGAACTCGACGAGATCCTTTTCAAGGGCTGGCTCTATGCAGGCCATGTCAGCCAGGTCGCCGATGTCGGCGACTACTTTGTTTTCGACTTGGGCGATGACTCCGTCGTCGTGGTGCGCGGCGGGGACGGCGAGATCCATGCCTTGGCCAATGTTTGCCGGCACCGCGGCTCGCGGGTCTGCACCGATTCCGTAGGCTCCTGCAAGGCTTTCGTCTGCCCCTATCACGGCTGGGTCTACGATCTGGACGGTCGGCTCAAGGCCGCACGGTCCATGGAGCAGCGAGTGGGGTTCGACCCCGACGCGTATGCGCTGCCGCGTATTCGCTGGGCGGTGTTCGAGGGCTTGATCTTCATCAATTGTGATCCGGCGGCATCGCCTTTCGAGAACGCCCTCGAGACCATTGAACCGGCCCTTGGTCCCTACCACCTGTCCACGGCACAGATCGCGCACCGACAGAACTACCCGGTGGCAGCCAACTGGAAGCTGGCGCTGGAGAACTACCTGGAGTGCTACCACTGCGCGACCGCGCACCGGGCATACGCGAAACGGCACACGCTGGAGGCACCCGCCAAGGTGGTGGAGAGCAGGAACGCCGAGATGCTTGACCATGCCGAGGGCAGGACCGGCGTGCCCGGCATCACCCTACGTCGCTCCGAGGTCTATCGCGCGGCACCGGGGTTCGGCTGCTGCGTGCACACCATGCGTTACGCGCTCTACGACGGTTTCGAGACCGGTAGCCGGGACGGTCGCCCGCTCGCACCCCTGATGGGCGACTTCAAGGGCTACGACGGCGGCGCCGGCGACTTTCAGCTCGGCCCGCTGGCGTTCATGCTCGGCTACCCCGACTACTGCGTCCTCTACCGGTTCACCCCGAGGGGCATCGACAGAACGGACATGGAGCTTGTCTGGTTCGTACGGGGCGATGCGGAAGAGGGACGGGACTACCAACGGGATGCGCTTACCTGGCTGTGGGACCGCACCACCCGGGAGGATCAGACTCTCATCGAGCGCACGAGCCAAGGCGTGCATTCGCGGTTCTTCGAGCCGGGCCCGTACCAGCCGGAACAGGAACGCTTGTGCATCGAGTTCGTCGACTGGTACCTCGAGGCGATGGCGCGGAGTCAATAGGGAGCGATCACGGCTAGTGCTCCGTCAACCCCTAATCTTGGCGTCAGTGGCAGCCGGAGTGTTCCGGGCAAGGCGCGGGCTGCGTAGGCGTAGCGGGCCTACTTCAAGCAGACGCAACGCCGCCCGGGGCGCTCCGGCTGCCACCCGAAGGGCGCGCCCGCAAACGCCCATCCGCGTTGTTGGCGCCGCTCGACGTAACCCCGCTATGCCTTCGCGGCGCCGCCTAGCGGGCTGGACGTTTGCGGACGCGCTGACGCCAAGATTAGGGGTTGACGGAGCACTAGGTCGATGTGCTCGAAGTCCAGGGTGTTCAACGTCGCCAGGGAGAGATCGTTCGACTTCGCTATGCCGGCGATCTGGGAGTCGGCCAAACTCATAGGCCGTCCGATGCGTTGGCGGTTCGCTCGAAACACCGCGCTCTCCCGTGCGGCTTTGCGGTCAAGGGACAGGATCCGTCCGTCGAATGCGCCCGTGATAGCCAAGAAGACCTCTGCCAGTCGGGTTTTCCGACGTCCGGGCGGCAGTACCTCGATTCCGAAAACGATCTCGTCCACGCTGATCGCCGACAGGAACAACCTCGAGGCGAGCTGACGGTCCATCCAGTGGATGATCCGCACATCGGGGTCCGCGCGCATCGTTTCCGACACGACGTTCGTGTCAAGCAGGATCATCGATCAGGGCCGTACTCGTCCGATTCGAAGTCGGTGGCGGTGCCTATTTCGCGCTTCGGCAGTTCGAGGTCGAAGCCATGTCTGCCGACAATTCGCCGGATCATTGTTCCGAGTGGTTCTTCGTCGACAACGGCGCTTCGCAGAATGCGTCGCACGGTCTCTTCCAACGACCTGCCCTCGCGCTCAGCACGCACCTTGAGTCTCGCCACGGTCTCGGCGTCCAATCGACGAATGCTTAGGTTGGCCATCGCACTGCAACAACGGTTTGCTCCTTTCTCATGCTAGCAATCAGGAGACAATGCTAGCAACAACGATTGTGAAGTCGCGGTGTCCCCTGCGAAGGTGAGTATCGACTGGCCGGCCTCGTGCATGGCGTTCGGCGGGCAGTCTCGCACGGGTAGACGCGTCGCCGCCCCAGGGTGAGATCGGATTGATACCAGGCGAGCGTCGGCGTGGGTGGCATTGCCAATGGCCAAAATCGCACAGCCGTCTGGGTAATTTTCTTACACAACCTCGGGCACAACGCCGATACCCGGCCTGCGGGTCCATCGGTAACTTCGGGAGGAAAGCCAACCCATGTGGAGTTACCGATGGCACATCACTACCTACCGCTCTTCGCATTCCCGCCGATGGTCAAGGATCTGGTGCGCGGCTTCATCATGCGCAACAGCCCGGAGGTCGACAATCTGGACTACGACCACATGACCCGGGTACCGGATGATTGGGTTCCCGACGGTCCCCGCTATGCCGACATGGTCTGGAGCATCCCGTTCCTCGACGACGCGAACGATCAGCCGGACGACCCGACACACATCATCCTGATCATCAAGTTCGCCTCGGAGGTCATCCAGGATGTCGGCGAGCGACTTGGTCGACACGCGGCGTCGCTGCATCGGGAGATCATCCGGCGCGAGGCGTTCGGCGCGCCGGTAAAGCCGCCGGTCATCGCGCCAATCGTCGTCTACGACGGTTCGCACCCCTGGGATGCCCCGGGAGGGGTCCCCGTGTAGCCGAGATGATTCCCTCGGCTAACTAAGCGGCAGGCTGCTAGTGTCCCGTCAACCCTCAAACGTCGTGTCAGCGCATCCGCAAGCGTCCAGTCCGCTAGGCGGCGCCTCGAAGGCATATCGGCCATACGTCGAGAGGCGCCAACAACGCGGATGGGCGCTTGCGGACGCGCCCTTCGGGTGGTCGCCGGAGCGCCCCTCGCCGCGTTGCAGACGCTCGACGTACCCCGGTACGACTTCTCGTCTGCGCCTTGCGAGGAACGCTCCGGCGACCACTGACGCGACGTTTGAGGGTTGACGGGACACTAGGGACCAAGCAGCGAACACAACCGCCTGTCGAACGCCTCGGGCTTGATGTCCTCGCCCAACGCCTGAAGCAGTTGATCGTCGTTCCACCGTGGCCAGGTCGGTGCACCGTCGTGGTTGGGGTCGCCCGTGGCGGCGAAGTTGAGCCAGTAGCCCATCATGCGCCGGGTGAGTTCGCGGTCGATGGCGTCCGTGGGTAGCCAGGGGTCGTGGGTGTCGAAGACGTAGGGAATCTCGGCACCGTGGTACGCGCCGATGCCGTGGTTGCCGGCGCGTACACGATCGAATCGGTAGACA
Organism: uncultured Pseudomonadales bacterium; assembly: GCA_964548145.1. Lineage (GTDB taxonomy): Bacteria > Pseudomonadota > Gammaproteobacteria > Pseudomonadales > Azotimanducaceae > VXYL01. Next base: position 1,851 of record CAZJRX010000236.1, on the reverse strand, counting down.
TAGGTGGGTGCGCCGCCGGCCCCGAAGCCGTCGGCCAGGGCAATGCTCGGACAGGTGAACTGGGTTGCCGCCGCCAACTCGTCGAGTCGTTGCGGGACGGGTAGTTCGGCTAGGAGCGCCTCGACGGCGCGCGGATCCGGCAGATCGTCCCGTGCGTCCTGCCAGCGCGCGACGGTGGGTGTCGGGAGGTACATCAGCATCTCGTCGGCGTTGAAGCCGAACATCACGGGACGCGGTAGAAACGCCTTGCGGGCGAGCAGGTCGGCGGGCGGCGCGGGCAGCAACCAGCCGTCCACCGGCGGGTCGTCGTAGTCGCGCTGGAAATGCTCCTTGGCGGCAACGAGCAGAGACTCCGCTGGGAGCGCACGAAGTTCGTCGATGCCCGAAGCCGCCACCCGGGTTTGAAAAGCCACGCCCTGGGCCTCGTTCGCCGCCAGGGTTCGTTGCTGATCTGCCGGCCAGCCACCGCTTTGGGAGATCGCCCGGTGGAAGAGTCCTTCCGCGAGCGGTGACAGCAACAGGTAGGCGATGTCGCCGGCACCTGCGGACTCGCCGAACAGCGTGACGTTGTCCTTATCGCCACCAAATCCGGCGATATTGCCCTGGATCCATCGCAGGGCTTCGATCTGGTCGAGAATCCCGTAGTTTCCGGAAGAGGCGTAGGGCGACTCGGCGCTCAAGGCCGGGTGGGCAAGGAAGCCGAAGACGCCGAGCCGGTATTGGATCGAAACGACCACGGCACCCATTGCCGCCAACTCCCGCCCCCGGTAGTTGGGTTCGTAGGACCAGCCGTTGACGTTCGCGCCGCCGTGGATCCACACCATAACCGGCAGTCGGGCACCGGCATCGGGTGTCCACACGTTCAGGAACAGGCAGTCCTCGGCGGTCTCCGGCATGGACGGGGCGACCTCGCCTGGCTGGCCGAAGGCCGCTGCGACCTCTTGGTACCACTCGACATTGCCGGCGTCCTGCATGCAGGCGGGTGGCCATGCCGTCGCGTCCACGCGGACGTCGGTTGATGTGTCGGCTACCGGTCGTGGCGCTCGCCATCGCCCCTCGCCGACGGGCGGTTCGGCGAACCGGATGCCGCTGAAGCGCAGCACCTCGGTGCTGTCCCCGGCGAGCACGGCGCTGCCCTGGTAGTTCAAGTCGTCGGCGTTGCAGACCGTGCCGATGACGGCGGCGGCGAAGGCGATGCGGGTCGCCCGCCGGTTCAGGTTCACCCCGCCGGGTCGACGATCGCCTCGTAGGCGAGGCGCTTGCTGGTGACCCGAACCTCCTTGGGTCCCGGTACGCCGAACTTCTGAATCATTCCGACCACGATGAGATCCTGCACCGGGTTGATGCCGAACCAGGTGCCGCCCGCGCCGTACCACCAGTATTCGCCCTTGGCCAACGCGTGATCGGTCTGGCCGTCGGGCTCGGCCACGATGGCAACGTCGATCCCGAAGGTATTGCCGGGGTTGCCGATCATCGGATTGATGTAGTCGATGCCCTCCGGTAGCTGGTTGGTGTGCATGAGTTCGATGGTTTCGGGCTTGAGGATTCGCACACCTTCGAGTTCGCCGCCGTTCAGCATCATCTCCGAGAAGCGCGTGTAGTCCATCGCGGTGGACACGAGTCCGCCGCCGCCGGAGAAGAATGTCGGTTGCGTGAAGTACTCCCTGGATGGATTGGCTGCCAGTTCGCCGCCGGGCCGTTGCTGGTACATGGTGGCGGTACGCGGTTCGTTCTCGGGGGTGACCCAAAAGCCGGTGTCTTTCATCCCGAGCGGATCGAAGATGCGCTCCTTCAACACTTCGTCGAACGTCTTGCCGGCCAGGACTTCGAGGAGGTAACCCTGCACGTCGA
>CAZJRX010000235.1:0-5877 GCA_964548145.1 uncultured Pseudomonadales bacterium | reverse complement strand
CAGTCGCACATGCCCCTACGATTCCATGCCCGGACAGTCCGGCATGTTGGTCCCAAAGGTGATAGCACGATGAGATCACCCCGGGCGAGCCGAGATGACGGCCTCGAACTGCTGGGGGCGGCGTCGCGTTGGCCATTTTTGCCGCCGCTGGCGTGGCCCTCGACGGCCTGTTCAACAGCCTCGGGCAGTCGTGCACGTCCGTACGATTCCATGCCCGGACAGTCCGGCATGTTGGTCCCAAGGGCGATTGCACGATGAGATCACCCCGGGCGAGTCGAGATGATGGCTTTACCCTGCTTGAGAGCAGCGTCGCGTTGGCCATCTTTGCCGCCGCTGGCATGGCCCTCTATGGCCTGTTCAACACCAACCTCATCGCGCTCAACCGCACGGCGGACGTGTCGGGCCAGGTGGCGGTTGTGCGCAACGCCATGGAGTACCTGTCGGCGGTCAACCCCCGTTACCGGCCTGCAGGCGAAGTCGAGCTCGGCGGTGCCGACGTGGCATGGACCTCGACCCTCGTCGAACCGGTGCGCCAAGGCCAGAACACCCTTGGCGGGATGGCCGATTTCGACATTGGCCTGTATGACCTCGAGTTCGTCGTCCGGCACGAGGGGCGTGCCCTCGGCACGTGGCGAATGCGGGTCACCGGCTATGAGAAGGTACGTGGCTTCTTCCCTGGCGAGGAACCGTTCTGATGCGCGCGTCCTCTTCAAGGTGCCGTTGCGCGATGACTGATGCGGGATCGCCGGTACCCAATCGTTCGTTGGGCCTGACCCTTGTGGAGACCTTGGTGACATTCGTCATCCTCGGCTTTCTGGCCACGCTGATCCTGCAAGCCGTCGGCTTCTTCGCCATCCGGTACGAGGGTGTGCAGCGAGTGCACCGTGAGTCCTCGCTCGAGACATTGCAGCAGAGCTGGTTCGCCATGTCTGTTCGCGGACTCGTGCCGTACGGCGTGGCGGCCCGACGGTTCCGAGGCGATGCCAAGTTGTTTGAGGGCACCACGTTGGAGCCGTTGAACGCAGAAGCCGGAACCCCGGTGATCGCTCGCTGGTCAATCGGCGAAGGGACCGTACACTACGCCGAAGCGCCGATGCCCGGCGAAGCCAGCGTCGAATGGACCGTGTTGGCTCTGGACGGCCCGGCCTTCGAATACAGCGACTCGCTCGGAAACTGGTACGACCATTGGCCGCCATCGGCTGAACGAAACCCCAACATCTCCGAGACTGGTTCACGCTCGGGAACCGGCTCAATCGATGCGCCGACACCCTACGTCTACGATCCTGCCCACGACTGGATCCCAACTCTGATTCGCATGGTCTCGCCGACATCCGCGACAATCTGGCTTGCCCGGGTGGAGCCTTCGCGCCGCCCGGTTATCACCGAGGATTTCTACTGATGGAGTCGTATGAACACGGCGCGGGCCGGATGGCTTCGCCGGGTGCTGCCGCGTCGGCCGGTTTCATACTGGCGGCCACTCTGTGGGCGCTCGTCGCCTTGGCCGTCGTTGCCGCCTACATTACCGATGTCACCGAGACTAACGTCGAGAACACTCGCCGGACCAAGCTGATGTTGGAGGCCGAACTTGACCGCCGTAGTACCGAGGCGACGGTGCTTTACCTTTTGTCCACCAACCGAATGAGCCACTCGAGTCTGCTGATTGAACACGAACAGCGTTTCGCCGATTTCGACACGATGCTCGACGACACCGCCGACGGCGAACTGAGCCTGTCGGGCGATCGCTACCGCGGCCTCGGTGACACGGGGTTCTCGATTCAGGACGAGAACGGGCTGATATCGGTCAACATGCCCAGCGATCCGTTGTTTGGTCTGATGCTGGAGAGCGTCGGCGTTTCCGAGGAGGACGTCGCGCGCCTCTGGCCTCGCGTCGTCGACTACATCGACCGCGACGACCGACGCTCCCTCGACGGCGCCGAGAAGAAGAGCTATCTCGATGCCGGACTGCCACCCCCGGCCAACTGGTTTCTGTCGACGCCCATGGAGTTGAACCGCGTGCTTGGCGTGAAAGAGCTAATCGACCAGGAACAATGGCGGCGGTTGCGCGAGATGGCTACGCCGCGGCTCCTGGTCAGTGCCAACTTCAATACCATGCCCGTCGCGGTTGCGAAAGTCGTCCTCGGAGTCGAACAGGAAGCGCTTGATGTGTTCTTTGCAGAACGTGCCGAGCACCGAATCGCGACCCTTGAGCACATACACGAACTGACGCGTGCGTCGCCGCCGGTCGATCCCGGGTTCATCGCCGTGATGCCCTCCCTGTTCTTGAGGATCACGACCTGGTGGCGCAGCGGCGGCCCCCGCACCATTGTTGGGGTCACCCTGACGCCCGCCTCCCTAATCGCGCCTTGGCGCACCGAATACCGCTACTCCGAGCCTAGCGGGGATGCCGTGGCGCTCAAGGAAACGCCGACCCCGTTGCTCGGTGGACAAACCCCGGAGCCCACCTGACCGCAGCCATGGACGCGACCCCGTCGAACACCGCCACACCGCCGAGTGGTTTTGACCCGACGAAAGTGCTCGCGCATTTGCGTGAGACCGGGCGCCGACTGCGACGCCGGTTTGCGCGCCGTCGCAGTGTCATCCAAACCCGCGTTGCCGTGGAGTTGCTGGAAAGCGCCTCGATCCAGTCGCAGTGGATCGTTGCGCGCAGCCTGTGCATGTACCGCTCGGAGGACTTCGCCGGAGTTCCCCGCAACCGGCGCGATGCCGCTGTCGCGCTACGGATTCCGGTGTGGAGCCCGTTCGAGCGCGGCGGCCACTACTGTGCTTGGTCGGGGACCACAGCGATGGTTTGGTTTTGGGACGAAACGGCAGTCGTGGTCGACCCTGCCCGCCTCGGTGTACCGCGATATGGTGCGCCGTCATCGGATGCGTCCTCGTCAGGGGTCCGCGTGCTTCCCGAAACCGTGCTCTATCCTGAAAAGGTGGACGGCGTTCATCTTCAGGAGTGCCGCGAAGGGTTCGACCTGCAGTATTGGCGGGACGGCGTCTTGGTGGATTCGCTTTGGCTGGCGGCGCGTCCTACCACGCGTCGCGTCGCAGCCTTTGTAGCCCAGCACGACGGCGGCAGCGCAACTGACGATGGCGGCGGCGCAACGGTCCGTGAAGTTCCGACAACGGTCGCTTGCTTGGCCCCAGGCCCTTGGGCAACACCGTTCCGGCCGCAGGCGTGGCTGGTTGCCAACGAGCATGCCTTGGCTGTGACGGTATTTGCCGTGTTGGCGGCCGTTGCGGCGTTCCAGGAGGCCCGCCTCTGGCGCTACCACTTCGCGAATGCCTCGGCTACCGCGCAATACGACAACATCGAGCGGCAACTCGTTCCCGTTCTCGAGGCTCGCGACGAACTTCTCGGGCTGGACCGCCGCAACGCCTTCCTGACTCGCGTCATGCAGCAACCCTCGCAGGCCGAGTTGATGTTGCGGGTGGATCGAGCGCTGCCGGGCCAGGCCATCCAGTTCAAGTCTTGGCAATACCGGCAGGGCGACCTGACCGTGGTGCTTTCGAACAGCGCGACGGAAGACCCTGTGGCCATTATCGCAAATCTGCAGGCTGATCCGTTGTTCACGGAGGTCCGGCCCGGTCGATCGGACAAGGACGGTTTCGCCGTTAGTTTGCGGATCGCTATGGAGTCGAACGTGCCATGAGCGTCCTGCGTACTTCAATCGACAGTGTCCGGGCGGAGCTTTCAAGCAATCCGAGGCTCCGGTTGGGGGCGTGGTCGATCGTCTTCATTCTCCTCGGCTACTCGGTATTTGTCCCCCACGCGGCGCGCGTCGACCGGGCCGCTGCCAACCATGCCGTCGTGGACGCACGCCTTGCGCGGGCGCAGGAACTGTTGGCCCGGGAGGATTGGCAGCCGCGGCTCGAGGAGGCGCGAAGGAACCAGGCGGCGTTGAACGAGAGGATTTGGCACGCCGGGAACCCGGGACTTGCGCAGGCCCATGTCCGGACGGCCATCGAGGGCATGGCGCGGGGCGTCGCCCTCCTCGAGCCGGGCATCGGCGTGGGTTCCAGTCGGTTGGTACCTGGGGTGCCCGGCCTGTGGCAGGTAGACGTTCAGGTCAACAGCAAGTCTGGGTTGGAGTCCGCCCTGCGCTTTGTATATGCCGTGGCGCGGCATCCCCGGGTGCTCCTCGCGGACCGTTTCTCGCTGTCGCGTCGCAGTCTTATACGCCGCGATGAAGAGTTCGGCATGGAGATCCTGTTCTCTGCCTACTTCCGGATCGACAGTCCCGACGAAAGCCAAGACGTAGACCAACGTATGCCGGCGGGTGCGACCGGCGGATGAACATGCTTGACCGTTTTTTGGTCTCGGTACGGTTGCGCGCGGCTAGGGTGCCGCGCCTCGTCCGTCGGCTAGCCCCGGTGGCGTTGACCGCGGCGCTGTTCGCGGTGGCCGGCGCGCTATGGCCGTTGCGCGGCTCCCTGTCGTCATCGGTGGCCGAACGGGTCGTGAATGTCCCCGTCGCCGCAGCTACGGATGAGACACGTCTTGATGGCTTCTTGGCGATGCCTCGGTGGGGCAGGCCCGCGTACGACGCCGAGAGGGCGCGTTTGGAGGCGGAGGCCGCGGCAGCTGCCGCAGCTGCGGCAACAGGCCTCAATCCGGAACTCGCGAGGTTGGGCGTCGTCGGCATCACGGCCAGTGCCGGCAGCCGCGCGGTCCTGCTGACGAGGCCCGGCGGCACGGTGCGCCTAGTTGATGGCGACTCCTTGCCAGATGGACGGGTACTGGTCTCGGTGACGGCCAATGCGCTCGTTCTCGAGACCGCCGACGGGTTGCGTGAGGAGTTGCTATTGTTTCACCGTTTGGCCGAAGCAGTGGACGTTGGCAAATCGCCTGAACAGAACGGAGACTTTCAATGAAACAGCCGGTTCAGGCGCCGCCGGGGGTTGCCCGCCTGGCCGAACGGGCCATGTGGCGTTCCATTGGCACCGGGGTTAAGCGAACCTTTGGTCGTTGCGAAGGGTCTTAGATGAGTCCGGGACCGGACGTGGAGGAACTAGTGACCGACAAACTGCCGGCGGTGCCATCGCTTCCTGTCGTGGCATCCCTTGCCTTGCGGCCCGGATTCCTCGTTGTCGCCCTATCGGCCGCCGTCGCCGCAGCCGGTTGTTCGTCGCTACGCGTGGCCCCGTTTCCGGAACCCATGCGCCCGCCGGCTGCGGTGGCGGAGACCGAGGCAGTGGGCCTGCCTGGGGCCGAGGAGGCGCGCCGGACTGAGTTGACGGTCACGCAGGCGCCGGGCGTGCCGGCCGGCCCAAGCATCGCGGAAGGCACCGTCGACCGTTTGGGTGACGGCATCGCAGGTGAGCCCGTCGCGGTCGCATTCAACAACGCACCTCTGCAAGCGTTCATCGACGAACTCTTCAATCAACGCCTAGGACTTTCCTTCCACATCGCCCCGAACCTGCGTGAGCGTACGGATCTCGTCACGCTGCGGATCAGCGATCCCATGCAGCCGAGCCAGTTGTTTGCCACCGCCCGTCGTATCCTGGAGGAGGACTACGGTGTTCGCATCCGTGCCGAGGAGGACGGTACGCTGACCTTCATGGCCACTGAGGACATAACCACCGGCGGGGTGCCGCTCCTGATCAGTGGTCGCGCTCGCCCCGAGGTGCCGCCCACCCACCGCGTGATCTTCCAAGTCGTGCACATGAAAGCCATGCGCCCGATCGAGATGGTAAGTCTTCTGGACCGGCTGCTAAAGGGTCTCGACCTCGAGGTGGAGGACATGCCGGGACTCAACGCCGTACTTCTCAAGGGCAAGCTCGCCATCGTCGATCGCGCCGTCGACATGATCGAAGTGCTCGACCAGGGCATTCTCTCCGGTCGTCACGGCATCGTGGTCGAGCCCG
>CAZJRX010000234.1:5707-5943 GCA_964548145.1 uncultured Pseudomonadales bacterium | reverse complement strand
CCGCCGGGCTGCGGACAAGCTCGTGCTGCAGGCGGCGGCAACCTTCGAACGCGCGCGGCCTTGGGCCGATCGGCTACCCAAGCTGGATCGGTGACCCGGTCAGTCAGCCGGAAAAACCGATCCACCGCCCTGCTGCGGCAACTGTAAACCACAACCCGAGGGAAAGGACCGCGACGCCCTGCAAGGCACAACTCGATACGCCCTCACGGGCCGCAACGCGATTTCTGACGACCAAT
>CAZJRX010000234.1:0-5677 GCA_964548145.1 uncultured Pseudomonadales bacterium | reverse complement strand
CCTCGAAGGCGTGGTTGAAACAGCACTTGGTGGTTTCGGACAGGAACAGGGGTACGCCGGTGACGATCATCACGCCCAATCCGAGGAAGAACCAAGGCCGGGTATTGGCCAGCACCCGTGCCGGCGGCGAGTTCTTCAATCCAGCCCCGAGCAGGCGGATGTCCATGACGATCACCGAGCCGCCGAGCACGGCCAAGCCGAACAGGTGAACGACCTCGATGACCGGGAACAGCCACAGCGATTCGCCGATGGTGCGTCCTATGAACCCCTCTCCCAACTCGCGGTAGAAGTCCACCCAGCCGAAGGCCTCGCACCAGGTCGCGGCATTGGACTTCCATGGCAGCAGGATCCACCAGAGGACGGCTACCAACACCACCCCGAGAAGTGCGCACCGATGGCTGACGACCCATCGAGCCACCAAACCCGGCCATTGATCGACGGCCGTCAGACTCACGGCGTCAGATCCACGGCGCACCCCGCTGCCCAGAGGATGAACGCCGACTGATCGCGACCGCACTCGAACCAGTTGTAGGCGATCATGCGTCCCGCGAGTATGACGCCCGCCCAAACCGACACCGATGTTGCCGCGACCAGCCGAACCGACAGCGGCGGCTTGGGCCGGCTATCCCACTGCTCACGATCCCGGGACACGCGCCGGTGGAACGCCCAGGCGTTCACGGCGGCGATCACGAGGAGGATCACCTTCAAGCGGAACCAGACGTTATGCGCAAGATGTACGGGGTTGGCGTAGAACAGCAGCAGGCCGGAGACGACCATCAGGCAGAACCCGGCAATCGACCACGGCAGGACGCGTCCCGTCATCACCGACACGGGCGTGTCCTTGAAGGCGAAACCCAGGAGGCGCAGGTCGACCATGACCAACACGCCCACGAACAGGGTGACCGTCAGCACATGGGTTGACTCGACCAGCGGCCACACCCACAGCGACTCGTGCAGCGCCGTACTCCACGCGTGACTGTCTACCCACGCGGTAAACGAATGCAGCCACGAGGGGTCGTAGCGCGAGTCCACGGCGTACGGCGCGGTCTACGCGATCACGTCGTTAGCTTAGCGTCGTAAACTATTCTTTTTCTTCGGAAGATTTGACTTCCTTGGCCGCCTGCAGCTTTTTCTGTTCCTCGGCCGTCGAGCCTTCGGTGGGGTCCGCGCCGTCCCGTGGCGCACCGGTGCCGCTGGAACCCATGAACATCGTCTGACCGTTGGCGAAGGTCATATTGCGACCGTTGGCGCGCATGGACAGATCCTTCGACTGATAGCCGTCGACCACCACCTGCGTACCGACCGGCACCGAGTTGCGGTCGATGCCGCGCCGGAGCAGCGTATTCGGCGTGCCCGCCTCCACCATCCAAACCGTCTTGCTGCCGTCGTCGTTGGTGTGCTCGATGTGGAACCAGGCATGGGGATTGGTCCACTCGATCTTCACCACAGGGCCACGGAGTATCAGCGGGCGGTTGGGATCGAATTCCGCACCGAACGCATGGTGGGCCGAGGCCTTGATGCCGACCAGCAGCCCCACCGCACATAGCGCGGCAAGAGAGGTACGTAACAGGTTGTTCATACGAGTAACTCCTCAATCGCCGCTGTCTGCTGCGGCCTTTGCCATAGCTTCCCGTTCCAGCCGCCGGGCACCCCCTAGGATGCCGACCATGGAGTAGTTGCCCTCGTGGCAGGCGTATTCATACACCGGCTCGTCGGTTTGCTGCCAGGTGTACTGCCCCGTGAACGAGGTTTCCCAGACGTTGGGATCCTCGACGGTGAAGTTGTAGAGCACGGTGTCTTCGTCCAGTCGGCTGAATCGCTCCACGACCCGCATGTCCCGCGTTCCCTGGGAGAAGTTGGGGCGATCCGTGAAGTTCGTCGTTTCGACGACGAGCGTGTCGTCCTCCCACCAGCCGATCGAGTCGCCGAACCAGCGCCGAACATCGTCCGGGGCATGCTCGCCGCCCATTCGGACGATCCGGGCGTCGTGAACCATCTCGGTGAGTATCATCACGTGGCCCGGCGTCTGCACGATGCGTTTGTGGTTGTTGTAGAGCGTCGACAGCATCGGCGGCCCGGCCGTGCTACCGAAACCCGCAAGGCAGCGGTCGGGATACGGGCGAACCTCGGGATTGTCGTAGGGACCCGGACCGGGGTACCACCACGCCGTGCCGTCGTTCCGCCGACCGTAGTCGCCACCCAAACGAAACGCTGCGCGTCGCCGCTCCCGGGCGGCCTCGGTTACCGGCGGGTAACGCCCGTTCGGCGGGTCGATGATGATCGACGTCGGGTACTTGCCGTCGATCTCGAAGTTGCTCTCCCCGGGATCGACCCAGAACGAATCGTAGCCGCCGACGTTGCCGGCTGCGCCGCCCGAACCGTCGCCGCCGACGGGTGGCGCCTCCCGGTCGGGATCCTGGTTCGCGGAACCCGCAGCCAGGCCGAAGGCGGTGCGGCGTGCATTTGCCTCGGCCTGCTCTTCGGACAGGAACTCTTCGCCTTCGCCACCCCGTTGCATCGGGGTGATGGTCGCCGTGTCGTAGTACCCCGAGAGATCCGGCTTGCCGTCCGCAAGACGTGGGATGTCGCCCCAGGCGACATCCGCCGCGTAGACGATCAGCACCACGGCCGCCGCCGCGAACGCGAGTTGGATCCAGGTGATCAGTTTGAATTGCCCCTTGGGGGCGCTTGTTCTTTCCGCTCTCATTGTCCCTCCTGTGGACCGTTCCTAGGGTCCAATGGACATCGTTATTCCGACTCGGCCGACTCGACCGAGGGATCGGGCAGCTCGAACCTTGGCAGCGGTTCGCGCCGGTATTCCCCGTAGATCAACTCCTCGACGAACTGCACGCATTTGAAGTCGAGGATCATGGCGTTGGGCTCCATGCGTCGATACAGCGGCATGCTGATCTTCCATGGCTCGGTGAACGTCTCAGGATCGTCGATGGTCGCCTCGTAGTGCAGGTGGTTCGGGCTCGTCGGCGTGTACCGCTCGACAACTGTCATCTGGTTGCTGTGGTGGTTGCCGGCGCGGTCGAACCAAGTCTGGTCGTTCTGCGCCGTGACCGTCAGCACCAGCGTGTCGCCATCCCAACTCGCAACCGACTGCCCCATCCAGGAATCGACGGGTGCCGGACCCGGATCCTCGCTGTAGATGTTGCGGACCGCTCCCGCGTACTGGTAGACGATCTCGATCTCCTTCTCGCCCTGCAGAATCTGGAAGGGCTGCGGCATGTAGGTCGCCCTCGGCACGCCCGGCAGGTAGCACTTGATCTCCGGGTCGCGGTGTACCCATAGACGCCGGTTCTCATCGCGCTTGGCGAGGGCTTCGGCGGTGTAGGGAATCTTGCCGCCTTCGACCACGCCGAGGCTCGGCGGCACCGACGCCACGGCACCGAGATAGAGGGTTGCCTGATCCGGAACCGGACCCTCGGGACCGTCGCGCAAACCCATGGATGCCCGTGCGAGATGACGCTCGATGTCGTAGTTGGCTTCGTTCATCGCCTGCCAAACACCGTTCAGGTCCGGATTGACGCCTCCCGGACCGCGCGGTGCCACGTAGCCGCCGGCAGCGTCCTCTTCGGCCATGCCCGTCCATGCGGCGCCCACCAGTACGCCCGCGAGCAAGAACATCGTTGTACGGATCAAGTGCATGCGTAGCCCCCCTCTAACCGCGCGACGATACCATAATGGCCGCGCTGCACGCCTCTTCGATCAGCACGTCGCCCGACGCGCGGCGGCAGCATCGGTCATCGGCGTCCCATACCAAAACCGTGCCACCTCCTCGACCACACGTTGGGACGCGACGCTGCGGATACGCCACCGCACGGGCAGGAACGCGCGATAGGCGTGGGTCGACAAGCGGGGATCCACCAGCACGGCGACACCCCGGTCCGACGCCGACCGAATCACCCTGCCCGCAGCCTGGACGACCCGTGTCATCGCCGGTTGGCGGTAGGCGAGCTCGTCCCCGTCGTGGCACAGGCCGGTCGTCACCGCGTCACGCGCGATCAGGTCCCGCCTGAGCGAACGCGGCGGCAACCCGGCACCGACGACGATGACGCCATCGAGGACCCCGTTCCGGAAATCCACCGATTCGCCGAACACGCCCCCCATCACGACGAAACCCACCCGTCCGGCATTCGGCTCGGAAATCCAGTCGATGAAGTCCGTCCGTTCCTCGACCGACATCCCTCGCTGCTGGCAGCGACTGTCGACACCCACGACCGCACTCGCCACGGCTTCGGCGTACTCGAATGACGGCAACGCCACGAGGTAGTTTCCCGTGGTCTGGGTACAGACTCCCTGGATCAGGCTGGCGACTCGGTCGCGTGTCCGCTCCCGGTCCCGGTAGAAGGTGGATAGGTCGGTCACCAGGAACACGCCGAAATGTTCGGACGGGAAGCAGCCGTCGGAAACCACCACGTTGTCCGAATCGCCGGCGCCGTGGATCCGCTGGAACACGGCCGCCGGCGTCATTGACCCGGACATCCGCGCGCTGCCGTGGAACCGTGCCATGCAGTCGCGGATGTGGTCGCCGGGAGTCGTACACGCCAATTCGACGAACGCCTCCCGACCGGTACCCCCGGCGATGTAGTGGAAGCATCCGTCGACGGCATTCTCCGCAAGGTGCGCGAACTGGAACGCCTCGAAATAGGCCGCCGACGCCGCCGGAAACCGGTTGCCGTCCACCGCCGCCTCCAAGGCGGCCGCGAGCAGGCGCTCGATGGCGCGCACGAGCGCAACGGGTTCGTCGATCTCGCGCTCGACATCGCTCGTCGGCGAACCGAGCGCGGCGAGCGATCGGTCGATTGACCGGAGGCCCCTAGCCAACAATGGCGGCAATCCGGATTCCGCCAATGCCGCCTTGAGCGTGCGCCGGGAAAGAGTCGATCCCAACATGTCCCGGACGCGATCTCCGAGCTGATGGGCCTCGTCGACGATCAGACCGACCCGCGCAAAGACCTGGTTCTGCAACCGTGCCAGGCGGACCAGCGGATCGAAAACGTAGTTGTAGTCGCCGACCACGATGTCGGCCCAGGCCGCGACGTCCAGAGACAGTTCGAACGGGCAGACCGTGTGTTGCCGGGCGACCGCCTCGATCTCGGTTCGGCGAATCAGTCCGCGTGCCAGGAGTTCGCGTCTGGCCGCCGGCATACGCTCGTAGTAGCCCCGAGCGTATTCGCAGTTGGTCGGGTCGCAGGGCGGCGGGTCGGCGAAACAGATCCGATCCTTGGCGGTAACGGTCACCGCGGTCAGAGCGGGGTCGGCCCCCAGCACGCTCGCCACATCGTCGAGTGCATCCTCGACGGCCCGCTGACCGGTGGTTCGCGAGGTCACGAACACGAGCCTGTCGAGTTCGTCCGCGCCCATTGCCTTGAGGGCCGCAAACAATCCCGCCATGGTCTTGCCGGACCCGGTGGGCGCCTCGACGAGCCAATCCGCGTCGTCGCGGAACCCCCGGTAGAGGTGCTTGGCGATACGGCGCTGGTCGGTGCGGAACTCGGCATACGGAAAGGCAAGCGCGGCAAGCTCGCGATCGCGCTCGCCAACCCTGCCGCGCACATCGGCGATCCACGCGACATAGATCCCGCACGTGGTCTCGAAGTAGCCGATCAGCTCGTCGCGTGTACCCGTCTCCTCGAAGACGGTTTCGCCGGGGTTCACCGGATGCAGG
>CAZJRX010000233.1:643-5989 GCA_964548145.1 uncultured Pseudomonadales bacterium | reverse complement strand
CTCTCACTCGAGTCGCATTGCGATGCCGTATTATGGCCATCATTCGTCGGGCTGGGGTGCCCCCGCTAGAACCGAGGCCGATAGCGAACCTGGACGCCGATCTGCCGGGGCTCGGTCAACCAGCCCCAGTCGAAGGCGTACTCCTGGATGCCGATTTCGTCGAGGAGATTCTGGACGTACCCGGTAACGGCCCACGCCTCGTCAGCCGACTGCCAAGTGGTCCGAACGTCCACGCGGCTGTAGGCCGGGAGAACCCGGTAATCGAGATGGCCGATGCTCGGATAGCGCGAGCCCGTATCGCTCCAGGTGGCAAGCGCCTCGACCGACCCCGCCGTCTCCAGGGGTTGGGTATAGCCGAAGGTGACGGCACCCTTGTGGTTGGGCATCTGCGGCAGCCGGTTGCCCGTGTTGTCGCGCATGTTGGTGAGTTCGGTCTCCATTCGCTGCCCGGTCTCCTGATCGATCCAGGTGTGGGTGAAGGTTCCCAGCGTATCGCCGTCTCGGTCGCCGTCGATGTATGCCTGGTGCGGTCCCAGGGACGAATCCAGGTAGTTGTAGTAGCCGGAGATCCGGATCCGGTCGGTGGCGTAGAAAGCCCATTCCACCTCCGCGCCCCAGATCTCGGTGCCGTCGACGTTGGCGGTGTATTCGAGAATCGGGCTCTGCCGGTTGCCGCGTTGGTGTTCCGAGATCAACTGCCGGCCGTTGAAGTGGAAGCCGTCGAAGACCTGCAGGTAGGCGCCGGTCTGCAGCGTCAGGCGGTCGTCAAGGAAACGCCCCTTGATGCCGGCCTCGTAGTTGACGAGCGTCTCCTCTTCGAAAGTGGCCGGGACGATGTTGTTGGCGATGTCGGCCGCGCTGGTACCGCCCGAGATCTGGTTGAACCCGCCGGCGCGGAACCCCGTGGAAATCCGTCCGTAGTAGAGGCGATTGTCCGCAGGCGTGTACTCGAGGCTAACGTGTCCGATCGTGCCGCCCCAACTGTCGTTGCGGTTGGCCAACCCGTACAGATAGGTGATCGGTACGCCGAGGATGTTGCGGACCCCGAACGTGCCGCTGACGCCGCGTTGGTCCTTCTTGTCCTCGGTCCAGCGCAAGCCCCCAGAGACGCGCCACTGGTCGGTCAGCTCGTATTCGCCGTTGGCGAACACCGCTCTTGTCTCGTAGGCGGCGCCGCTGGCGGAGCCCCCCTTCAACAGGTGGTTGTCGCCGGGTTCGCAGCCCAGATGCTGTGAAGGATCCAGCGAAACGCCTTCGACGATGTCCGTGTTCGGATCGTCGGGCCCAAGCACGTACGTATTGAAGAACTCCTCGCAGGACGCGTAGTCCGGTGCGCCATCGCCGTTCCGGTCGATTTGCGCCACGGCATCTTCCGCGCTGGTGAAATTGAACGGGTTGGCGTAGTCGGCGCCGTACTTGCCGCGCCAGTGGGACTCGTTCTCGTAGGCGTAGGCGCCGGCAACGAAGTTGAAGGGGCCGTCGAAGTTTGAGAACAACTGCAACTCGTGGGAGCTCTCGTCGTTGTCCCAGAAGAAGGCCACCTCCTGGTCCTGGTACCTGACGCCTCGCTCGCGGCATTCGTCGATGCCGATCTGATCAACGCAGTCCTGGGGTATGAAGGGATCCTCGGCGCTCGGGGACCTGTCGGTGTTGTCGCCATCGCGGGAGCCAACGGTGTCGGTCACCGTGCTGCCGAAGGTATAGCGAACCGTCAGGGCACTCGATTCGGTGCCGAGCAGGTCGCCGACATCGACATCTGCGTTCAACGACCAGCGATCCGTCTCGTCGTCTCGAACACTGGACCGGTTGCTCAGAACCTTGTTTTCCAACTCGTCGCAGAGCCCGCCGAATTCTCGGAACTGTTTGGGGTCGCAGTTGGCGATCCCAGGTAGCGGCTTTTGATACAGGTAGAGGTAGTTCGTCACCGGCCAGATGCCACCGAGCAGGTAGGTCGGCGAGTCCCGGTCGACGTCCACGAGCCGCACGGCCGACCGGCTTGTGCCGCGGTCCCTAGATACCTGGCGACGCACGTTGATGTCGAGGCGATCCGTCTCGTAGCGCAACTGGGGCGCCAGCGTGTACTGGTCCGGCGCGGCGTAGTCGTCGCCGATGCCGGTGTTCTCCTGCCAGCCATCGCCCCCGTAGTAGCCGCCCGTCAGCCGGAAACTCACTTCGTCCGTGAGCGGTCCGCCCCAGGCGGCGTTGTAGCGTTGGGTAACGGTATCGGTGAATTCGACCAGGATCTGGCCGTCCCACGTGTCGGTGGGCTTTCGGTTCACGTAGCTCACCGACCCGGCGATGGAGTTGCGACCGTTCAGCGTCCCCTGGGGACCCCGGGCCACCTCGACGCGCTCGACGTCGAACAGGTTGGGCGCCAAGCCATAGACATCGTTGGTGTAGACCCCGTCGACGTAGAACGCGACCGCGAGGTCGGCGTTGTATTGCACGGCCTTTTGCGTGCCGATGCCGCGGATGGTGATGCCGTTGCCCTCGGAGTCGTAGGCGAACTGCAGACCCGGCACGAGCTGCTCGAGATCCTCGTCGCCGGTCATGCCGAGTTCCTCGAGCATGTCCTGGTTGAATGCCGTCATGGTGACCGGCACCTTGAGGATGTCCTCCTCGCGCTTCTCGGCCGTGACGATGATGGTTTCGTATACCCGGTCGTCGCCCGTGCTTGTCTGGCCTGTCCCCGGGATTGCTAGAAGAAGGCCGGCAATCGCGACCCCGATGCGGCTGACGTGTCGGATGTGATTGGCACAATGCGTGGTCGGCAACATCTCGATATCCTCCCTTGGCTGCGTAGTGTCGGTAAGCTACGCCGGGCAAGGGGCCTTTTCAACTCGGGGTGATGGCTTCGGTTGGCACGGCGGCGGTGCCGGCTACCGTCGGTTCGTTGTTTGGTTCGCAGTTCGCAGGCAGACTCACCGGCCATGCACGCGACCGAGGCGCTCGCCGCGCTCGCCAATAGGGAGCCGCCCATGCGGATCTACCAGATTGCCATGCATGTCGAGGATCTCGACGCTATCGAGGCGTTCTACCGGGATGTGGTCGGGGCGGAACCCGTTGCCCGGTTCGATCCGCCGGGACTGCTTTTCTTCGGCTTCGACGGGGTCCGGGTGCTGTTCGAAAATGGCGGCGAGGCGCAGGGAAACTCGATCCTCTATCTCTGGACTGACGACATCGACGCGCGCGTCGCGGAACTCGATGCCAGGGGTGTCCGCTTCGTCCACGGCCCGCAGGCAGTCCACAAGGACGAGGACGGCACGTTCGGACCCGCCGGCGAGACGGAGTGGATGGCGTTCTTCGAGGATCCGGAGGGCAACACGGTTGCGTTGGTGACTCGGCGCGACTGACCAGGGCAGCAGGGTCCGAATGGGTCGTTGCGGCACACCGTAGGACGGGCTTGTCCCGTCCCGGATTTGACGCAAGCTTCGATGTCGTCGTTGCCGTAGAGGCGATAGCCGGCGTCCGAGCGCGTGGCGGGTTGCAGCAGCCCGATGGCGTCGTAGTGACGCAAGGCACGGACGGTGAGTCCCGACAAGGCTGCTGCTTCGCTGATTTGATACATCGCTTTCTCCTCTTCAGCCCGCGCCGAGGGCCGGTTGAGGGGACTGTAGGGCCTGACGTGGCGAGAGGGTCAAGCGTTCTTTGCGACGTGGCGCGTGTGCCCCGAGTTCGATTACATTAGTCCTCTTGCCTGATAGGAAAGTCACAGGGAGGGGCGAGCATGCCCATGAACGTCAAGCCGGTGCCGACCTTGGACGACGAGGTCAACGAGGTCCGGCTCGCCACGGCGGAGATCATCAACAACGACATCCTGCCCGTCGAGAACAAGCTGTGGGCGCATCGCACGGACGGTGGTCGGCCGAGCCGGGAGCAGCAGGAGGAAGCCCACGAACTGCGTATCGGTGTGCAGAACAAGGTCAAGAAGGCGAGCCTCTGGGCACCGCACCTGCCGCCCGAGTTCGGTGGCATGGGCCTGTCCTTCATGCAGCACGCCTACATGAACGAGGTTCTGGCCTACAGTCCGGGTGCGGCATCGCTGTTCGGCGTGGTCGCGCCGAACTCGGGCAACCAGAAGATCCTGGTCAAGTACGGCACGCCCGAACAGCACGAGAAATGGCTGATTCCGCTGACCGAAGGCCGGATGCAGTCGGGTTTCTCCATGACCGAACCGCACAACGCCGGCTCCGACCCTCGGTCCATCCAGACTCGCGCCGAGCTTGATGGCGACGAGTGGGTGATCAACGGCCACAAGTGGTTCACGTCGAACGGACACGCGGCGGACTTCTATATCGTCATGTGCCGCACGGCCGATCCCGACGACCCGGGTGGCGCGAACGAGAAAATGACGCAGATCATCGTGCCGAAGAAGACGCCCGGCGTGAATATCGTCCGCGGCGTGCCGGTCTGGGGCAAGTCGTCGTCCCACTGCGAGATCATCTACGACAACGTGCGGGTGCCGAAGTCGAACCAGCTCGGCAGCACCGGCACCGGCCACCAGGCCGCGCAGGACCGTCTCGGCGCGGGGCGCGTCTATCACTGCATGAACTCGGTCGGTTCGATGTGGCGCTGCTTCGACCTGATGGTGGATCGGATCATGACCCGGGAGGTGCACGGCGGCGAGAAGCTCGAGGAGAAGCAGTTCATGCAGGGCTTCATCGCGGATTCCTACATGGACATCCAGGCCGCGCGGCTGATGGTGGTCGACTGCGCCAACAAGATGGAGATCGGCGCCGACTCGCGCACCGACATCTCCTCGATCAAGGTCTTCGTCCCGGCGGCGTTCCACCGGGTGGTCGACCGTGCGATCCAGGTGTTCGGCGCGAAGGGCGTGTCCGGGGACCTGCCGCTGTCGGGCTTCTACCAGGGCGCCCGTACGCTGCGGATCGCGGACGGCCCGGACGAGGTGCACAAGATCCTCATCGCCAAGAACGTCCTGCGCCGCTACCACGCCGGCGAGACCTGGGACTTCGGCAACTGAGGCCGCGGCGACACCACTCCGGCGCGGTGTCCGCGGCGCCGGCGGGAGCCACATGCACATGAACGACCTGATCGAGCCGATGGCGGCGGCGGTCCGGGCCGGCGAGGCCCTGCCGCCCATGCCCGAGGGGTTGACCATCGAGGCGGCCTACGAGGTGCAGGAAGCCCTCGTGCGCGCCGTGGCCGGCGACGCGCTGGCCGGCTACAAGGCCGGTCTCACCGCGCCCGCGGGCCAGGCCCAGTTCGGTATCGACCACCCGCTGGTCGGGGCGCTGTACGAGGCGGGAAGGCTGGAGTCGGGCGCGGTCTTCGCGGGCGGCGCCGGCGTCAGCCTCGAGTGCGAGATGGGCGTCGTGATCGACG
>CAZJRX010000233.1:0-633 GCA_964548145.1 uncultured Pseudomonadales bacterium | reverse complement strand
CCGGGATGACTACGGCGCGCTCGGGGTGACGCTGACGCGCGACGGCGAGACCGTCCTCGAGGCGTCGCTCGACGAGGCCCTGGGCGGTCCCGTGCCCGCGGTCGCGTGGATGGTGGAGACGCTGCGCGACCTCGGACGCCCGCTCGCCGACGGCATGCTCCTGATCACCGGCGCCCTCGGCGGCATCCACCCTGCGCAGCCCGGCGCCTACGTGGCGGACTACGGCGTCCTCGGGCAAGTCACCTTCACGGTGACGTGACCGGTCACGCCGGGCCGCGTTCGTGATCCCGAGGCGGTACCGGACCCCGACCGGCTTCCTGGTCGTCGCGAGCGTGGCGGTGCCGCTCGGCTTTGCCGCGTGGCAGGCGCTGCTCAATAACTTCGCCGTGGAGCGCGCCGCGTTCACCGGCGTCGAGATCGGCATCCTGCAGAGCCTGCGCGAGGTGCCCGGGTTCCTCGCGTTCACCGCGGTGTTCGTCCTGCTGGCGCTGCGGGAGCAGACGTTCGCCATCCTGGCCCTGGCGCTGTTCGGGATCGGGACCGCGTTGACCGGCTTCTTCCCGTTCGAGTACGGGCTTTACTGCACGGCCGTACTCATGTCCATCGGCTTCCACTACTTCGAGACCGTCAAGC
>CAZJRX010000232.1:2582-6007 GCA_964548145.1 uncultured Pseudomonadales bacterium | reverse complement strand
ACTTGAGGAAGCGCCAGATGCCTGTCGCTATACTCCGCCGATGGCAAAAACCGCAAAGGCACACACCAAGCCCACGACGATCGCCCTGAACCGTCGCGCCCGGTTCGACTACGATCTGGGCCAGCGATTCGAGGCGGGGATAGCGCTCACCGGCTGGGAACTGAAAAGTATCCGCGCCAACCAAGCGCAACTCGCCGACAGCTACGTGCTGGTCCGAGACGGCGAAGCGTGGCTCCTCGGCGCGCACATCACGCCGCTGCCGAGCGCATCCACCCACGTCGACGCCGATCCGCGCCGAACCCGCAAGCTGCTGCTCCATGCCAGCGAAATCTCGCGCATCTTCATCGCGGTCCAGACGAAGGGTCAGGCTTGCGTCGCGACGTCGCTCTACTGGAAGGGTCAGCGCGTCAAGTGCGAGATCGCGCTCGGCAAGGGCAAGCGCACCGAGGACAAACGGGCGAGTGTCCGCGAACGGGAGTGGAAGCGGGAACAGGCTCGACTGGTCAAACAGGCCACGCAGTAGGCGCAGATGGAGGCTCGAAATCGGTCGCTGCCACCTGACGAAGCAGCGGGCGACCCGCAACTACCCGTTGCCGGACTGGGCGGCAGGAGCTATGCCTTCTTGTTCGACTGGCATGTCCGAGCGATCGCCGGCATTGCCTGGTACCTCGCGAGCGTTTGGATTTCCGGCCGGGAACTGATCGCTGCCGATGCGGACACGGCCTTCGTCGTCGTCGGAATCGGGCCGGCGCTCGCCATCTATCTGCTCTACCACCCGGCATTCGAGATCCTTACCGGCAGTACACCGGGCAAGCGGGCCGCCGGCGTGTGCATCGTGGACCGCCGCGGCCGGCCGCCGGGAATCCGCGCCTTGATCGTCCGCAATGTCCTGCGTCCCGTCGACTCGTTGGCCTTCTATGCCGTGGGCATCGCCAGCGTGCTAGTCACCAAGCAGGCCGTCCGCATCGGGGACGTCGCAGCGGGAACGCTTCTGGTCTATACGGCACCGGCCGATTCCAGTGGTGAAGTTGGTCACTGCACGCCTCGAAACACGTAGCAGCCTTCCCAACGCGAGTGAACGAATGAGCAACAAGCCCACGCATCGAGATCAGTATTGTCCGTATCCCTTTGAAGTCCCGGAGACGCGGTTGGCGGTCG
Source organism: uncultured Pseudomonadales bacterium (assembly GCA_964548145.1). Classification (GTDB taxonomy): domain Bacteria; phylum Pseudomonadota; class Gammaproteobacteria; order Pseudomonadales; family Azotimanducaceae; genus VXYL01. Next base: position 4,849 of record CAZJRX010000232.1, on the reverse strand, counting down.
ACCTCCGGGAGGGCGAAACCATCGTGAAGAGCGTGCTTCGGGTCGTCCGAAGGCCGGGAACCACGGACCCGCTCGTCCTCGACGGCGTGGGTCTGGATCTGCGCGGAATCGCCGTCGACGGGGTTCCGCTCAAGGGAAACGAATACTCGGTCGATGCGGACTCCTTGAGTTCGTTACCCGTTCCGGGCGCACCGTGCCGCTTCGGATCTACTCGGAACCCCACAACATCGGCCAATGCGATTTCCCCATGGCCGTCCTCAAACGGGCGATGCGCTGGGACGAGGACCGTTTCGGCCGAGAGTACGACCTCGACGTCTTCATGATCGTCGCCGTCGAGGACTTCAACTTCGGGGCCATGGAGAACAAGGGTCTCAACATCTTCAACACTTCGGCGATCCTCGCCCACAAGGACACCGCCACCGACGACCGGTTCACCTTCGTGGAGAGCGTGGTCGCCCACGAGTATTTCCACAACTGGTCCGGCAACCGGGTGACCTGCCGCGACTGGTTCCAGCTAAGCCTGAAGGAAGGGTTCACCGTCTACCGCGACCAGGAGTTCTCCGCCGACATGAACTGGCCCGAGCTGTGCCGGATCGAGGACGTCCTGAGCCTGCGCAACGAGCAGTTCGTCGAGGATTCGGGGCCACTCGCCCACCCCGTTCGCCCGGACAGCTACGTCGAGATCTCGAACTTCTACACCGGCACGGTCTACCGCAAGGGCGCCGAAGTCGTACGCATGATCGCGACCCTACTTGGCAGGGACCGGTTCCGGGCGGGTTGCGATGCGTATTTCGACCGCCACGACGGATCGGCGGTCACCATCGAGGACTTCGTCAAGGCGATGGAGGACACATCGGGTCTCGACCTGTCCCTCTTCCGTCGCTGGTACGCGCAAGCCGGAACCCCGACTCTACGGATTCGCGAGACACGGTCCGGCGCGGCCCTGGAACTGGTCGTAGAACAGACGTGCGATCCCACCCCGGGGCAGCCGACCAAGCAGCCGTTACCGATTCCCCTCGCACTCGGATTGGTCAGCGAAGGGCGCGATGTACTCGGCGCGGCCGGCGCGGACAACGGTTTCAACGTCTCCTGCGAAACGGTGGCCGAAATACAGAATCCGAACGACGACGGGACGTTGGTCGTGCGGATCGACCAGCCCAAAACGGCGATCTCGTTTCGGGATCTGCCAACCGATGCGGAAGTCAGCCTGCTACGCGGCTTTTCGGCACCCGTAAAGGTCGACTATCCGCGCCCACCAAGCGTCCTGCGCGGGCTCGCCCTCGACGACCCCGATGTGTATTCGCGCTGGGACGCCGCGCAAAGCCTCCTTGGGGAGTCGATCCTGGCAGCCGCAGCCGGTGAAGAGGACATCGCCAGCGAGGCGATCACCATGGTGCGCGCCTTGGCGGCAGAAGCACTCGCCGCACCGGACGACGGCAAGGCCAAGGCGCTGATCGCCGCCGGCCTCGCACTGCCCAGCGAGTCGTGGCTGCTGGAACTCGCACCGGGGACCGACATCCTCGCCATCGTCGCCGCCCGGGATGCCCTGGCCGAACGAATCGCCGACGCCATCGATTGGCTTGCGCTTCTAGACGCCAACCACACCGGTGAGTACAAGCCGGAACTTCTGGACATGGCCCGACGACGGCTCAGGCACCAAGCGCTGCACTACGCCCTGAACCATCTGGACCGCAACGATGCTGACGACAGCGGACAACCTGACCGACCGAGTCGCCGCCCTGCGCGGCCTGGTCCGCCTGTCATCGCTGGGAGACCAAGAGAAGGCACGCCACCTCGGTGCGTTCCATCAAGCCTGGTCGACCCAGGCTTTGGTCGTCGACCAGTGGTTCACGGTTCAGGCGCAGAACCCGCTACCCGGGGGTCTCGAGCGGGTTCGCAAGCTCGAGGGACATCAGGCATTCAACCGGGGAAACCCGAACAAGGTGAGAGCGTTGATAGCCGCCTTTGCGAACGGCAATCCGCGCAATTTCCACGATGGCGACGATGGCTATCGCTGGCTCGCCGAGCAGATCGCCGACCTGGACGGGATCAACCCGCAGGTAGCTGCCCGTCTGGCCAAGACGTTGATCACCTGGCGTCGCCACGACCCACTGAGGGGCCAAGCCATGCGCCGGAGCCTTGAATGGCTGCAAGGTAACAAGCTGTCGCCCGATACGGAGGAGGTCGTCGACAAGGGTCTGCTCTGATCCCTTTCCACCAATCAACCCTCGTGGTTGGACATCACCGACGCGGCGATTACCCCACCG
>CAZJRX010000232.1:0-2476 GCA_964548145.1 uncultured Pseudomonadales bacterium | reverse complement strand
CCAACACATCCTGCATCTCGTTTCAATGGCCCGGGGCAATTTCCTACGGAGATTTCATCCCGAAATCGCGTGTGTCCGGATTCCACGGGTTCCGGATTCCACGGGTTCGCCTCCGGCCCAGCCACACCGACCTCGCGCTAGAACTCGAGGGTGCCCGCCTCTCGAAGCCGGGCCGAGCGGCCGCAGAACTCTTCGTTCACCATGGCATTCATGACGTCGGTATCGTCGGTATGGCCCCACGCCCGCCGGCCATCGTCCAGCAGGCATGCGGCGAGTGCAGTTGAAGGACCATTGGACCCGTACATCACCGTGTAGGACTCGACTTCCACCGCCCCGTCGAACGCGGCCACGGATTCCCGGGTCGGCATGGCATCGACTTGGTGTTGGGGCACGTCGTGGCGGAATGGCCGTTGCGGCGGCGACGTCGAGTAGATCCCGAAGGCGTGCTTGGTAATGAAGCCGCCATTGCTGCTAACGAGGCCTAGCTCACCGGGACGCGCACGCAACACCTGGGCCATCCGCGCGATCGCGTGCATGACGTAGTTGTTCAACGGGCCGCCGCCGAAGGTGAGGCCACCGGTTACGGTCAAGGGCCGATCCTCGCTCAAGCCCAGTTCCGCTGCGGCCACCTGCACGGCCGACGGAAAACAGCTGTAGAGATCCACCTGGTCGATGTCGTCGACCTCGACGCCTGCCAGTTCCAGCGCCCGGCCGCCCGCGACCCGAATGCCGGGCGAGGAGTGGAGATTGTCGCGGTTGGATACCGCATACGTGTCGTGAGCTGCCGTCGTAACCCAGGGATAGATCCACTTGTCCTTCGGAATGCCAAGACGTCGGGCAACGTCGGTCGAGCAAAGGACCAGAGCCGCCGCCTGGTCCACGTTGCTGTTCGAGTTCATCAGCTTCGGATAGGGGAAGGACACGGGTCGGTTGAAGTCGCTCGGCGTCCGGATCTCCTCGCCGGTCATCGGTTCGCGAATCCAGGCGTGCGGGTTGCCCGCCGCGACCCGGCTGAAACCCGCCCACAGTTCCGACACCCGTCGAATGTGTCCATCGAGGGTCTCGCGACGGGCGTGGCGGATGGCGTTCTCGAAAATGGGATACATCTGGATCGGCTGGGAAACGCCCCGAACCGCCTCCGCCCGGGTGCGCATCTTGAGCTCCTGGCCGAACGCCCGGTCGGGAACGCCGGGCGTCGCCCGCCATTTCAGGTCGATTGCGGCGCGCCGAGCCTTGACCTGGGTGCGCCCACACTCCGCGCCGACGAGGATCACGATCTGACGCGCACCGCTTTGGATGTCCAGCGCACTCTCGGTCATGAGCACCTGCACCGCGTCGCCGCCCCACATCGACACGCCGGTCTCCGCCTCCGGACAGCCGACCGCCTCTGCTACCGCCTTGCCCGGATTCTCGTAAGGCCACATTCCACGGGTGACGCGGACCGCATCCGCCGAAGCCAGCAAACCCGGGGCGCCGGCGTCCTCGGCTGCTGCACGCACGGCGTCGATCATCAAGTCGAGCGGTTCCCTACCACGTCCGACGGCGGGGTCGGCATCGCGTTGTTCGAGTTGGGCCACACCCACCAGAACAGGTTGCGGGACAGAAGTCGGCATTTACCCCTCACTTGACGGATTGACGCGATTGGCCTCAGCCCCACGATTATAGGTTCGATTCGTTTAAGCTCGGTTGAACGGCCACGATAGGCGGGCTGATGGACAAACCTCCGCCACCTTCGCGCCGTTTCCAGCGGCGCCTCGAGAACTTCAGCTGCGAACGCTGCGGTGCGTTCAATGTCGGCGACGGCTATACCAACCACTGCGCCGTCTGCCTCACCAGCAAGCACGTCGACCACCACCCCGGTGATCGCGCCCACGAGTGCGGTGGCTTGATGCGGCCCGTCGCCGTATCCAGCAGCCGAGGTCGCTGGAAGCTGACCCACCGCTGCGAGCGGTGTGGCGCCGAGCGCGCGAACTTTGCCCGCCCCCAGGAGACAGACGCGGTGATTCAGCTCATGCGGGACCTTGCAGGGAAAACGAGCTAGCCCGTCTCCCGTGTACGGGCGCCGTCCAGGAGCATTTCGACGCGTTGTGCCAAATGCAACCTGCGTGTGAACGTCAAGGGCGTTCAAGCAGTCTGGCGTACCGTCACACCACGCCTGGCGGCTGGCCTCCGAAACCACTGCCACAACCGCTTCTCTCGAAAATCCGACCGAAGCGATTCGCCAGGAAATCGGCGAGCGGAATGTCCTCCTGGCGAACGAACCCTGGCCCTTGGATGCAGCCGTCCGCCAGCAAATCCAGTACCGCGCAGACGCTCGAGGCGGTACATAGCTGAATCGCGGTGTAGTCACGACCGGCAAACGCCCGGCCGTGGACCTTGTTGGTGTAGGTGATCTGTTCCAGGCGACCGTGCCGCGTGCCGGAAACTTCGACGAAGATGACCACCACGTCCTGATTCGTCACCGGCAACGCATGCG
>CAZJRX010000231.1:3531-6019 GCA_964548145.1 uncultured Pseudomonadales bacterium | reverse complement strand
GCTGAGCGCCTGCGGCATCACCGTCCCCAGGAAAGCCCGCCCCTGCATGTGCGGTGGCACGGTGATGCCGCAGGCGCTCAGCATGGTGGGGCCGAGATCGACCGTGCTGACCAGCCGGTCGCTCGTGGTGCCGGGCTCGATGACCCCCGGCCAGCGAATGATCATCGGTGAGCGTATCCCCTGATCGTAGGGATGGCGTTTGCCCCGGGGCATCGGCCCGTGATCACTCCAGTGCACGACGATCGTGTTGTCGGCCAGACCATCCTCCTCGAGCTGCCCGAGCAGCACGCCCATGACGTGGTCGCATATGGCGATGTTGTCGTAGTCCTTGGCGATGCTCCTTCGGACCCGGGGAGTGTCGGGGAAATACGGCGGCACCTCGACGGAGTCGGGGTCGGTGGATTGGATCGGGCCCGGCGGGACGATGTTGAACGGCCAGCTACGTTGCCCCTCCCACATGCCCGACTCGTGAGTGTATTCGGGATTGAAGACGGCGAAGAAAGGCACGGATTCGTCGGGCCGGTTTCGCCAGTGGGCTCGCGCCGAGCAATCGTTCCAGGCGGCGAATGGCGGCGCGAACTGGTAGTCGGTCTTGACGTTGTTGGAACAGTAGTAGCCTTCGCGTCTGAAGTACTCCCCAAGACACTTGACGTAGTGCGGGGCTGGTGCGTCGTAGGCCTGGCCCCGGGTCGTCCTCATGTGATGGGCCCCGATGCTGGTGGGGTACATCCCGGTGATCACCGCCGCCCGGGCCGGGGCGCAGATCGGGGCCGTCGAGAAGGCGTGCGGATAGATGCACCCTTCGGATGCCAACCGGTCGACAATCGGTGTTCGCGCCACGTCGTCGCCATAGCAGCCGTAGAGGGGTAGACAGTCTTCGAAACTGATCCATAGAACGTTGAGCTTCTTTGCCACTGGCATGACCTCCTTGTTGCGACTCTTGGCGCCGGGACAGGGCGGTTGGTCAACCGCGCTGACCTGCTGCTCCTGCGTCGCTCGCTGGTGGGGCGCAGTATGTCGTCGCCCGGGCCAGGACGCTGCGGTCTACGAGCGGACGGGACGCGAAATTCGGCTTGATCGCGCCGTGGTCGGATAGAGGATTAGCCTGACGACCGCTCAACCCGGCCGCGCGTTATGGGGATCCTCGGCCCCGCCGGGAAACGGCAACATTGCGACGGGGTCGCAATGCTGCCGTGCCCGTACGGACGACGCTGGTCTGTCGCCCGTGCCGATCCTCAGCAGGACTACAGCTTGTAGCGAACCCCGAACTGGAACCGACGCCCGGCATTGATGGCGGCAGCGAAGTGATCCTGGGTTCCCGTACCCAACCGATGGTAGTAGTAGACGTTTTCGTCGGTCAGGTTGATTGCTTCGAAGGCGAACTTCAGCCTGTCGTTCGGTGCGTAGCCGAACGCCGCATCAAGTTGGCTGTAGGGCTCGACGAACGTGGGATGCGGCTGCCAGGCAACGCCGATGTTGTCCAGGAACTCGTCGCGGAAGTTATGGGAAATCCGACCGCTCCACGGACCCTTCTCATAGAACACCGTCAAGTTGACCGTGTTGTCGGACAAGCCCGGAACGCTGTACGAGGCGTTCGTCTTCTGGCTGACGAAGTCCGATCCGGAACTGATCAACGTGTAGTTGGCGATCACGCCGAGCCCGTCGAATGGCGCGGGCAACAGGCCCTCCATCGTCCGCTGGAAGGACAGCTCCAAGCCCCTCAGGCTCGAATCCGCCGTGTTGAGCGGCGTGAAGTGGTCGAGTACGAGAGGCGCTTGCGTAATCGGATCGATGATGTTCGGGAACGGGACCGACTCGAAATCATCCTGGATGAACCCTTCCATGTCCTTCGTGAAGAGGCCGACGGAGAAGATCGAGTAGTCCGCGAAATACCACTCCACGGCCAGGTCGAACTGCACCCCGATGGTCGGGTCGAGTTCGGCGTTGCCGCCCCGCATGGTGCGGTTGCGTGCCTGAACGCTTAAGTTGGGTCGCGTTCGGCCGAAGTCCGGGCGACTCATCACCTTGGCGAGCGATACCCGGACCACGAGGTCATCCCGTGGATCCAAGCGCATGTTGAAGGAAGGCAGCAGGTGGTCGTAGGCGTGCCCTTGACTAATGAACTCGGGCGCCCCGATCAGGATCTCGGGTGCCGTTTCGTCGCTGAAGTCGATGGCGTAGGGCTGCGCGATTTCTCCCTCCGAACTGGTGTCGTTGTCCACGTACCGCACGCCGACATTGCCGGAATACGGTATGTCGCCCAGTTCGCCGCTGAACGTCACCATGGCGTAGAACGCGGTGCTGTCGTCCTCGTGATTGACGTCCTCGTTGAAGCGACCGGACGTGTACTCGTCGAGGGATTTGCCGGTTCCGGTGTTGAACCCCCCGCCGGCCCGGATCTCGTCCGCCCGGGTCGTGAACGTCTCCTGGAGGGCGTGGAAGGGCGGGCTGAGCACCGGGTTGGGAAGGTCCGCCCCGATGGCGTCCA
>CAZJRX010000231.1:2853-3521 GCA_964548145.1 uncultured Pseudomonadales bacterium | reverse complement strand
CGTTCCTGGCTGTAGGAGCGGAAGCCGACCTGAACGGTATCGAGCCAGCCCCCGTCCAACTCATAGGTCGCATCCACCCGGAACTGGAAGTTCGAATCGTCGACGATATGGTCCTGTACCGACTGCTTGACGACGCTGTAGAAACTGGGGTCGTTCAAGGGAGACGTCGACGTCAACGACGGGATCTCGCCGGGACCGTTCTGGTGGTAGGTCATCTGGGCGCGGGTGTTCCGCATCAGGGCGTCCCGGTTCATGATCGGCGCCTCCGTGTCGGAAACCGCCACATCGACATTGAAGTAGAGGCTGTCCGTGGCTTGGAACTTGAGGTTGGCGCCGTAGTTCACGGCCACGTTTTCGACCTCCTCGGTGGCGTGCTGCATGAACGCGCCGGCGCCGGAGGTGGAGACCATGGTGAAGATGCCGGTGCCGTTGTCGTCAACGCGCGTTGCGGCCGTGATCCTGGGATGGCCCTGCGATAGTCGGAAGGAGCGCCAGTAGTCCACCTCGCTGGCCACGTTGCTGGTGTACAGCATGTCCAGGGTCACATCGACGCGGTCGGAAGGTCGGAGTTGCAGGGCGGAGGAGATGTTCAGGCGATCCCGGTCCGTGAGATGCAGTTCGCCGTGAACCTGTTTCGGGTAGTAGCCGGTGCCCAGATCGACGCCGTC
>CAZJRX010000231.1:0-2843 GCA_964548145.1 uncultured Pseudomonadales bacterium | reverse complement strand
GACCACGACCGGCAGAGGATTGTTGATGTAGCCGTTGTGGTGAACGGAGTCCGAACGGAACACCCGGTTGTCCCATTGCGCCGAGACCATGAAGCCAACCGTATCGGTCAACGTATCGCTGTAGAGCCCGAACACGCCCGGCGCGGTGTCGTCCGCCAGCTCGTTGATGGTGGAGTCCAGTGCGAGAGCGATATGCCGTTCGCCCAGGTCCAGGGGCTTGCGCGGCTGGATGTCCACGAAACCGCCGAGGCCGCCTTCCACGTGGTCGGCCCGGGGCGACTTGTGCACTTCCACGGCCTGCACCAGCCCGGTCTGGAACGCGTCGAAACCGACAACGCGGGATTTCGGGTTCGTCTGCCCCCGGCCGTCGTGGCTTCCCGGCGCGTTGTTGGACGCCGAAACACGCCCGCCGATCGTCGTTTGCACGAACTGGGGACCGAGACCGCGGACGCTGACGAACTTGCCTTCGCCGCTCTTGCGGTCGATGGCGACGCCGCTGACCCGCTGCAGGGCTTCAGCCAGGTTCTGCTCGGGGAATGCGCCGATGTCCTCGGCGGTGATCGCGTCGACGAAGTGATCCGCCTGACGTTTGCGTTCCAGCGACTGCTGCATGCTGCCGCGGATGCCCCTGACGATGATGACTTCAACGTCCTCGGACTCCGCGTCCGCATCGCCATCGGGCTCGTCTTCCTGGGCGGCTAGTGGTGCCCCCAGAAGCAGCCCCGCTGCTATCAGGAAACCCCAGTGCGCATTATTTGGCTTCGTAGCCATTTTCTTCCCTCACTGTAGCGATAACGTCGCGAAACCACCTGCGTGCAGGTGGTCCTCTCCGACAGACTAGACGTGGAACAATCCGTTTCCCTCACCACGGCACGGCCAGGCGACCGCTGGCGCGCCCGAACCGAACGCGGCCGAGGACATGCCTCGCCCCCACGAGGGCCGCGCGGGCATGGACGACGGTCAGCGGGGTTCCAAGCGTACCTGCACGACGTGAATGGTTCCCGTGAACTCGAACGGGGCACTGTACGCGTCGGTGACGGGGGCGAGGGGGTCCCGTCCGACGTCCACGCCGCGCATCTTGGACATGCGCGTCGCGTCCGGGATGCCGATCGAGCCTACTTCGCGGCCTTCGGTTGAGAGCGTGAATCTCCCCGTGCCGTCGCCACCCCGCTCGAACGCAACGCCGATGGTTGTACGCCCCTTGGGAAGCGTCGCCGCCGTTCGGGCGATGCTGGTCTCACCGAGGACGTTGAACGCGATGCCCAGTTGCCCACCGTCGACGAACACCGAGACACCGTCGAGGAACGAGCCCTGGGAATAGATGACGCCTTCGGTCTGTGTGCCGGCGGTCGTCACGTCCGCGACTAGGGACCAGTCGCCCCCGCCGAGAGCGGGCGACTGCGCCCGTGGTATATGCGCTAGCGGCGGGATGAATCGATACGTGGGGGCGTCGCGCCCGGGGGCCTGCCGGGATCCGAAGCGATCATCAAGAGGCAGTACGCCATGTAGCCTCGCCTGCTCCCACCAAAGCTCGACCATCCGCCGCAGCCGATCCGGTTCTGTCCGCGCGAGATCGTTGGATTCCGAGAAGTCTCGGTCTAGGTGGAACAGTTCCCAGTCCTCCGTGTCGTAGTCGTCGTCGAACTCGTGCCGGGTAACGGCCATCCAGCCGTCGTGCCACAGGGCGCGGTTGCCCAGCATCTCGAAGTGCTGGATCGGCTTCCTCGTCGGGCTCTCGCCATCCGTGAAGGTGTAGGCGAGGCTCGTTCCCGCGATCGGCATCTGCTCGTGGCCGGCGTAGTGCGAGCGCGGTTCGACGGCGAGTGTCTCGAGGATCGTCGGGGCGATGTCGGTGACGTAGTGGAACTGGCGGCGGATCGCGCCGGCGTCCGATATCCCCCTCGGGTAGTGAACGATCATCGGCACGCGAATGCCGCCGCCGTGGGTATTCTGCTTGTACCACCGCAGCGGCGTGTTCCCCACTTGCGACCAACCCCACGGGATGTCGCTGTTGCTGCTCGGCCCGCCGATGTCGTCGAGCTTTTCCTGGATCGCGTCGAAGTCTTCCTCCGGTTCGGGTCGACCGGCCTTCTCGCCGACGGTGCGACCGTCGTTGGCGGCGTTACGGCGACCGCTCGGACCGGCGTTCATCACCCCGTACGGGCCGCCGTTCTGGCTGGTGCCGTTGTCTGCGGTGAGGATCACGAGAGTGTTGTCGAGTTGGCCAATCGCACGCAGGTGCTCGATCAACCGACCGATCTCGGCATCGGTGTGTTCGAGGAATCCCGCCCAGGCCTCCTGCAACCGGCACACGAACGCCCTCTCGTTGGCATTGAGTTCTTTAAAGCGAACGACGCCGGGATTCGAGGGCGGCAGGCGGGTTCCCGGGGGAACGATCCCCAGCTCCTTCTGGCGTTCGAAGTAGCGCTCGCGCATGACGTCCCAGCCCGTGTCGAACCGGCCCCGGTATTTGTCGATGTAGGCCTTCGGTGCCTGGTGCGGGTAGTGCATGGCGCCGGTGGCGAGATACATGAAGAACGGAGTCTCCGGGCGGGCGGACTTGAGATCGTCGACGAACTCGATGCCGTGGTCGACCAGATCCGCCGTGAGGTGATAGCCCTCATCGGGCGACCGAGGAGGGTGGACGGGATGGTTGTCATAGGTGAGCTCCGGGTGGAACTGGTCGGTGGCACCCGGCAGGAACCCGTAGAAGCGGTCGAATCCGCGCTTGAGCGGCCAGTCGTCGTGGGGTCCGGCGGCGGAGATTTCGGCGTTCGGGTTGAGATGCCATTTGCCGAGGGCGAAGGTGGCGAAGCCTTCCTCGCCGAGCATCTCCGCCAAGG
>CAZJRX010000230.1:0-6109 GCA_964548145.1 uncultured Pseudomonadales bacterium | reverse complement strand
GTCCTCCGGCCGGACACCGGCGCGCTGCTCGCCGCCCGGATCTCCCGGGGCGCTGTCCGGCACATTGTCCGCGAGGAAGTATTCAAACCGCGCATCGGGATCGCCGGGTTGGGCGACACGACCGTTCGCGTCCACCTTGACCCGGACCACGCCAGCCGGGATAGGCCGATCCACGACCGCCTCGTCGGCAAGTGCTTCGCGCATGAACTCCATCCAGATGGTGAGCGGCGTCCGGGAGCCGTACTCGCCTTCACCGGTCGGCCGGTGATCGGAGAAGCCGACCCACACCGTCGCCGCCAGATTGGGGTGGTAGCCGTTGAACCAGGTGTCGGTGGACTCGTCGGTCGTACCCGTCTTGCCGGCCAGATCGGGGCGTTTGAGATCGCGGGCCCGACGGCCCGTGCCACGCGGGTGGGCGATGACGTCCCGCAACAAGGTGTCCATTACGAAGGCATTCGCCTCGTCGATGGCCCGGGTTGCGGACGCCGGTGCCGCCCCGTCCTCCGGCGCCGGACAGGGCGCGCAGGCGTGGGGGTGGCGGCCTTCGAACACGAGGGATCCATCCAGTCGCTCCACGCGGTCGATGATGTTCGGCTCGATCAGGAAGCCGCCGTTGGCGATCACCGCATAGGCCCTGGCCATGTCCAGCGGCGTGAACAACATGGTGCCTCCGCCTATGGCTAGCTGGACATCCTTCGGCAGGCCGGTCGTCTCGAAGCCGAAGTTGCCGACATGGTCGAGAACGGGTTGGGCGCCGATGCTGGTCATCACCCGCATGGAGACCATGTTGATCGAACGGGCCAGCGCCTCGCGCAATCGCATGGGACCGCTGAACTCGCCGCTGTCGTTGCGCGGCCGATAGGCCATTTCCAGGTTGTCGTCCTCGAACACCAACGGCGCGTTCAGGAAAACGCTTGCCGGGGTGACCCCGTTTTCCAGCGCCGCCGAGTATACGAAGGGCTTGAATCCCGAACCCGGCTGCCGAGCTCCCTGCAACGCATGGTTGAACTGCTTGGCGTGGAAGTCCCAACCGCCCACCAGGGCTTCGATGGTACCCGTGCGCGGATCCATGGCGACCAAGGCGGCCTGCACGTCCGGTACCTGGCGCAATCGCCATGCCCCTTCGTCGTCCTGCAGAACACGGATGACGTCGCCGGCAGTGACGATTTCGTCGGCGCGTTGCGGGGTTGGGCCACGACGGTCGGCATCCAGGTACGGCGCCCAACGCAGACCGTCCCAAGCGATCTCGACCACTGCGCCGTTGGCCCGCATTGCCCGGATGCTCCGCTCTCCCAGCCCGACGACCAATGCCGGCTCAAGCCCATTGGATGTCCCGTAGGATTCGAGCGCTTCGGCAACCGCCGGGGCGTCGATGCCCCCTCCCTCGCCCAAGGTCACCGAGTCAAGCACCAAGTGACCTTCGGGCCCCCGGTATCCATGGCGAATGTCGTATTCGAGCACACCGTGCCGAACCGCGCGCTGCGCCACCGCCTGACGTCTCGAGTCCAGCGTCGTGTACACGACGAAGCCCGTATAGATGTCCGTGCCGTAGCGCTCTATCAACTGCTGACGAACCCACTCGGCGGGATACGGCGCAGGAAGGTCTATGCCCCGCCGGTGAACCGCGGCCGTAATCGGTGCCGCGACGGCGTCACGGTATTCAGCTTCCTCGATGGAGCCCTGCGAGCGCATACGGCGGAGAACGAGGTCGCGTCGGGTGATCGCCCAGTCCGGTCCGTTGATCGGATTGCCCGCGGTGGGCTTCTTGATGATTCCGGCCAGCATCGCGAGTTGCGCGAGATTCAGTTCCTGCACGGGCCGGCCGTAGTACGTGTGCGCCGCAGCCTGGACGCCGTAGGCCTGCTTGCCGAAGGCCATGATGTTGACGTAGAGCTCGAGAATCTCGTCCTTGGTCAACTCGCGTTCGATCTTGATGGCAAGCAGCATCTCCTTGAGTTTGCGGATCATCACCTGCTCCGGACCGAACGACACCTGCTTGGCGAGTTGCATGGTGATGGTGCTCGCCCCGGTGCGGACATCGGACAGGAAAAGGTCCACCAAGTCGTTGGCAAGGGAGATGAAATCGATGCCGGAGTGGTCGTAGAAACGCTTGTCCTCGGTATTGAGCAGGGCGTTGATGAAGTCCTCAGGAACGTCCTCGAAATCTATTGGAATCAAACGATTGCCGAACTCGGCGACCAGTGCACCGTCCGCCGTGAAGATACGGAGCGGCGTTTCGAATCGGTAATGTCTGTAGGTCTCAGTGGTCGGAATCTGCGGGTTCAAATAGAGAAAAACTGACGCTAATCCGAGAGTTGTCGCACAGACACCGACCGCGGCGAGCCAGACAATATTCCGCAACGAGTATTTCGCCAGGTTGCGCAGGAACGACGACCGTGGACTGTCCGCCAACGGCCGCCTCCCCGGCCATAGCCCGAACAGGCCCTTCCGCCATCGGTGGGCGAAAGCGCTCGCTTGCGTCCGGGTGCCGCTAGATGCCATTGCAACTGAACCGTAGAGGGATTCGCCACCACATGGGACTGTTCGCGCGCAAGGTCTCCTCAGTCAAACCAGACCCGGTCGGGACACAACCGACGCGGGTCCCGGCCGCCGCCAAGCGAAAGCCGGGATTCGCCCGACAACGGCTACGCCGTCGCTGGCTTGGGCTCGACATCGGCTCGTCCGCAGTGAAGATCGTCGAGCTGTCGCACTGGGGCGAGACGTACCGCGTCGAGGCATTCGCTGTCGAACCGGTGCCGGCTGGCAGCGTCGTTGCGGGGAATATAAGCGATGTGGGCGCCGTTGGCGAAGCCATCCGGAATGCCTGCAAACGGGCGCGGGTGAGGCCGAGGAAAGTCTGCGTCGGCATCGAGAACACCGCCGTCGTCACCAAGACACTGGAGATGGATGCCTCGCTCACCGACCGCGAACTGGAAGCCGACATTAACGCCGAGGCCGAACGCCACATCCCGTTTCCCATCGACGAGGTTGCCATCGACTTCGTGCCCATGCACCTCTCCCCCGCCGATCCATCGAAGGTCGTCGTGCTGCTCGTGGTCTGTCGGCTGGAACATGTGGCACGGTGCCAGGAAGCGGTTGAACTCGGCGGGCTTCGCCTCGACGTGGTCGAGGTGGACGGACACGCGGCCCACCACGCCGTTGAGCAAATCACCCAAGCACGGGGGTCCGTGGTTCTGGCTGATGTCGGGGCTTGTACGACGCGGGTGATGCTCATCGGCGGCGACGCCACCGTTGTCCGGGACGAGCAGTTCGATGGCAGTGTTCTGGCCGGCCCGGACGGCGGCGGCGTGGACCTCCTACTCGGTCTCCTGACGCGGCTTGTCCGCCTGGTGTGCCTGACGAGCCCCGAGCCGCCGCTGAACCGGCTGTTGCTGGCCGGGGGCGTTGGGACGCTTCCGGGTCTCGCCGACCGGATTGGCGAGCGCCTGGCTCTCGAGGTCGAGGTCGCCGACACGTTCCGGGGCATGGCCGTGGCGGATCAAGTCGACAAGGAGTCGCTCCGTGCAAGCGCACCCGCGCTCCTAACCGCCTGCGGACTATCGCTTCGTGGGCTCCAGGAGGAATGACCATGCCCGCACGCGTCAACCTCCTGCCTTGGCGCCAACGGCGACGGGAACGCGAGCGGCGCGTCTTCTTCGCTGAGCTTGGTGGCGTGGCGGCGGTTGCGACTGTCGCCATGCTAGGGGCAGGCGTAGTACTCGGTGGCCGTGTCGAAACTCAACACACGCGCAACGAGGGCTTGATCGCGAACATCGCGGCAATCGAGACGCGTGTCGATGGAATCGAGACTCTGCGACAGCGGACGGCGGATACCGTGGCGCACATCCATGCGCTCACGACGCTCCATCGCGAACGAACCCGGACCGTGCACATCCTCGAGGAGATCGCCAGAACCATCGCACCCGGGATTCACTACACCTCGCTGGTCAAGCAAGACGGCGTCATCACGGCGCGGGGTGTTTCAGGCTCGAACCACGACATCTCGGCGCTGATGCGCAAGCTCAAGGAATCCGACCTGTTCGAGGCACCCCGGTTGCGCGGTATCGAGGACACGGGTGAGCAGCAGCTGCCAACGGGCATCTTCGAGCTCACCTTCACCCCGCTGGCCCAGCAGGAGCACGACGGCGGATGAGCCGGAGCATGGCGCTGGATCTCGCAGACCTCGAACTCGCGGAGGTCGGTACCTGGCCCGCAGCGGTCCGGGGGCTTTGCTTTCTGGGCATCGCCGCTGTCGCTCTCGGCGTTGCATACCTGCTCGCCGTGTCGGACAAGCGCGCCGAACTTACCCGGGGCGAACGGCGCGAGGCAGAACTCGCCCTCGAGTTGACCGACCGCCGAGGTCTAGCCGCCGCCGTCGCCAAGCAACGCACGGCTCTCGACACGGCTACCCGGGCACTGGCCGACGGGCTCGCGAGGCTGCCGTCGGACATCGAGGTCCCCGGGTTGGTCGAGGACATAACACATGCCGCGCTCGACAACGACCTTGTGATCGAGCGGATCGATCTTGCCGAGGAGCGCCTGGCGGGTTTCTACCGGGAGCTCCCCATCGCGATCGTAGTCGGCGGCGACTTCCACGACCTAGGCGCATTCACGGCCGATATCGCGTCGCTGCCGCGACTGGTCACGCTACACGACTTCGAGCTGGCGCCTCGATCGGGGCCACGGGATCTCGGTCTGACCATCGAAGCAAGAACCTACCGTTACGCACCGGATCCCTCCCAGCCACGTTTGGTAGAGGATCCGGGAGGATCCAGGAGCGACGCCGCCCCCACCCTGTTGCCCGGCCGGAACGAAACGTTCCAGTACGGTGCGATGGCCGGACGGAGCCCGTTCGAGCCGCTCGCGGAGGTCGGCGCCACCCGGCCCGCCGACGCACCGGACCCGGAACGCGCACCAGGCCCGCTCGAGGTCTTTCCACTCGGCCAACTGCAGATGGTGGGAACCCTCGCCCGCGGCGGAAGGTTCCATGCGCTGGTGCGGGATCCGCACGGCATCACCCACCTGCTTGCCGTCGGCGACTACCTGGGTCGGGATCACGGTCGCATCATGGCGGTGCGCGACACGGGCATCGATATCGTCGAACTCATCGATGCCGACCGGGGTAGCTGGTCGGCCCGACACCGCATCCTCGACATGGGCGACCCCGGCGGGCCGAGCGACCCGCCGCGGCATAGCGAGAAGAACCACGTGAGCGGAGACGTCGATCAATGAACCATAAGCGAAACGTTGAACGAACAACGGCCCGAATGTCCACGTTCCGGGCAGCCGTCCTGCTCGTCAGCGCCGTTGGTGCCGCCGCTATGGATCCCATCGACATGCCGGACGCCGTGCAGACCCAACGGGCCGCCTACACCGGGGAAGCCCTGAGCGCCAACTTCCAAGACGTGGAGGTGCGCAGCGTGCTGCAACTCATCGCGGACTTCGCCGGTTTGAACCTCGTAGCGGGCGAGGCGGTGCAGGGACGCATGACCTTGCGATTGGTCGACGTGCCGTGGGACGAAGCGCTGGACCTGGTGCTGACGATCAACGGCCTCGACAAGCGCCACACCGGGTCCGTTCTCCTAGTCGCACCCGCCACCGAAATCGCGGAGCAGGAACGCCTGGAACTCGAGCGCGCCAAGACGCTCGAGGACCTCTCTCCCCTAACCCGCGCCTTCTTCCGGCTGCGCTATGCCGACGCTACATCCCTCGCTGCCTTGCTCGGCGGCGATGCAAGCGCTTCGGGCATTTCCGAACGGGGTAGCGTGCTGGTCGATGAACGCACCAACTCGCTCGTCGTCACCAACACAGCGGCTGGCCTCGCCGATATACGCAGCATGATCGCCGAACTCGACATACCCGTTCGCCAAGTGCAGATCGAAGCCCGGATCGTCAACGCCAACGCCAACTTCTCCGAGGAACTCGGCATCCGCTTCGGCGGTGGCGTATTCACACCGACGGGTCCGCCGTTCGTCAAATTCGGGGGCAACCTGCACACGCTCGCCGACCTCGGGGAGAGCTTGACCGGGACCAACGGCGGCAGTCCCGAGCATCCGGACGACCTCATCGTGGACCTCGGCGTCGACGGCGACGGGACATCCAGCGTTGC
>CAZJRX010000229.1:0-6110 GCA_964548145.1 uncultured Pseudomonadales bacterium | reverse complement strand
ATATGCAAAGGGTTTCGTCATGGCATCAAGCGGCTGGTGAGAAATGCGGGCTAGGCACTACCCGGACTTGGAGGGGAACGATCGCGCCGATCGGCGGTGGCGCGGGTTGTGGTCGTCGCGCCGTGAAGGAGTCAATTCGTGCTGTTTGAACGACCCGTAGCGGGTGATCGGGCGACCCTCGTGTCGGTGCGTTTCCCGCCCCGAGCGGCAACCGCCGAAGGGGCGTGGACAGACGACGGTGACGCTCATCGCGACGAGTTCCTGGACCTCGTGACATCGGCGGACCTGGTGTGCGCCGCCACCGTGACCGCAGTCCGGGACAAGCCCCATCCCCGGTGGTTCGTCGGTACCGGCAAGCTCGAAGAGCTTGCACGGGTGGTAGCGTCCACGGCGACGACGCTGGTCGTCTTCAATCACGAGCTGACACCCGCTCAGCAGCGCAACCTCGAAGAGCATCTCGCGTGCCGGGTGATGACGCGAACGGAGCTCATCCTGCACATATTCGCGGATCGCGCCCATACCCACGAGGGCCATCTGCAGGTCCAGCTCGCGCAACTCACCCATGCCCAGACCCGCCTGATCCGGGGCTGGACCCATCTGGACCGGCAGACGGGCGTCGGCGGTGCGGGCGGTCGCGGCGCGGGTGGTCGAATCGGCGGCGGTGTCCAGCGCGGCGCCGGCGAGACCCAGCTCGAGATGGACCAGCGCATGCTGGCCGTCCGCGTTCGGCAAGTGCGTTCGCGGCTCGACCGGGTTCGCAGCCGTCGTTCGCAAAGCCGTCGACGCCGCCTGCGCACCCGGGTTCCGACCGTGGCCCTGGCGGGCTATACCAATGCGGGCAAATCGACCTTGTTCAATGTGCTGACGGGTAGCAGCGCCCCTGCCGAGGATCGGCTTTTCGCGACCTTGGATCCGACAACCCGACGCCTCGCCCAGACCGTGCGCGACATCGTCGTGTCGGATACGGTGGGATTCATACGCAACCTGCCGGTGACGCTGGTCGAGGCGTTCAAGGCGACCTTGGAAGAGGTCGCCGAGGCGGATCTCGTCCTGCACGTCATCGACGCGTCGACCAAGGATGCCGACGCGCTCCGCGAGGCCGTCGTCGCCGTACTCGACGAGATCGGTGCGTCGTCACTTCCCACCATTGAGGTGTGGAACAAGATCGATCGGTTGCCGGACGGGGTCTACGCGCCGGGACGGCGAGGGGGCGCTTGTGTCGAGGTGCGCGGCACAGAGTGCGTTGCGGTTAGCGCGCTGACCGGACACGGCATCGACGAACTGCGCGAGGCGATCTGGGCTTGTCTCGGACTCGACACGGTGTCCACCGAGATCCGCGTACCGCCCGGCGACGGCGCCTTGCGTGCCTGGCTGTACCGCAACGGTGAGGTGGAAGGCGAGAGCGTCGACGAACAGGGCACGCTGACCGTCGCGGTACGGCTTGACCGGAACAAGCTTGACAAGGTTGGACTCAGTTCGCCGTAAACCAACCGCCCGCCGCCGCGCGCGTTGCAGACGAGCGCGCCCCGACACCGACAGGCTGTTAGAATCGCACCATCTGCTCGACCCCGAGGACGAACATGGCTTGGAACGATCCCGGTCGCAACGACGATCCCTGGAGCCGTGGCGGCGGCCAGGCGCCACCGGATCTCGACGAAGCGTTTCGCAAGTTCCAGGCGAAACTCGGCGGGCTGTTCGGCGGGCGCGGTGGCTCTTCCGGCGGCAAGTCCGGTTTCAACTGGCGCACCGTCGGGATCGGCCTGGTCGTCTTGATCGTGGGCTACGGCATCTGGGGCGTCTACCAACTCGACGAGCAGGAACGCGGCGTGATCTTCCGCTTCGGCAAGGTAGTGCCGGAGCCCAAGCTGCCGGGCATCAACTGGCGGCCGCCGCTGATCGACCAACTCGAGCGGGTGAACATCACCCGGGTGGATTCGCACAGCCACCAGGCGGAGATGCTCACCAAGGACGACAACATCGTTGCCGTCAACCTGACCGTGCAGTACCGCCGGTCCGATCCCATCGACTACGTGACCAAGGTCAATGACCCGGTGGCATCGCTTGTGAATGCCACGGAGAGCGCGCTCCGGCACGCCGTCGGCAGCTCCGACATGGAGCCCGTGCTCACCGAGGGCCGTGTTGCGCTCGGCCAAGAGGTGGAGAGACGCATCCAGAGTTACCTCGATATCTACGAGACCGGCATCGAAGTGGTGACGGTCAACATCGACGACAGTGCACCGCCGGACCCGGTTCAGGCGGCCTTCGACGATGTCCAGAAAGCCAAGGAGGACCGGGACCGCGTCATCAACGACGCGGATGCCTACGCCGCGAGCGTCGTGCCCACGAGGCGTACCGCGACCAGGTGATCGCCGAGGCCACGGGCGAGGCACAGCGTTTCCTGAAGCTCCTGGCCGAATACAAACAGGCACCCGAGGTGACCCGGGACCGGTTGTACATCGATGCCTGGGAGTCGGTGCTGCAGAAGGTCTCCAAGGTGGTCGTCGACGTCGGCGACGACAACATCATGGTGCTGCCGCTCGACAAGGGGGTGGGGGTCGGCGAACTGCGCAACGTCGTCACCGGTGCCGCCGCCGACGCTAGCCAACCATCGCGGCGCTGAGGGATCGGAGGAACTACCACGTGAAATTGAAAACCCTATTGATCGTCGTCGGCGCCTTGGTGGCCGTCTTGCTGCTCTCCAACGCCGTCTACGTGGTCAAGGAGACCGAGCGGGCGGTGAAACTCCGGTTCGGCGAGTTCGCCAACGCGGACATCCCGCCCGGCCTTCACTTCAAGATTCCCTTCGCGGAGCAGGTGCGGAAGTTCGACGCCCGTGTGCTGACCGTCGAGGCGCCGGAGAGACGTTACCTGACGATCGAGAAGAAGCCGCTTGAAGTGGACTCATTCGCCAAGTGGCGCATCGGCGACGTGGCGAGTTTCTACCGCAGCGCGTCGGGCGACGTGGCCATAGGCAGCCGTCGGCTCCTGGAACGGGTCAACGAGGGTTTGCGCAACGAAATCAGCCGCCGCACCCAGCACGACGTCGTCTCCGGCGAGCGCGACGAGTTCATGGCCGTCCTAAAGGACCTGCTCAACGAGGAGATGATGGCCGAGATGGGCATCGAGGTGATCGACGTTCGGGTCAAGCAAATCGACTTGCCGACCGAGGTTGAAGACGCGGTCCACCAACGGATGAACTCGGCCCGCCACATCGAAGCGAACCAGTACCGCGCCGACGGCGAGGAACTGGCGATTGCGCGCCAGGCCGATGCAGATCGCCAAGTCACCGTCCTCACCGCCGAGGCCTACCGGGACGCCGAGGAGATACGCGGCGACGGCGACGCCCAAGCGACCAAGATCTACGCCGACGCTTTCGACCAGGATCGGGAGTTCTACGCCTTCACTCGCCGCATGACGGCCTTTGCGGAGTCGTTCAGCGACAAGGGCGATACACTAATCCTGGATCCGGAGAGCGATTTCTTCCGGTATCTCCAGTCGGGCACGCCGCCGTAGGGGTCGCCTGGAAACGGTTCACGACGACCCAAACGGCGAGGATCGTCTTCTAGGGCGCGATTCAAGAGCGCGGTAAAGCCATGAGCGGTCGAAATGTCGTCGTAATCGGCACGCAGTGGGGCGACGAAGGCAAGGGCAAGATCGTTGACCTCCTAACGGAACGCGCCGCGGCCGTGGTGCGTTTCCAAGGCGGTCACAATGCCGGTCACACGCTCGTCATCGACGGCAAGAAGACCGTCCTTCATCTCATTCCCTCCGGCATCCTGCGCGACGGGGTGCAGTGCCTGATCGGCAACGGCGTCGTGCTGGCACCGGGTCCCCTGCTCGAGGAAATCCGCGAGCTCGAAGCCAAGGGGGTGCCTGTCCGTGACCGGCTGCGCATCTCGCCGGCGTGTCCCCTGATCCTGCCCTATCACGTGGCGATGGACGTTGCCCGCGAGGCGTCCCTGGGCGAGCAGAAGATCGGCACCACCGGTCGCGGCATCGGCCCGGCCTACGAAGACAAGGCCGCCCGTCGCGGGGTGCGCCTGGGCGATCTCTTCTACTGGCAGCAGTTCTCCTCGAAACTCGCGGAGGTCATGGACTACTACAACTTCCTGCTCGAGAAGTACTACGGTGCGACACAGGTGGACTTCCAGGAGACCCTGGATTCGACCCGGGTAGTTGCCGACGAGCTATTGCCCATGGTCGCCGACATCGGCCCGATGCTGCACGATCTCCGGGATGCCGACGAGAACATTCTGTTCGAAGGTGCCCAGGGCACGTTGCTGGACATCGATCTCGGTACGTATCCATTCGTCACCTCGTCGAATACCACCGTCGGCGGTGCCGCCGTCGGCAGCGGCTTCGGGCCACGGTTCCTCGACTACATACTCGGCACGACCAAGGCCTATGCGACCCGGGTCGGTTCGGGTCCGTTCCCGACCGAACTGTTCGACGACGTTGGCGAACGTCTCGCCAAACGAGGCAACGAATTCGGCGCGACCACGGGCCGACCTCGTCGATGCGGCTGGTTCGATGCCGTTGCCATCCGGCAGGTGGTGCAGATCAACAGCCTCTCCGGACTCTGCCTGTCGAAACTCGACGTGCTCGATGGCCTGGACACGATTCGGATCTGCGTCGACTACCAGGACGCCACGGGAACACCCGTGCGACCACGCTTCGACAGCGAGTTCTACTCGGAGATCCGACCGGTCTACGAAGACCTTCCCGGCTGGAGCGAGTCTACGGCCGGCGCCCGTACGCTCGATGATCTCCCGGACGCAGCCCGCGCCTACATCGAGCGGATCGAGGAAGCCGTCCGTGCTCCCGTTGCCGTCATATCCACCGGTCCGGACCGGGAGGAGACCATCGTCCTCGAGGACCTCTTCTGAGGGGATCCATGTTCAACCGCAAGCTGATCGAACTGCTGGTCTGCCCCTTGACCAAGGCGCCCCTCGTATACCGGCCGGAGCGCGAGGAACTCTGGTGTGCGGCGAGTGGGCTGGCATACGCGATCGAAGACGGCATTCCGGTGTTGATCGTCGGGGAAGCCCGGGAGCTCACGGCGGCGGAACGGGAATCCTTGAAGACCGGCAGCGGGTGATAGACTGCAATGTCCTCAAGGGATCCTGAAACGTTGAGAGAATCGCATCTACCCGATGTGGCGAACCGGGGTGTCCAGCACACCGGAACGCTCGACTGGGTCGGCATGGGCGACATTCGCCAGCCCATCGACATCCGCGACGGTGAAGACGTGCACGGCGTCGAAGCCCGGGTTCAGTTGTACGTCGACCTTGCCAATGCGCAGGCGAAGGGCATTCACATGTCGCGCCTCTACCTGATCCTCGACGAACACGCCGCGACCCGACCGTTAACCCCGGCCGGACTCAAGCTGCTGCTGAAGTCGATGCTGGTCTCTCACCGCGACCTGTCCGGCCAGGCGTTCGTGGAGTTCGCATTCGACTACTTCCTGCGGCGGCGGTCGCTGGTGTCCGAAAACTCGGGTTGGAACAGCTATCCGTTGGCCATCAGGGGTTCGTCGGTCGATGGCGAAATCAGCATCGAGATGGACTTGGGCGTTTGGTATTCGAGCACCTGTCCGGCGTCGGCGGCCCTCTCCCGCCAGCTCATCCAGGAGCAGTTCGAACGCGACTTCGGCGACAACGGCGCCGTCGCCGCAGCCGACGTAAAGGCATGGCTGGGTACCGAGGAAGCGATCGCCGGGACGCCCCACGGTCAGCGCAGCATCGCCAAGGTGAGACTCCGCCTGGACGATACGCTGCCGACGTTCCCGGTAACCTCCCTCGTCTCAGACGAGGAGAACGCGCTGTCGACCCCTGTCCAGACCGCCGACAAACGCGAAGACGAGCAGGAGTTCGCGCGTCTGAACGCCGCGAACCTCATGTTCTGCGAGGATGCCGGTCGCCGTCTCAAGAACGTCCTCGACGACAATCCGTCGGTCCTCGATTTCCACGTCCGGGTCGAACACCACGAAAGCCTGCACGCCCACGACGCGGTCAGCGTTTTCGCCAAGGGGGTTGCCGGCGGCTATTCGCCGATACCCTAGTGCTCCGTCAACCCCTAATCTTGGCGTCAGCGCGTCCGCAAGCGTCCAG
>CAZJRX010000228.1:4165-6121 GCA_964548145.1 uncultured Pseudomonadales bacterium | reverse complement strand
GTCCATCTCGTCGGAGAAGAACGCCACCTGCTCCTCGTCGAGGACGCCCTCGAGGTGCAGGTAGCCGTCCGTCTGCCACTGGCGTCGTTGTTCGATGGTGAGCGCTTCCATGCCTAGATCCCGTAGAGAGCCCTGACGTTGTCGCGCGTGATCTTCTGCCGGTCGGCGTTGTCCACGCCTTCGAAGATCTCGTCGAGCACCTGCATCGAACACGGCCAGGTGGAGTCGACGTGCGGGTAGTCGGATCCCCACATCAGGTTGTCGAGACCGATGATCTCTCGGGTCAACACGGCGGGTCGGTCGTCTTCGATGGTCGCGTAGAACTGTCGACGCCAGACTTCGTGGGGTCGCTCGCCGGTGAAATCGCGGCTCTTGAAGCGGTGCTCGCGCAGCAGTCCCTGGTCGACCCGGTCCAGCCAATGGGCGATCCAGCCGGCGTTGAATTCGCCGACGACGAACTTGAGGTTCGGGTGCCGCTGGGCAACGCCCCGGCACATCAGGTCGACGAGGGTGCGCTGGACGGTATTGGGCGTCGAGGCGTAGTTGAAGGTCTCGTCGGCGGGCAGGGGGCTCTTCTGCCGGTACTGCGCGGGCACGTAGGCGTTGGTGCCGACATGCATGGACAGCGGGAAGTTCGCCTCTTCCGCCGCCGCCCAGACCGGCTCGTAGCAGTCGTCCTTGTAGGGCACTTCGGGCGGCGCCGTGCAGGGAATGCAGCCTCCCTTGAATCCTCTCTTGACCACCCGATGGAGTTCCTCGACCGCAGCTTGCGGATCCTGGATCGGTATCGCCGCCAGGCCGAACAGGCGACCGTTGGACGCGCTCGCGTAGTCGTGCAGCCAGTCGTTGTAGTTCTTCTGGCAGGCGACGAGCAGTTCGGTGTTCTCGAAGCTGAACAATCCGAAGAAGCCGGGGTAGAGGAACTCGGCTTCGATGCCGTCCTCGTCCTGGTCTTCGTGGCGGTATGCCCCGTCGCGGATTCCAGCCGTCAGGCCGTCGTAGCCCTTGGCGAGGATGCGCTTCGCCTCTTCGTCGCGCATGTCGTCTACTTCCGGCTTGTGCCCCGGACGGCGCTGCAGTTCGAGCCCGTCGCGCTTGCGCATGCCAGCGAAGCCCATCCGGCGACGTACGCCGCGCGGTCCTTTGCTCGGAATGATGATCGAGTCCTGGAGCGTGCCCGCCCCGACGACGCGCGGCGCGTCATCGCCGAATCGCTCCGGCAAGCCGATGAACACGTCCTCCGACTCCACCACGTGCGAATCTGCCGATATGGCGCTCATGGATTGCATTTTGCGGCTCCCCCCCTGTCACCTGGGAGGGATTCTAGCGTTTCGGAATGCCGTAGAGGTAACGCGTGTTCACCTCGGCCTCGTTGCCGTCGGGATCGAGCATGAACAGCGCCCGGCCCTTGCCCCGGCTTCCCATCGGGCCGCGGGTGAAGATGTTGGCCTCGGCGGCACGTCCGGCGATTGCGTCGAACGCATCCTCGGTGACGGTGAACGAGAAGTGCATGGGGCCGCCGCCCCGGTGCCGGCCGGTGTGGTCGCGAACCTGCAGCACGATGTGGCTGCGTTCGCACTGCAGGTAGGCGCGTTCGTCGTTGCGCGCGACGACGGCAAGCCCCAGTAGGTCCTGGTAGAAGTCGATGGCCTTGGCCAGGTCCTTGACGTCGAGGAAGATCTCTTCGAGTCCAATAATGCCCATGGTCTCTCCGTGTGCTTCGTTTGCCGCCATAATTGACCCATGAAGCTGCTCGACGATCAACAGTCGCCGTAGACCATGCTGACCAGCTTGGGCAATCCTCGGGTCAAAGACGTCGTGAAGCTCCGCAATCGACGTCAGCGCGACCGCCAGGGGCGATTTGTCATCGAAGGGCAGCGCGAACTGGCCTGCGCGTCAGAGGCGGATCTTACTCTGGCGGCGGTGTACCACTGCGAGGATCTGTACGCCGACAGC
>CAZJRX010000228.1:1026-4155 GCA_964548145.1 uncultured Pseudomonadales bacterium | reverse complement strand
GTCGCGAGAGTGGCCGGGACCGGTGTGGACTGCCAGCCGACCAGCCGCGCGGTATTCGAGAAGATGTCCTATCGGCACACGCCGGACGGTCTGCTCGGTGTGGCGGTCGCGCCCGAACTCTCCCTGACCCGCCTGCCGCAACGGGAAGATGCCGTGTGGCTGGTCGCTGCGGCAATCGAAAAACCGGGCAACCTCGGCGCGATGCTTCGCTGCGCGGATGCTGCGGGGGGTGCCGGTGTGCTGGTCGCGGATCCCGCCACCGACGTTTTCAACCCGAACGTCGTCCGAGCCAGCGTCGGCGCGTTGTTCAGCGTGCCGGTTGCCGTCGGAACTGCGGAGGACATTCGGAGTTGGCTCGAGACTCACGGGGTGAGAATCGTCGCCGCGCGGCCGGATGCGGACCTCGACTACACGCAAGCGGACCTTCGCGGCAACCTCGCGATCGTCGTCGGAAGCGAGCACGGTGGGCTCGGTGCGGCGTGGTCGTCACCCCGTTGCAAGGCGATCCGCATCCCCATGGCGGGCCGGGCGGACTCGGTCAACGCCGCCGTGGCGGCTGCGGTGCTGCTGTTCGAAGCGCGCCGGCAGCGACTAACCGGGGTGGGCTGATAAAGCCGCTTCAAGCCGAGGCGTAGGGTTCGTCCATCGGCACGAACTCGGTCTCCCGCAACGCGGCATCGGTCCATGCCCGCATGGCGCGCGTGCCGAGCAAGGTCTCCTGGTAATTCCAGGGCCTCGACGACCACGACGAGTAGTTCTTGTTGCCGATGACCAGGGTCAGGGGTGCAGGCGACGATGCCATTCATCCACCGTAGCACGTCCCGGCGTTGCGGTTGTATTCGAAGCAGCTACACTGGTCGTCCCGAAGTAGTGCGGAGCACGGAACCGATGAACAAGGGACTACCGATTGCGGGTGTCGCCCTGCTCGCGCTGGGGTTCGCGGCGTTCGCTGCGGACAAGGATACCGGCGTGATGGCGAAGCTCACAGCGCTGGAAGGCGACTGGGTACTGCTGGATGAGGACGGTCGCGAAACCGACACCGTCGGCGCCACGTTCCGGTTGACCGCCGGTGGATCGGCGCTGGTGGAGACCATGTTTCCGGGCGACGGCCACGAGATGGTCAACATGTACCACGCCGACGGCGACCGGGTGCTGATGACGCACTACTGCGCGGCAGGCAACCAGCCGCGGCTCGAGGTTCTTGCCACCGACGACGAGAACCGCCTCGAGTTGCGCTTCGAGAGCATCACCAATCTCGCCACGCCGCAGGCCAATCACATGCATCAGGCCGAGTATGTGTTCCAAGGGAACGACCGTCTGACCACCCGCTGGCGCAACATGGCGAACGGCGAGCTCACCGAGGAGACGACCACCATCGAGTTGAAGCGGCGGAAATAGGCGAGTTCCCGCCGTCCGTTTGACTTGGACGTTCAGCCTCGGGGTTTGCGGGACGTCAGATGGCCGCTTGGTCGTCGCCGCCATCGTGTTGCGCAGCCGTAGGGGCGCATCGAGAGTCGGCGATGGCGGGCGAGCGCCTGTAGAATGCGCCGCGCCAATCTGTCTTCACCGTCGGGGACACCACAATGACCACCAGTCAACGCGAGCCGGCCCACGGGATGATCCGGCCCCTGCGCAACGTCATCCTGCTGCGGC
The DNA here is from genome assembly GCA_964548145.1 of uncultured Pseudomonadales bacterium. Lineage (GTDB taxonomy): Bacteria > Pseudomonadota > Gammaproteobacteria > Pseudomonadales > Azotimanducaceae > VXYL01. The sequence continues at coordinate 2,502 of CAZJRX010000228.1, read as the reverse complement.
ACGGCCAGCACAACGATGCGGCACCCAACCAGCTAGGCGGGCTGACGGCTCTTGGGAAGGGAATTGTGTAGCAGTTTACGCAAGGATGCCCGTCTCTCCGGGCCGTCACACCACTCAAGCAAGGTGTCGCTAGACGCGCTCCGCGCCATCCGAATGTTCTAGCCAAGGCGGGGAACGGCGTGCGAGAATGCGCGGTGTCGGGAGGGAGAGCGGTCGGGGGAAACCCCCGCCAATGCGAGGGAATCGACCCCGTGGTAGTGCGTCGCCCAACCCCGGGCCTTTAATCTGCTTCACGGCGGGTTTTGGGCTTGGACCGGGCGCGACGCTGCAATACCTTCCGCACTGGTATTTAGTCTCCGTCTTCGTATTTCCGGTCGAGTTTGTAGCGCCGCCCGAGTTCGGCCTTCGTCGGTTCGCGGTTCTCGCTCCGCACCTTGGTCCGGGGCGCGAGCAGCACGCTTTTCAGCGCGTCCTCGAAGTCGCGTCGGGACGCCGGGCGGCGTTCGGCCTTGTCGATTTCCTTCCGGTTCATGTTCCGACCTTCGGATGCGGCTGCTTCGCCCTTTCCTCGTCGAGGAACGTTCCCCATGCCTTCTTCGACTTCCTTCCGTTGCAGTTCTGGCACAGTCCCACCCGATTGACAAGCCCGTCCTCCCCGCCCCGCGACTGCGGGATGCGGTGGTCCAGATGGACGTCGACCTTGCGGAGTTCGTGGCGGCAGTAGGGGTTCCCGCAGACCCTTCCCTGGTTGTTCCACAACGCTAGACGCAGCTTGTCGTCGGACACGGACGGAACGTCTGTGCGCTTCGGGGGGTTCTTGCGGACGGTCACGGGATTGCCGTCGATGAACTCGAACAGTCCGGTTTCCCGTTGCAGCCTGTCCTTGGTGACGGTTTCCGCCACCGGGTCGATGTCGATGCCGATCCACCGGCGGTTCAGCCGTTCGGCTGCGACGCACGTCGTGGCGCAACCGGCGAAGGGGTCCAGCACCAGATCGCCTTCGTTGCTCGATGCTTCGACGATGCGGGCGTACAGCGCCAGCGGCTTCTGCGTCGGCCAGCCGGTGCGCTCGTCGGATTGCGAAGCGATCATCCTAATGTCGCTCCAAACGCTTTGCAGGGGCTTGCCCTTGATTTCGTCGAGAAACCGCCGCCTTTGGATTCTTCCCGTCGGCTTCTTGGGGAACTCCAGCCTTCCCTCCGCGTCCCACGCTGCCATCTTTTCTTCGGAAATCGCCCATCCGTTCTTCGGATGCGGGTAGCCCTTGTAGTCGTACATGAGATTCGGACGCGGGGCAGGATTCGCAAGATTGTCGATTCGGTACACCCGTCCGTTTTCGTCCCTGTGCCGGAAGGTTCGCTTGAGGTAGTCCTGATAGTCGGGATCGTCGAACGAGTATTGGGGATTGAATGTGCTTTTCGGCGACTTCGCGTAGAACAGGATGTTGTCGTTGCTGGTTCCGAACTTGCTGGACTT
>CAZJRX010000228.1:0-1016 GCA_964548145.1 uncultured Pseudomonadales bacterium | reverse complement strand
GCGAAACCTGTTCCTACCGAACACGGCGTCCAGAAGCAGACGGAGGTAGGCGTTCGCGGACGGGTCGCAGTGGATGTAAAGGCTGCCCGTGGGCTTGAGGATGCGGTGCATTTCCACTACGCGAGGTGCCATCCAGACGATGAACGCCGCGATGGAGTTGTCCGTTCCCGTGTTCGCTTTCTTGTCGAGTGTTCCGCCTTCTATGGCTGCTACCGCCTCGACGATCTCCTTGATGGCCGGGTGGTCGGCGGCTATGACATCGTGCCATTCGTCGGTCACGTCGTCCCACTTCCAGCGGTCGTCGAATTTGGCCTTTGCTGCTTTGCTTCCCAGCGGGGCGTTGAAGGAACGCTTGGAATTGAACGGCGGATCGGTGGCGATCAGGTCCACCGATTCGGAGTCCATCCCGCGAAGGACGCGGAGATTGTCCGCCACGAAGAGGGTGCGGTTGGCGATCATCGGACGGCCACCGGCCTGTTGGATTCGCCGTTGTCGGCTATCAGGTCGGCGTAGCTGAGACGCTTGCCGTGGATGCCGCCCGCGAAGTCCGCCATGCGGTCGACGGTGTCGACTTCGCAGTTCCCCTCGTTCAGGCGGAAGGTCGCCTCGTTGACGTACCGCCCGAGGTGCTTCGGCGAGACGTGGTGCCAAGTGCCGTGGATGCTCCGCTTCAGCACGGCCCATACCGATTCGATGCCGTTGGTGTGGACATCGCCCCGGACGTACTCGCCCTTGCTGTGCGCTACCGTGTCGTGGACGTACTGGTTGACGACGGTGGGCAGCGCCCCGTAGGCGGCTGCGTCGTCGGTGTAGACCGTGGTTCCCGGTTCGACGGCATCCTCGACGAATCCACGCAGGGTGCGTCCGTCCGTGCGCTCGACGTGCGCCGCCTTGACCTTGCCGTCCCGTTCGCGGACGCCGACCACGGCCTCCTTTCCCACGGTTCCCCGTCCCGCATGGAGCTTCTTGCTTTCGTGCTTGTTGCCTTCCAGACCGCCGATGTAGGTCTCGTCGAC
>CAZJRX010000227.1:0-6135 GCA_964548145.1 uncultured Pseudomonadales bacterium | reverse complement strand
CTACCAGTTCATCTATGCCGGCTGCGGCTACGGCGGTTCGTGTTTCCCCAAGGATGTGAGAGCTCTCGTCCACATGGCGCAATCGGCCGGCATCGACGCCGCGATCGCGCGCAGCGTCGAAGCCGTCAATCAGCGGCAGAAGCACATCTTGGTGGATCGGCTCAAGGCGTACTTCGGATGCGATCTCGCCGGACGCACGCTCGCGCTCTGGGGCCTTGCCTTCAAACCCAATACAGACGATATGCGCGAGGCACCCAGCCGCGTGATCATGGAGTCGGCCTGGGCAGCCGGGGCGAGCGTTCGAGCCTACGATCCGGGAGCGGCTGCCGAGGCGCAGCGGATGTACGGGCGGCGAGAGGACCTGGTTCTATGCCGACACCGCGACGACGCCTTGGCCGGGGCCGATGCCCTGATCGTCATGACCGAGTGGTTGGTATTCAAAAGCCCCGACTTCGGGGCTATCAAGTCGGCGCTCCGATACCCGGTGATCTTCGATGGTCGGAATATTTACGATCCGATCACGCTCCGATCGCTCGGCATCACCCACGTCGGGATAGGCCGCGGTTCGCCGCCACCCCGGGGTCCGACGGGAAGTGCATGAGATTGACGACGTGGAAACGGGGACTCGTTGCAGCCGCGGTTTTGGCAACGACCACCCTAGTCGCCGCCGACGTCGAGGATCGCGACTGGTGCATCACCTATACCGACCACTTCGAACTGGTATCCGACCTGCCCCGGGAAAGGGCCCTCGACCGGGTGGTCCGGACGAGTCCGCACCGCCTCTGAAACTCGTCGCCTTCGAGCGGTCGCAAGACTTCGCCAGCGTCTTCAACGGCACGCATCTGGCCGGCTTCACCCGTCCCTCGCTGGACCAGAGCCTGTTGGCGTCGGGACCCGATGCGGATGGTAAGCACCTCACCCGGAATGTGTTCCACGAATACGTCCACTACCTGATACGAAGTCGCGCCGCCCTCAACCTGCCGATCTGGTACGAGGAGGGCTTCGCGTCCTACCTCGCGACCTTGAGCGTCGCGCCGACCGGCTTGGTGACCGTCGGCCGCGTGCCCGGTGCCTATCTGCGCAGCGTTCTTGTTCCCCCCGGACCGGGTATCGTCGATGTCGTTGGCGAGCGATTCGAACTTGACCCCGAGCGCCATGATCTCTCCGACGTGTACGGGATCGCGTGGGCGATCGTGCGCTTTCTGCACCATGCGAAGGATCTAAGCGGGGAACCCTACGCCACCCGGCTGGGCACGATGCTGGCGGCCATCGACGAAGGCATGACCAGCAGACAGGCGATGACGACGTACCTCGGGCTCGATCCGTCGACGCTGAAGGCCCGGTTGAGAACCTACTACGAGAACCACGAGTTGCCGGTATACCAGTTCCGTACACAACTGCGGGAACGGCTGCCGTTTCGGCGGGACTGCCTCGACGCCGTCGACACGCGCTACCATCTGGCCGATGTCGCCGCCTTCCACCACCCACAGCTTGCCATCGAACTCTACGACGAGATTCTCGAGCGCCAACCGGATCATATCGATGCGCTGATCGCGCTTTCGCGACTCGAAACCGGCGACCGGGCCTTGCGGCTCGCTGATCGAGCCTTTGCCATGCAGCCGGACTACCCCGCTGCGGTCGTACGGATGGCGGAAATAAAGGTCTTTGGCTGTCAGGCTGATCGCGCCGCCTGCGGCGAAGCGCTACCCGAGGCGATCACCCTGTATACGCGGGCACTAGAGTCCGAGCGCCACGGCGTCGCCGCCGCCTACGGCCTCGGGATCATCAGCCTTTACGTGCGAAGCCCCGTCGATGCGCTCAGCTACCTGCGAACCGCCCACGCGAGGTCACCGTGGTCGCCACAGATCAACTTCTACCTAGGGGAAGCATACGGCCGTACCGGCGAACGGGAGCGAGCACGCATGCACTTCAGGAAGACGGCGTATTGGCACCCCGATGTGTCCTGGCGTGAGCGCGCAAAACGGGCGCTTGCGCGGCTGGCCGAGGCCGACACCAAGGACGCCCGCGAAGAATAAGCCCGACGCGTTTGGGCGATGTCGCCGCTCCCCGGTTAGCCGCCTTCAATCCGTTCCATGAAGAACACCTCGCTGCCCGGCGCGATCGGTTCAAGCCACGCATCCTGGTAGATCTGTCCGTTGATCGCCACCGCGGTCTTGGTCAGCACCTCCTCGATTCCTGGCCACCGTTCCTCGAGCACCCGTACGAGCCCCCGGTAGTTGCGGCACTCGACGTCGATTTCGCGAACACCTCCGGTACTCGACGTCAGGTGATCCGGGAACACGACCTTGACTGTCTGCATGGTATCTCCGGTAGGTTTGGCCAAACCTGCTCGTTTCTCGAACGCAGGCACGAACGGCGAGTAGGGGCACCCAGTCGCGTCATATCTCGTTGCCGTATTGTCGCCATCACTCGTCGGGCTGGGCACCCCGCTGGATTCTATCGAGCCGGATGCTGTCCCGTCATCCGGTCGAGGACCGCGTCGCGTGGCCCGGCGGATGCTTGTCCAAGAGCCTTTGACTCTCCTCCCACAGACGGGATCCAGATCCATTCGGTCGGCGAGGGTATGCAGCGTGGCGTTTGGATCCTTCACCAGATCGTAGTAGGACACATCCGCAAAACGCGTACCGTGCCCGTAGTCTCGGACTCGGGCTGCAAGCTCCACCATGCGGCGCATCTTGGGGAGCCAATGACCAGCTATCTCGACCGGATCGACACGGTCGCTGAAGACGCTGCGGGCGTGGCCGACGAGGCTGCAGAACGAGGTGACCGCAGCGGCGGGGTCCCGGTGGGTCTGGACGACCATCGCTTCGGGGAAAACCGACAGCAAGGTGTCCAGGTGCTCGAGGTGGCCGGGCGTCTTCAAGACCCATGCGCCTCGAGACGTTCGCGTTGGACGGCACGGCCGAGGGGTGTCAGTTCCGCTTCCTCGTTGATGGCGTCGACGAGTACCCGCAACGGCGTGAGGAAGGATTCATCCTGGAAGTCCCTTGCTTGCACCCGCCTGCACGCCGCCGCAAGCATGGTGTCCACGCTCAGGGGGCCACCGATTCCCAGCCACTCCGCTCGACGAGCGATCGCGTTGAGCATCCTCACCGGCGCGGGTCGGTGGGCAAACCGCGTCACCGGGCGCGATTCGCCGGTCAAGGCGTTTCCCACAGCTCGGCGAGTTCGTTCATCTTGACGACGCGCGTGGCGGGCACCGGGTGTGATGTCGCCTTGACCCAGCGAAAACACATGGTGCCGGCGTCGTGGCCAGCCGTCTCAAGCCAGTTCGGCAGACCGGGATCCGCATGCGCAACGATGAGTCGCACGGAGCCGTCAGCCTCGTAGTGGGCAAGATGCATGTTCGTGTGAATCCGGTGGTAGCGGTAGTCCAACGACTCCATCCAGTAGTTGTTGAGCTGGAAGTTCCAGTATTCGCAGTCGGGTGGCGTGGTCTCCACCACGAGGACCTCGTCCTCGGCAAGAGACCAATGGCTATGGTAGTAGGCGATATTCGGATCCCCACCGGCGGCATTCGACACCGCCTGGTCGAACCTCGGCAGCGCGTTGCTGTGCCCTTGGAAATCGCGGGCCCACTTCGCGAAGAGCAGCGAGGCACCGGCGACGAGGCGACCGGTCGCCCGCAACCCTTGGTCGACGTTTTGCGGCGCTAGGGGCAACGGCCGGGGATCTTCACCGGCTGGGATGATGCGTTCGATGGCCAGGTCGGCAGGAACTTCGGCTTTGCGGTCGAGGAACGTCTGGCGGACGATCAGGGTACCTGTTTCTCTCGTCATCGGTAGCCAGTTGCCCGGGTGCCGACGGCTGCTCAGGATGATCTCGAATCGTCCCTCGCCATCGATATCCAGTTCCGAGGCCTCGATGTAGCCGGTCGGGGGCATGCCGCCGCCTTCCCCGTAGTGACCTTTCTGGGTACCGAACGCCAGGTAGCACACGGAATTTCGTATGCCGCGGATGCGGTAGTCGTGTTCGCCCGAGATCGCCGCCGTCAAGTAGTGGTTGTCCGGGTTATCCGCGCCGAGCTTCACCGTTTCGTGTGCGACTCGGTGCAGAACCGGGCACAGGGGGTCGGCATGCTCCACGAAGGCCATCAGTCCGGCCCGCGCCAACCGGGAGAGATAGCGGTACCCCTCCGCTTGGTTAAACGCATCCCGAGGTGTGCCCGGGAAGGCCAACGACGCCCCGGCGGCCTTCAGGGTGTCGCAGAACTCTTCCCAGGTCGTGCCGTCGACGATGCGCCGCGCGGCGATGTCGTCCTCTGACACACCGCGGAGCCTTCGCGTGGCGAGCGCGAAACGACGGCACAGGTTGAGCAATCGAACCGCGATCCTGGGCATGGCTGGCCGCTGGTCATTTGGACATCGGCACTATAGCGTAGGCGCCCCCAGCGACCCCAGACTAGTGTCCCGTCAACCCTCAAACGTCGTGTCAGCGCATCCGCAAGCGTCCAGTCCGCTAGGCGGCGCCTCGAAGGCATATCGGCCATACGTCGAGAGGCGCCAACAACGCGGATGGGCGCTTGCGGACGCGCCCTTCGGGTGGTCGCCGGAGCGCCCCTCGCCGCGTTGCAGACGCTCGACGTACCCCGGTACGACTTCTCGTCTGCGCCTTGCGAGGAACGCTCCGGCGACCACTGACGCGACGTTTGAGGGTTGACGGGACACTAGCAACGGCATGCGAGCAAATGTGGATCTCGAAGCAAAGCTCCGCAGGCGCCTCCGGGCTGTTCGCAACCCCGATGTCGAGACGACAATGGCCCTCGCCGTTGCCGGCAGCCGACTCACCGCCTTCGCGGTGACCGACGAAGGCGTTCGCTTCGATCCGACGCTACGTGCCGATGTGACCTTTACCTTCGACTGCGCCCAGACTGCGATCGCGGTTCTTACCGGCGCGGCGGACCCGGTTGCCGCGTTCATGGACGGTCGGTTTCGATCCGACGGCCACCTGCCGTTGGTGTTCACGGTACTTGGTCTCTTCCAGCACGGAATCGACCCGACACCGCCGCCTTGACCGGCCTCAATCCCGAGCGTTGGCCCGATTGGACATCTCGTCGATGAACGCGTTGATCAACCATCGGGAGATTGCCGTGCCGCCGGGGACGTTGGGCAGTTGCCGGTAGTTGAACCAGCGCGCCTCGGCGATCTCGCCGTCCTGACAAACGATGTCCCCACCCGCGTAGTCGGCATGGAAACCGAGCATGAGGGAATTGGGAAACGGCCAGGATTGGCTACCGAGATAGCGAAGGTTCGCCACTGCCAGCCCGACCTCTTCGGCGACTTCGCGATGCACGGTCTGTTCAATGGACTCGCCTGGCTCGACGAAACCCGCCAGCGTCGAGAACATGCTTGTCGGCCAGGCGGCGTTCCGGGCAAGGAGCATCTCTTCGTCCCGTCGTACCAGCACGATAATGCTCGGCGACAGGCGCGGATAGGTGGTCAAGCCGCAGGCCCGGCACAGTTTCGCCCGGTCTGTCGGATGGTCCTGGTTGGCGGTGCCGCATCGGCCGCAGTGTCTGTGGTCGCGATGCCAATCTACAATCTGCTTCGCCCGGCCGGCGAGCGAGAAGAAGTCGGGTTCGACCCGGCCGAGCCATGCCCGCAGACCCGAAACCGCGAAGCCATCGGGCACGGTGCCAGCCGCCGCCAGGGCGTAGCACGCACGCCCTTGCCAGCGTCCCAGGTAGTGCTTGTAGTCGACCTCCAGATCGACCCAGCGGAATTCGTCCGCCGTCACCGGCCGGGGCACTCCCTGTTCGCTGATGGATAGCAGATCATTGCCCAAACAGACGAAATAGAGGGCGTCGGTGACGTCCATGCCTGCCGGCGGTCGGGTTTCGGAGATGAATACTGAGGGGCTAGCGTCAAACAAGGGGCCACCTGCGGGTTGCTATACTCGCGCCCGTTTAAAGGCTCACGCTCACGAGTTTGTCGGATTGGCCGGCCATGCGGCAAGTCCGGGGTCGCGACGTGCCGGACGAGCGGTCGGTCCGGGGTTTCGCAACCAGCCAACCCGGTGGACGATAGGGAAGGAGTAAAGATGGCGAAGTCGATACGTGCCCGCGATACCGCTTGGTGGACGGCGTATTGGACGAACTTTCTCGGCGAAGCACCG
>CAZJRX010000226.1:0-6152 GCA_964548145.1 uncultured Pseudomonadales bacterium | reverse complement strand
GGCATCGCAATGCGACTCGAGTGAGGGCCTTTTCCCGCGTTCAATAGACTAGCGGGGGCACCCCAGCCCGACGAGTGATGGCCATAATACGGCATCGCAATGCGACTCGAGTGAGGGCCTTTTCCCGCGTTCAATAGACTAGCCCAACGACCGCGCGAGGAACGATCCATGGACCTAGGCATCTGCGTCGCCTCCCACGTCAACGACATCGACTACGTGGTACGTGCCGAAGAGCTCGGCTACTCCCATGCCTGGCTGGCGGATAGCCAGATGCTGTGGTCGGACTGCTACGCCGCCCTCGCCGTCGCCGCCACCCGGACCAGCCGCATCAACCTGGGAACCGGTGTCGCCATCACCGGCACCCGGCCGGCACCCAACAACGCCTCGGGGATCGCCACCATAAACGCGCTGGCGCCGGGACGTACGTTCTTCGGCGTCGGTGCCGGCAATACCGCGATGCGCGTCATGGGCCTGCCGCCGCAACGGATCGCCGAGTTCGACGAGTACCTCGGCACCATCGGTCCGCTGCTGCGGGGCGAGGAAGCCGTCTACCGCCATCGCGGCAAGGCACTTCCCATCCGGCACATCATGCCCGACGACGGCTTCGTCAACTTCGCCGACCCCATTCCCATGTACATTTCCGGGTTCGGCCCCAAGTCCCTAGCCCTGGCCGGCAAACACGGCGACGGCGCGGTCCTCGCCCTGCCCGCCAGTCCCGCGGTCATGGCGAACATCTGGCGCATGATCGACGCCGGGGCCGAACGAGCCGGCAGGAGCATCGATCGCGATGCGTACTACACGACTGCGCTTACCACGATGGTCGTCCTCGACCCCGGCGAAGCGGTCGATTCCCCTCGGGTAAAGGCGGAATGCGGTGCCATGGCCATGGCCGCGGTGCACTTCGCCTACGACCAGTTCCGCAACTTCGGCCGTCGTCCCTCCGGCTACCTGCTCGGCATCTGGGACGACTACCGCGCCATGATCGAGTCGTACCCCGCCGACCGGCGCCACCAACGCATCCACGGCGGCCACAACTGCTGGGTGCTGCCCGAAGAAGAACGTTTCCTGACGCCCGAGATTCTCCAGGCGACGTCGATGATCGGCGAACGCGATGTGCTGATCGAGCGCCTCAACGCGCTGGCCGAGGCGGGCTTGCACCAGGTCATGATCCTGCCCAACTTCGACCCCCGGTTCGACGTCCTCGAGCGCGTCGCCCGGGACATCCTCCCCAACGTGTGAGTGAACCATGCTGACCGGAAGCTGCCTCTGCGGCGACATCGCCTTCGAGATCGACGGCCCCCTCGATCTCGTCGCACACTGCCACTGCTCCATGTGCCGCAAGTTCCACGGCGCCGCGTTCGCCACCTATACGGGCGCCGAACCGAAATACTTCCATTGGCGGCGCGGGGAGGACAAGGTCGTCCGCTACCGTTCCTCGGCGAACGGCTGGCGCAACTTCTGCCCGCGTTGCGGCTCGGCGGTCCCCGCCTGTCCAGAGGGCGGTCCATTCGCCGCCGTGCCCCTCGGCAACGTTGCCGGGGATCCCGGCATACGGCCGAGTTCGCACTGGTTCGTGGGATCGAAGGCGCCCTGGCACGATATCCCCGACGACGTCCCGCAACACGACACCTTTCCGCCGGAGTTCGCTGACGACGCTGTTGCCACCGACCGCCCGGCACGTACAGCAGCGACGGCCGGTGCCGTCGGCGGAAGCTGCCTCTGCGGCGCCGTGACCTTCGAGTTCGACGGCCAGCCCGAACGCATGCTCAACTGCCACTGCTCCCGCTGCCGGCGCGCCATGAGCGCCGCCTATGCCACCATGACGATGGTGCCGGCGGGCGCGTTCCGCTGGCTCGGCGGTGAAGACAACCTCGTCAACTACAAGATGCCCGAGGCAAAGGTGAAGGGAACCGCCTTCTGCCGAATCTGCGGCTCGCAGATGCCCCGCCTGCGCACCGAGGACCAGATGCAGATTCCCTCCGGCTGCCTGGACGACGACCCGGGAATGCGCCCCACCGCCAATATCTTCACGGCATCGAAGGCCACCTGGTCGGTGGTCGACGAACGCCTGCCCGGATTCCCCGACGCGCCGGCCTGAACCTTCCCTGGCAATGATCGTCCTAGTTCTCTGCCCCCTCATCGAAGAACCACGTCGACGGGTGATAGGCGAGCGTCCACCGGTTGTCCGCCCCCCAGATCCCCATGGGGGTGACATTCTTGAGACGCGCCGATACGACCACCGGATGCGGTGCGCTACCGACGGTGCCAATTGCCCAGAGGTTATCCGCCGCCGCGGTGAGCAGCGCCTTGGCCGCCTTGGCGCGATGCGCCTCGGTGGTGGCCATCCGTAGTTTGTCGCCCCAGTCTTGGATGTTGCGGATGACCGCCGGCGGTCGTTCGCCCAGTTCCCCGCCGGTCTGGTAGTAACGCGCCCAGAGGTTCCACATGGCCATGTCCCAGCCGGAGCGGTGGGGGTAGAACCAGTCGGGCCAAAGCGGGAATAGGATGTCGGTCACCTTGTCCGCGTGCCACGCGGTCATCTGCATCTTGTTGCCCTGGGCACGTTCGGCCTGCAGGCCCCGCTCGATCGACTTCAGGCGCAGGTCGATGCCGACCTCGCGCCAGTAGTTGCGCACCAGTTCCAGACTGATCCCCTTCGGCGTCTCGAAATCCAGAAACTCCAGGGTGATCGTCAACCGCGATCCGTCGGAATACTCCCGCAGGCCGTCGCCGTCGACATCGTGCAGGCCGAGTTCGTCCAGGAGTGCGCGCGAGTAGTCCGGGTCGTAGCGGATGTGGGTCTGTCCGAAGCGCTCCTCGAACCAGCGGCTCGACCGGTGCGCCGTCACCTGGCTGGGGATGCCCCGACCGAAGTAGATGGCCGTGTTCATCTGGCCTCGGTCGATGGCGTGAGAGAGAGCGCGCACGAACTTGCGGTCCCCCGACCCCCACACCAGTTCTCGGTACTTGGCGTCCGGGTGGTTGTAGTTCGGCTGGATCGCCACGTCGGCCACATGCACCCGACGCCAGATATGAACCTTGTTCAGTCCCTTCGCCTCGCCGAGTTTGAGTAGCGGTATGTTCTGCGTCTCCATGGCAAAGGCGGCGAAGTCGAGTTGCCCGGTGGCAGCCTGGAAGGTGATCATCTGCGAATTCTCGAGGACAATGATCGCGTCGATGGCGTCGATGTAGGGCAACTGCTGGCCGGCGGGATCGACCTTGAAGTAGTAGGGGTTTCGCTCCAGCCGCATCTTGGTGGGCGTACGCTGAACGACCTTGTAGGCTCGCAAAGTCGGCACGTCGGGCGCGTCCTCGTTGCCCCAGCCCCGTAGCGCGTCGTACATGGACGTCCAAGTCACGAATCCCTTTTCCTTCGCCACCTCGTTCAGCTCCTCCCGGTCACGGTAGGCGGGGTGGTATTGCTTGAAGAAGTGCATGGGCTCAACGAAATGGCTGCCGTAGAACGCGAAGTAGTTGACGAACATCGGGTTCGGCTCGGGGAATACGTACTGGAACGTCAGATCGTCGATAGTGACGAACTTCGCGCCCCGCACGGACCGGTTGGTCTGCGGCGACATTTCCCGGTCGAGCCAGACGTGGTTCAAACGGAACATGAAGTCCCGGGAGGTGAGCGGGACGCCATCGGACCACTTGATTCCCGGTCGCAAACGGATGGTAATCACTCGTCCGTCTTCGCTGACGCTGAAGTACTCGGCGAGGTTCGGCAGGACGTTGCGCAGGTCCGCGGAGATCGTCAGCGCATGCTCCCAATTGAAGAACTGCCAACTATCCCAATGCGTGATGCGCGCCGTACCACCGTACTTCCCGATGCGCTCGTAGGGATGGCTGACGACGGGATCCTCCGGCAACCGTTCAGCCACCGGGGGCAGGTTCCGACCATCGAGATACGGACTTTGGGTGAAGCGGGTGATGCCGAGATCACTCGCGGTGTTCGGCGGGGCGAACCATTCCGGCGGCATCGGCGCGACGTCTTCTTCGGCAACGCCTACCGCCGCGACCAGTGCAGCGCAGGCCCGCAAGCCGGCAAAGCTCAGCTTCATGGCGCCATCATGGCGACGGCTTCCTGCGGGCGTCAACTAGTCCATTAAACGCGGAAAGAGGCTCTCACTGCGCCCCACCCGATGTCGCCCGCCACCCCGAGGTCGTGCGCTGCCGACCAGCCGTCCGCACGCAAACGCACGGAATCCGACCTTGCCACCGATGGATAGAACGCAGCCGCAACCCGATTTCGTGCCGGCGTACAATCGCCATCCAACGCGGCGACTCACGTGAGAGAACACGGCAATGACCACAGCGACCGCTTGGCAGTCGGACTACGGCGAACACGAGGCGGCGATGGTCGCCTATCGCGAAGCCGGCACGGCCCGGGCACGAACACTCGACAACCGGGGACCGATCCGCTACGACGCGGACGGTGCGCTGCAGGAGGACATCGTCGAGTCCTATTGGCGGCATGGCTTCTACGTGTTCGAAGGCGTCATCGGAGACGACGAACTGGCCGACATCGAACGTGACGTCCTGGCAATTCTCGACCGTGCGCCGACCGAGCCGCGCGGCAAGCTCGACCGGCTCGGACGCCCCGCTCTCGGCGCGGACGGCAAGGGCGGCGGCATGGCCTTGGTGCGGCCGCTGTCGGACCCCATCGGCGGCACCGCCGGCAACAACGGTCGCCATCCGGCCAAGATGATCGAACCCACCGTGCCGGAAGGCGCACCGGCGTGGGTGCTGCAGGTCGTCGGCGGTTCGCTGCAGTTCTCCGACGCCGCGCTGCGCCTTTACGGGCATCCCGACCTGCTGCGCGTGGCGGAAACCTTCAACGGACCGGATTTCTCGCCCTTCAACGAGGTGATCTGGATCAAGCATCCGCGCCTCGGCGGCAGCGTCGCCTGGCATCAGGACGGCACATCCCACTGGGACACGCCGAGGTTCCACCGGGGCAGCCACGGCTTCAACTTCATGGCGCAGCTCTACGGCTGCGACGCGGCCAACGGGCTGTGGGTGGTGCCCGGCTCGCATCTGGCCAAGGCCGATATCAAGGGTTGGTGCGCGGCGGCCGGTTCGGACCGGCTGCCGGATGCCGTGCCGCTCCTCTGTGCACCCGGCGACGTCGCCATCACCAACCGGCAGGCAGTCCACGGCTCGTTCGCCAACACCAGCGACGCGTGCCGCGTCACGATGAACTTCGGCTTTCATCCCCGGGCAAGCGTCGTCGGCACCCGCGGCAACGGCATTCACGCCCCTGGCAGCGACAAGGTCATCTACGACGAAGATCGCGTCCGCCGCCGCTCCCGGGTGCTGGGCTTGGCGATCGAGGCGCGCAGGCAACGCTTTCCGAACGAGACGCCCTACGAATACCGGCCATTCGCCGGGCAGTCCTTCGAATGGAACGACGCGGCAAGAGAAAGCCTGCGGGGCTACAACAAGCTGGATCTTGGTATCTAAACCGGCTAACGCCGTACGATCACACCGAAGTCTGAGGACGTGTCGGCGACCCAGTCGTCGAGGCCAGACCCGCTTGAAGTCCAAGGTGTGCCCCCGGGGGACGTCGGTCGGGTCCTCAGCTCGGCAGACGTTCTGAAGTGCCTGAAAGCACGAGCGGTACCGAGTTCCGTCCCGAGTACACACGCCCCCTGCCCCACGAGCGCGGCACCATCCCCGTTGCAATGTAAAAAATTCTAGACACGCCAAGGTATGTCTAGTAACCTTTACATCGAGTCAATTTTCTTAGTCATCAGAAGGGATACTTCAATGGATACATCCTTCGAGGAGAAAAGCGTCTGGATTCAACTCGTCAGTCTCGCCGTCGGTCTGGGCGGCTACCTGATCGTCGCCAGCCTCATGCTGTCGAACGGTGTCAGTTCCCTGCCGGCCTACGTGCCGGTCTTCGCCGTGGCGATCGTCCTCATCGTGGCCATCAACATCGCAGGACACGTCGTCGCGGCTATCGCCAACCGGTCGGACGAGGCCGACGAGCGCGATCAGCTCATCGGCTGTCGCGCGGGGGGCCGGTCGTCGTGGATCCTGGGTGTCGGAGTTATTGGCGCGATTATGGCGCTGATCCTGTCAGTCGGCAGCGTCTGGGTGGCGCACCTGCTCCTCATTTCGATGTTCGTTTCCGAGGTGACGAAGGA
>CAZJRX010000225.1:0-6227 GCA_964548145.1 uncultured Pseudomonadales bacterium | reverse complement strand
GCAAGTCGTTCGCGGGTGCCGTCAAGCGCTGGAACTTCCGCACCCAGGACAGTACCCACGGCAACTCCCTCTCCCACCGGGCGCCCGGCTCCATTGGTCAGTGCCAAACCCCCGGCAGGGTGTTCAAGGGCAAGAAAATGGCCGGCCATCTCGGCAACAGCAGGGTCACTACCCAGAATCTCACCATCGTCGACATCCTCCCCGAGCAAAACCTGATCCTGGTCAAGGGCGCCGTACCCGGCGCGCCCGGCGCCGACGTCTGCATTAAGCCTGCCGCCAAGCGGAGGCGTACATGAGCCTCTCGATCACGTCGGCAGACGGCGAGACGGTGCAGGTCTCGGAAGCGGCTTTCGGCCGGGATTTCAACGAGCCGCTCGTCCACCAGGCCGTCGTCGCCTGGCTTGCCGGCGCACGCAGCGGCAGCAAAGCGCAGAAATCCCGTTCGGACGCCAGCGGTGGCGGCCGCAAGCCCTGGCGGCAGAAGCGTACCGGCCGGGCCCGGGCTGGATCGATTCGCAGCCCGATCTGGGTGGGCGGTGGTCGAACCTTCGCGGCGCGACCGACGGACCATTCCCAGAAACTCAATCGGAAAATGTACCAGGGCGCGCTCCGCTGTATCTTTTCCGAGCTAGTCCGCCAGAACCGCCTCGTCTCGATCCCCTCCCTGTCCCTCGAAGCCCCCAAAACCAAGCTACTCGCCAACCGGCTCGCCGAACTCGGTCTGGCCAACGTTCTGGTGCTGACGGGCGAGTCCGACCGAAATCTGGAACTGGCCGGCCGCAACCTACCCGACGTCGAGATCCGCAACGTCCGGGACATCGACCCGGTGTGCCTCTTGGCCCACGACAGGGTGCTCGCCACCGTCGCCGCCCTCAAGATCATCGAGGAGCGGCTGTCGTGAGCCTGCGACCCGACGAACGCGTCTACGCGGTGCTGCTGGAGCCCCACATCACGGAGAAGGTGACCGACCTCGGCGAGTCGAGCAACCACTACGCCTTCAAGGTTGCGAAAGACGCGACCAAGCGCGAGATCAAGTCGGCGGTCGAGTCCCTGTTCAACGTCAAGGTGGCCAACGTCACCACGCTCGTCGTCAAGGGCAAACGCAGGCGGACGCTACGCGGCTCGACGACCAAGCTCTCGGATTGGAAGAAGGCGTATATCCGCCTCGCCGAGGGAGAGAACCTGGACTACATGTCGGTGGAAGGCTAATGCCAGTCGTCAAGACCAAACCCACCTCCCCCGGACGCCGCTTCGTCGTGAAGGTGGTCGATCCCTCGTTGCACAAGGGATCGCCCTACAAGCCGCTCGTCGAAAAGCAGAACCGAACCGGCGGGCGCAACACGGCTGGCCGGATCACCACGCGACACCGTGGTGGCGGCCACAAACAGCACTACCGCAAGATCGACTTCAAGCGCGACAAGGACGGCGTCAAGGCGACCGTCGTCCGCCTGGAGTACGACCCGAACCGTACCGCGAACATCGCCCTCGTGAAGTACGCCGACGGCGAATACCGCTATATCGTCGCCCCCCGCGGTCTGGCGGCGGGCAATCAGGTGATGTCCGGTTCGACGGCACCGATCCAGCCCGGGAACGCGATGCCGCTACGCAACGTGCCTGTCGGCAGCGTGGTCCACTGCATTGAGCTCAAGCCCGGCAAGGGCGCACAGCTGGCCCGCAGCGCCGGGTCGTCCTGCCAATTCGTCGCCCGCGAGGGTCCGCACGCCCTGTTGCGGCTGCGCTCGGGGGAGATGCGCCAGGTGCCGGTCGAGTGCCGGGCGACGCTGGGCGAAGTCGGCAACAGCGAACACAACCTGCGCTCGCTTGGCAAAGCCGGTGCCAAGCGGTGGCGGGGTGTCCGCCCGACGGTACGCGGCGTGGCCATGAATCCGGTGGATCATCCGCACGGCGGCGGGGAAGGAAAGTCCTCCGGTGGTCGCCATCCCGTGTCGCCCACGGGTGTTCCGACCAAGGGTTTCAAGACCCGCAAGAACAAACGCACCGATCGACTGATCGTTCGCCGCCGCGGCGGAACCAGGAGGTAGACAGATGCCGAGGGCATTGCGAAAAGGCCCCTTCGTGGACCTGCACCTGATGCGCAAGGTAGCCGAAGCGGCGGCCAACAAGGACCGCCGTCCTATTCGCACCTGGTCGAGACGATCCATGATCGTTCCCGACATGGTGGGACTCACCATCGCCGTACACAACGGACGCCAGCATGTGCCGGTATTCGTTTCCGAAGACATGGTCGGCCACAAGCTCGGCGAGTTCGCTCCGACGCGAACCTTCCGGGGCCACGCCGCCGACCGCAAGGCACGACGCTGATCCAGGGTGTCGAGAGCGAGTCGGTGAACATAATGGAAGTGAGTGCCACGGCCAAGCGATTGCCCATCTCGCCACGCAAGATCCGCCTCGTCGCCGACCAGGTGCGGGGCAAGGAAGTCGGCGTCGCCCTCGACTTCCTGAACTACAGCACGCAGAAGGGAGCGACGCTGGTCCGCAAGGTACTCGAGTCGGCCATCGCCAACGCCGAGAACAACGAGGGCGCGGACATCGACGAACTCAAGGTGTCGAGCATCTACGTCAACGAGGGTCGCACCATGAAGCGTGGTCGTCCGCGCGCACGGGGACGCATCGACCGAATATTCAAACGCACCAGTCACGTCACCGTCACGGTTACGGACGACTAAGGACAAGCACTAGCTATGGGTCAGAAAGTCAGTCCCACGGGTCTGCGTCTCGGAATCATCAAGAACCACACCTCCGTGTGGTACGCGACGAAGAAGGACTACGCCGGCTACCTGCTGAACGATCTCGAGGTGCGCGAGTTCATCTCGAAACAGTTGGCTAACGCATCGGTGAGCCGGATCGAGATCGAGCGCTTGGCACAAACGGCGCGAATCACGATTCACACGGCGCGGCCCGGTATCGTAATCGGCAAGAAAGGCGAGGACGTGGAACGCCTGCGCGCGCAGGTGTCACACAAGATGGGCATTCGCGTCCACATCAACGTCGAGGAAATCCGCAAACCGGAAGTGGACGCCCTGCTCGTCGCCCAGAACGTCGCGCAGCAACTCGAACGACGTGTACGCCACCAGCGCGCCATGCGACGGACCATGCAGAACGCGATGCGTTTGGGTGCCAAGGGAATCAAGGTGCGGGTTGCGGGGCGACTCAACGGCAACGACATCGCCCGCGCCGAAGTCTATGCGGAGGGCCGCGTACCGCTGCACACGCTGCGGGCCGACATCGACTACGCCACCGCCGAAGCCATGACCACCTACGGGATCATCGGCGTCAAGGTCTGGATCTTCAAAGGGGAAATCCTCGGCGACCAACCGGAAAAGAGCGACATCGCGGTGGCGCGCTAACGCGGGTCGACCACGGGAACACTTGAGACATGCTGCAACCCAAGCGCACCAAATTCAGGAAACAGCAGAAGGGCCGCAACCGGGGCCTGGCGCAACGCGGCAACCGGGTCAGCTTCGGCGAATACGGCCTGAAGGCCACCGGCCGCGGGCGCATGACCGCGCGCCAGATCGAAGCCGGGCGGCGTGCCATGACGCGGCACGTACGGCGCGGCGGCAAGGTGTGGATTCGCGTGTTTCCGGACAAGCCGATTACCAAGAAGCCCCTCGAAGTACGCCAGGGCAAGGGCAAGGGCGCCGTCGAGTACTGGGTCGCACAGGTACAACCCGGTCGCATCCTCTACGAGATGGAGGGCGTCGGGGAGAGCGTCGCCCGGGAAGCGCTCGCGCTCGCTGCCGCCAAGCTGCCGTTCCCCACGGCCTTCGTCAAACGGTCTCTGTTCTGATGAACGCCGCAGCATCGAACGACGCACGACAATCGCTTGCCCTGCGACGTGGGCATGGCGGGAGCACGACGTGAAGGTAGACGAACTGAACGACCTGCGGGCCATGACCCTCGAGGAACTCGGGGACGAGCTTGTGCGGCTGCGCAAGACGCAGTTCCAGTTGCGCATGCAGCGCGCCAGTGAACTGCTGCCGCAGACCCACCTGCTTACCGACACGCGCCGCGATATCGCGCGCGTCAAGACACTGATCCGGGAGAAGGCACGTGCCTGACGAACCAACGGCCGTCGATGTGGCCGACAGCGAATCCCCACCTGAGGGTGGACCGGAGGAGTCCGTCGCCACACCGACCATGATCGCCGACGATCCGGGCGACGCCACGGCACGCGAGAGCACCGGCGTGGTGGTATCCAGCAAGGCGGACAAGACCATCACCGTCCTCCTGGAACGCCGGGTCAAGCACCCGGTGTACGGCAAGTTCATCCGTCGCTCGACGAAGGTCGCCGCCCACGACCAGGCGAACACGTGCAACGAGGGCGACGTCGTCACCATCGTCGAGACGCGTCCGATCTCCAAGACCAAGTCGTGGACCTTGGGGCGCATCGTCGAGCGTAACCGCGAGACGGCGCAACTCGGGTCGGACATGGAGGAGCCGGCACCGTAGCGGTGTAGGGCACCAGGAAACGAACGATGATTCAAGCCCAGACCATGCTCGATATCGCCGACAACAGCGGCGCCCGGCGCGTGCAGTGCATCAAGGTGCTCGGCGGTTCGCGCCGGCGCTACGCCGGTATCGGCGACGTCGTCAAGGTAACGGTCAAGGAAGCCATACCCCGCGGTCGGGTACGCAAGGGTCAGGTCATGAATGCGGTGGTGGTTCGCACCAAACACGGCGTCAGACGACAGGACGGGTCGTTGATCCGGTTCGACCAGAACGCGGCGGTGTTGTTGACCGCGGGACTACAGCCGGTGGGGACCCGGATCTTCGGTCCCGTGACGCGGGAACTGCGCAGCGAACGCTTCATGCGAATCGCATCGCTCGCCCCCGAGGTTCTCTAGCCCACGCGCGAAAGCTATGCGAAAAATACGTAAACAGGACGAAGTCGTTGTGATCGCGGGCCGCGACCGGGGCAAGCGTGGCGAGGTGCTCGAAGTCGGGCCCGATCGCCTCCTGGTGTCGGGAATCAACCTAGTGAAGAAACATGCCCGGCCGAACCCGATCGCCAATGATCCCGGCGGCATCAAGGACATCGAGGCACCGATCGCCGTATCCAACGTCGCGCTCGTCAACCCGGAAACGGACAAGGCGGACCGCGTGGGAATCCGCGAGGAGGACGGCAAGCGGGTGCGTTATTTCAAGTCCACCAACACCCGCGTGGACGAGGACGATTGACCGTGTCGGACTTGAGAGCAAGGTACTTCGAGGACATCCGTCCCGCCCTGGTTGAGCAGTTCAGCTACGCCTCGGTCATGCAGGCGCCCCGACTCGCCAAGGTCACCCTCAACATGGGTGTCGGCGATGCCGTCGGCGACCGCAAGACCATGGATGCCGCCGTGACGGATCTGGCCTTGATCGCCGGCCAACAACCCGTCGTTACGAAGGCGCGGAAGTCGGAGGCGGGGTTCAAGATCCGCGAGGGCTTCCCGGTGGGCTGCAAGGTAACGCTGCGCCGGGACCGGATGTACGAGTTCGTGGAACGCTTGATCGGTATCGCCATCCCCCGAATGCGGGACTTCCGCGGGTTGAACCCACGCTCGTTCGATGGCCGCGGCAACTTTTCAATGGGGATTTCCGAGCAGATCGTCTTTCCCGAGATCGACTACGACCGGATCGACAAGATCCGCGGCCTCGACATCATCGTCACGACTACGGCGAAGACGGACGAGGAGGGTCTCGCCCTGCTCCGGGGATTCAACTTTCCTTTTAGGAATTGACCAGGGCCCGTCCCTTTCGGCAACGAGGAACAAACAGTCAATGGCAAAGACCTCCGTGATCGAGCGCCAAAAAAAGCGCGAGAAGATCGTCGCCAAGTATGCCGACAAACGCGCCGCCTTGAAGAAGATCATTGGCGACCGCAGCGTGTCGGACGCCGAACGTTGGCAAGCGCAGCAGCAACTGCAGAAACTGCCCAAGAACGCCTCGCCGGTACGGCTCCGAAACCGTTGCGGACAGACCGGACGGCCGCGGGGGGTATACCGCAAGTTCGGCCTGGGACGAAACAAGCTTCGCGAGGCTGCCAACCGCGGCGACGTCCCGGGTCTCGTCAAAGCGAGTTGGTAGCCGAGGGGAACCCACGATGAGCATGCAGGATCCCATAGCCGATCTCCTGACCCGTATCCGGAACGCCCAGCAGGCGCGCCACGAGTCGGTATCGCTGCCCAGTTCAACGCTGAAGACGGCGCTGTGCAAGGTGTTGT
>CAZJRX010000224.1:4717-6296 GCA_964548145.1 uncultured Pseudomonadales bacterium | reverse complement strand
CGCCCTCGATGATGGTTTCAACCAGCTTCGAGGGGACAGCCCTCAGCAATCCCATGACCTCGATGAGATTCGACTTGCCCGCCCCATTCGGCCCGATCAGAACGTTGAGCGGCTTGAGTTCCAGCTCCTGCGCCTCGGGACCGAACGAAAGCAGGTTGCGTAGCTTGATGCTGTGGATGAACACGATTTCCTACTCCACGTCGAACCAGTTGATCGGCATCACGGCGTGCTCCACCAGGTACTGGTTCGCCTTCGAGAAGTGCCGGCAGCCGAAGAAGCCCCGATGAGCCGACAACGGCGACGGATGGGGAGATGTCAGCACGAGGTGGCGGGACGTGTCCACCGCTGCGCCCTTCTTCTGGGCGTAGCTGCCCCAGAGCATGAACACCACGTGTTGGCGTTCCCGGTTGACGATCTCGACCACCCGGTCCGTGAAGGTCTCCCAGCCGCGGCCCTGATGAGAGCCGGCGCGCCCTGCGACCACCGTCAATACGGCGTTCAGCAGCAGCACACCCTGGCGGGCCCAGGGCGCCAGGCAGCCCTTGTCCGGCGGTACGGCGCCGTCGTGGCGGCCACAGGGAACGTCGTCGTCGGCCATGTCGGTGTTGATCTCCTGGAAGATGTTCACTAGCGACGGCGGCAGGGCGACGCCCGACTGCACCGAGAAGCACAGGCCGTGGGCCTGGCGCGGTCCGTGGTAGGGATCCTGGCCGATGATGACTACCTTCACCGATTCGAGGGGGGTGGCGTCGAGGGCGGCGAATATGTTCTCGCCCCGGGGGAAGACGGTTTTGCCGGCTTGCTTTTCGGCCACCAGGAACGAACGCAACCGCGTCATGTAGGCGGACTCGAACTCGTCGGCCAGCGCCGCCTTCCACGAGGGATCCAGCCTCACCCGGTCCCGGGCCGCGGCCATTACGACGGGTCGTCCTCGAGGCGGCGCAACTGCGGGAATAGCACCACGTCGCGAATGGTCGTCGAATCGGTCAGCAGCATCGCCAGGCGATCGACGCCGATTCCCTCGCCCGCGGTCGGTGGCATGCCGTGTTCGAGCGCGGCAAGGAAGTCTGTGTCGTAGTGCATGGCTTCCAGGTCGCCGCGATCCTTGAGTTGTGCCTGCCTTGCGAAACGTTCCGCCTGTTCCTCGGGGTCGTTCAACTCGCTGAAACCGTTGGCGATCTCACGGCCGGCGACGAACAACTCGAAACGGTCCGTGAGCCGGGAATCGTCGGCGCTCGTGCGCGCCAGCGGCGAAACCTCGGTCGGGTAGTGGGTGATGAACGTGGGCTGGACGAGATTCGCCTCCACCCGCGCCTCGAAGATCTCCATCAGGAGGCGACCCCAGCCCCAGCCTGCCGCCACCGGCAGGTTCATGCCACGTGCCACCTCGCCGAGTTTCGCTTCGGCCATGAGGTCGGCTTCCGGGATGCCCGTTGCGGCGGCAACCGCCGTTGTCATGCGTTGCCTTTCCATGGCCTTCCCGAAATCGATCTCGCGACCGTCAAAGGTGATCGAGGTGCTGCCGGCGATATCCCGAAGCAACGTACCGAGGAGTTCCTCCGTCAAGTCCATGAGATCG
>CAZJRX010000224.1:0-4707 GCA_964548145.1 uncultured Pseudomonadales bacterium | reverse complement strand
TCCGCAAACGCCTGGTAGAACTCGACCGTCGTGAACTCCGGGTTGTGCCGGGGAGACAGTCCCTCGTTGCGGAAACAGCGGTTGATCTCGTAGACGCGCTCGAAACCGCCCACCACCAGTCGTTTCAGATACAACTCCGGCGCCACGCGCAGGAATAGATCGGTGTCCAGGGCGTTGTGGTGGGTCACGAACGGGCGCGCCGTCGCGCCGCCCGGGATCAGATGCATCATCGGGGTCTCGACCTCCAAAAACCCTCGCTCGTCGAAGAATCGGCGCATGGCCGCTACGAGCCGTGCCCTGGTCCGGAAGACCTGCCGGGACGCTTCGTTCACGATGAGATCGAGGTGGCGCTGCCGGTAGCGGAGTTCCTGGTCGGCGAGGCCGTGGTGCTTCTCGGGAAGGGGCCGCAGCGACTTGGCGAGAAGCCTGACCTCGCTCGCCTGGACGGTCAGTTCGCCGGTATTGGTTCTCATCAAGGCGCCCCGGACCCCGGCGATGTCGCCGAGATCCCAAAGCCGACGGAAGTCGGCGTAGGCATCCTCCCCGATATCGTCCCGCCGCACGTAGCACTGAATGCGCCCGCTCGGATCCTCGAGGGTCATGAAACTCGCCTTGCCCATCACCCGGCGCAGCATGACGCGCCCGGCCACGGCGGCCTCGATCGTTGTCGCGGCCAGCGCTTCCTTGTCCATGCCGCGGTACGCATTCGCGAGGTCGGCTGCGGTGTCGTTGCGCCGGAACGAGTTCGGGTAGGCCTCGCCCCGGTGGCGTAGCTCGCCTAGCTTGCGTAGCCGCTGCTCCGCCTCGTCGCGGGAGTCGTCGCTCATACGCCGGCCTTCAGACTGGCTTCCATGAATTCGTCCAAGTCGCCGTCCAGTACGTTGCCGGGGTCGAACCGCTCGACATTGGTGCGCAGATCCTTGACCCGCGATTGGTCGAGCACGTAGGAGCGGATCTGGTTGCCCCAGCCGATGTCCACCTTGGCATCCTCGATCGCCTGCTGCTCCTCGCGTCGCTTGGCCAGTTCCAGTTCGTAGAGCTTGGCCCGAAGCTGCTTGTACGCCCGGTCCCGGTTCTGATGCTGTGAGCGTTCACTCTGGCATTGCACCACGACACCGGTGGGTAGGTGGGTGAGGCGCACCGCCGAGTCGGTGCGGTTGACGTGCTGGCCGCCCGCGCCGCTCGCCCGGTAGGTGTCCGTGCGGACCTCCCCCGGATCGATGTCGATGACGATGTCATCGTCGATCTCCGCCGAGACGAACACCGAAGCGAACGAGGTATGGCGGCGGTTGCCGGCATCGAACGGTGACTTGCGCACCAACCGATGGACGCCGGTTTCGGTGCGCAGCCAGCCGTAGGCATAGTCGCCCCCGAACTGCACCGTCGCGCTTTTGATGCCCGCCACGTCGCCGGACGACACCTCGACCAGATCCGTTCTGAAGCCGCGCTTCTCGCCCCAGCGCAGGTACATGCGGAGCAGCATCTCGGCCCAGTCCTGGGCTTCCGTGCCCCCCGATCCCGCCTGGATGTCGAGGAATGCGTTGGACCCGTCCTGGTCGCCTTGGAACATGCGTCGGAACTCAAGCCCCGCGAGGCGCTGGCGCACGCCCGCCAGTTCCTCATCGATGTCGTCCAGCGCGTCAACGTCGCTCTCCGCCACGGCGAGGTCGGTAAGGTCAGCGAGGTCCGCCAGTGTTCCGGTCAGGTGCTCGAGACCACTCACCACGGTCTCTAGGGACGATTGTTCGCGCCCCAGGGACTGGGCTCGATCCGGTTGCTCCCAGAGTTCCGGGTCGGCGAGTTCGCGTTCGACCTCCTCTAGGCGATCTTTCTTGGCGGCGTAGTCAAAGATACCCCCGTAGCGCTTCGGTTCGCCCGGCGAGGGACTTCAATGTCTCGCGGATGGAGGTGATTTCGGCCATGGTGTCCGATCCGGTGGGAATGGCGCGATTCTACCAGTGGGACGCCGTAGTATGATTGCCGCCACAACGGCACTCGCGCTCTGCGCCACGGAGAGCAAGCCATGGGCCGCATCTTCGCACAGACCACCGAACGTCGCATGCTGCACCGCCATCTCAATCATCAGGGATACACCGCCGCAGCGATCGACGACATCAACTCTCGCGGCCGATGGGACGACTGGGCGGACCTCCGGCAGGCGACCCTCGACGATCCCGCGCTGCTCGAAGTGATCGAACGCGTCTGCGCACCACAAGTCGTCGACCCATATGCCCAACGCCATCACTTCTGGATGAATCATGTCCGCTACCGGCGAGCCGTTCCCTGATTGGGAAACCGTGCTGTCGGCGGCTGCCCGGCTGCAGCGGATCCTGCCGGATGCCGTGTTGGTTGGCGGCACGGCGGCCGCCATCCATGCCGAACACCGGCTGTCGCGCGACGCCGATCATGTATTGACCGATCTTCGAAGCCGATTCGGGCAGGTGCTTGCGCAACTCGAGTCGGTTGCCGGCTGGCGCACCGCCCGGGTGCGCAGACCGGTGTTGATCCTCGGAAGCCTCGACGGCATAGAGACGGGCGTGCGGCAACTCATCCGAGACGAGCCATTGGAGACGACGATGTTGGATGTAGGAGGCGTCCCGCTGACCGTGCCGACCGAGGCGGAGACACTTCGCATCAAGGGCGTGCTGATTCTTCGACGCAATGCGACCCGCGACTACCTGGACTTCGCCGCATTGGCAGATCGCCTCGGCGATGACGCAACCGGTCGAGCATTGCGCCCATTCGACCGGCTATATGAGCAGGACAACGGCGAGTCGCCGCTTCAACAGCTACAAGCTCAACTGGCGAATTCGGTTCCTTACGACCTAGACGAATCCACCTTGGCCGAATACCGGCATCTGGACCCGAAGTGGCACGACTGGAATGCGGTGAGGTCGACCTGCGCCCATGTCGCCAACGCGACGTTCGAGTACGTATGCGGTGCATCCCAACGCGACGATAGGTCGTAGACCGAACGGGGGTTCGCCAGCGGTGAACCGGGCACGACTTTGTCGAAGTTCAGGACCCTTAGATGCCCTCGAGAGCCGAAATCTCAAGCTGCAACGTGTCGGCATCCCCGTAGTCGTTGATGCCGAGCCGGTAGACGGCGCGCACCCGGTTCTCGGTAACCGGTTCGGTGTTGAAGGCGATGGCGTCCACCACCCGAGAGTCGTGTTTGAGGGCGAGCCTCAGATGGCGCTCGCCGACGACGCGTTGCATGACGACCTCGAATTCCCCCTGAAACACGGGTTCCTCGAAGCCTTGACCCCACGGGCCGTGCGCCGCCACAAGTCGCGCGTTGTCGATCTTCATCTCGTCGGCACCGAGTTCGCCGTCGGTGAGTATGACGCCCGCCAGATCGCGCTCGCTGACCCGTTTGGCGACGACCTCGTTGAAGGCGTGCCGGAAACGCTGCAAATGGGTCTGGCGAACGGTGAGGCCTGCGGCCATGGCGTGGCCGCCGAAGGGCCCAACCAAGCCCGGTCGTGTCGCCGCGCACTCGGCGATGGCGTCGCGGATGTGCAGGCCGGGAATCGAACGCGCCGAACCCTTGAGTTCGCCCGGCGCGGATGCACCGGCGTCGGCGAAGACGATGGCGGGACGATGGTAGCGTTCACGCATGCGGCCGGCGACGATGCCGATGACGCCCTGGTGCCAGTTCTGCTGGTAGACGCAGATCGCCACGTCGTCACCGATGTCGTCGTCGAGTAGCCCCTGCGCCTCATCGACCATGCCCGTTTCGATGTCACGGCGTTCACGGTTCAGTTTGTCCAGCTCTTCGGCCTGCGCCCGCGCCGAGCGGTCGTCGTCCGCCAGCAGGCACTGGATGCCGATGGACATGTCCTCCAGTCGCCCTGCCGCGTTCAAACGCGGCCCGATCGCGAAACCTAGATCCTTGGCGCTCAAGGTACTCGCCGCACGGCCCGCGACCTCCACCAGTGCTCGTACGCCGGGCCGGGATCTGCCGGCGCGAATACGACGCAGGCCCTGCTGGACCAGGATGCGGTTGTTGCGGTCGAGCGGCACCACGTCGGCTACCGTGCCAATGGCGACAAGATCCAGCCAGTCGGCCAGGTTGGGTTCGGCGATCCCGCGACTCTCGAAATGGCTGCGTACCCGCAATCGCTGCCGGACCGCGCCCATCACGTAGAACGCGACGCCGACCCCGGCGAGATTGGCGCTTTCAAACTCGGAGTCCCCGAGGTTCGGATTGACGATTGCGTAGGCTCGGGGTAGTTCGTCGCCGGGCAGGTGGTGGTCCGTAACCACCACGTCCACGCCATTGTCCCGGGCAAGTGCCACGCCATCGATGCTCGATACCCCGTTGTCGACCGTTACGATCACATCGGGCGAACGCACCAGCGCGACCCTGACGAGTTCCGGCGACAGGCCGTAGCCGTATTCGAAACGGTTCGGGACCAGGAAGTCCACGTCCGCAGCACCCATCGCGCGCAATGCGGACACGCACAAGGCCGAGGCCGTGGCGCCGTCGGCATCGAAGTCGCCGGCGATGAGGATGCGCTCGTCGCGCTCGATTGCCAATGCAAGCCGATCGGCAGCCGCCTCGATGCCCGGAAGTGCGTCGGGCGCGTGCAGGTGCTTGAGGGACAGATCGAGATCGGCCCCCCGGGTCACGCCACGTGCCGCCAGCGCATCGCGGAGGAACGCCGGCAGGTTGGCATCAAGTTCGGTCGGCCGCTTGGCGCG
>CAZJRX010000223.1:3122-6306 GCA_964548145.1 uncultured Pseudomonadales bacterium | reverse complement strand
CTTCTGTTGGTCGGTCATCTCCTCGAAGATCGGCACCAGCATCTCCGTGACGGGCAGATCCACGAACTCCGGGGATTGGGTCTGCATCGCTGCGGCGATGTTGTGCAAGCCGTTGCCTTCTTCGGAGCCAGCCATCAGCGGACCACTCACCGTGTCGGGCCAGTACATTTCGGCGGGTTGTTCCTCCCCATAGGGGTTTTTGCGTCCGACGTACTGCTCGATGGCCGCCAGTAGCGCTTGCTGGCCCTCGCGCCGTTTGCGACCGCCCTCCCGACCATAGAACGCCCCGGACTGGTTGCAGATCGCGGCCCATCGCGCGCGGATGTGAAAGCCGCGAATGGCCAAGGCTTCCTCCGGTTCGCCGTCACCGCCCCAGACTTCGCCGTCCTTGACGATGATGTAGTAGCCGGCTTTTTCTCGGCCTCCTTCCATGAGACGCTCCGGTGGATGCGTATAGCATTCCGTGAACGCCCACTCGAAATCCTTCGGCAGATCGGCCTCCTTGAGGATCTTCACGGCCGCCGCCGCACAGGCTTCGCCCCACGCCTTCGATCCGAATTCGCCTTCCTTCTTCAATGTCGACATGTCGATCACGTATGACACCCGTCCCCTCGCTTTAGCTTCCACGAAACCGTAACGACCGTAGCACACTCGCCCCGGGGTAATAGGCTTATGTCGCTTTTGTGTTTGTCGATTTCGCCAAGTTCGGCTACGGTGGAACGTTTGGCGCCGCCAACGGACCAGGCGACGCCTTGAGGGAGACAAGCGAGTGAAGATAGCCGTGGTGCGGGAGTCGCGCCCGGATGAACGCCGGGTTGCCCTGGTTCCCGAGTCGTGCGAGAAGCTGCGCCGGACCGGGTTCGAGGTGGCGATCGAGTCGGATGCAGGGGCCGGCGCCGGATACGACGACGATGCCTACCGTGCGGTGGATGTGACGGTCGAAACCGACACCGAGGCGTTGGTTCAATCGGCGGATGTCCTGCTCACGGTCAATCCCCCCGCCAACCGGGATCGGCGGACCGTGATCGACTGGATCGAGCCCAGGACGATTGTCGTCGGATCGTTGATGCCCTTGCGGCATCCGCGCGATATGGAGGTCCTCGCCAAGCGCGGGGCATGCGCCTTCTCCACCGACTCGATCCCGCGCACGACCCGGGCGCAGGCGATGGACACGCTGTCGTCCATGAGCAGCATCAGCGGCTACAAGGGCGTTCTGCTCGCTGCCGTGGCGCTTCCGAAGTACCTGCCGATGCTGAGTTCGGCGGCAGGCACCGTGTTCCCCGCGAAGGTGTTCGTCATCGGGGCGGCGGTGGCCGGCCTGCAGGCGCTTGCGACCGCCAAGCGCCTAGGTGCGACGGTGTCGGCGACCGACGTGCGCCCCGAGGTCCAAGAGCAGATCGAGAGCGTCGGCGCGAGGTACGTCGGCGTCGAACTGGAAGACGATGCATCGGCTGGCGGGGGCTATGCCGGGGAACTCAGCGAGGAGGACCAAGCGCGTCAACGCGAGATGCTCCTCGACGAGTTGGCGAAATCGGATGTGGTCATCACGACCGCCTTGATCGGGGGCGTCTTTGCGCCCCGGATCATCACCCGGGACATGGTCGGGTCGATGCGGCCGGGTTCGATCATCGTCGATCTGGCCGCCGACGGCGGCGGCAATTGCGAGGCATCCGTGCCGGGCGAGACCGTCGAGGTGGCGGGTGTGCGCATCATGGCGCCTTTGAACCTGCCTGCCACGGTGCCCGAACACGCCAGTCTCCTGTTCTCGAGAAACCTGGCGAACTTCATCGAGGCGTTCTCCGCCGACGGCACGTTCGAAGTCGACACAGAGGACGAGATTCAGGCTGGCTGCCTGATCACGAGAGACGGCGAAGTCGTGCACGTACGCACCCGCGATGCCTTGGCTTCGTTGGTCAAGGAGGCGGCATCGTGAGCCGACATCGCTACTTGCCCCGGTGGGCCGTCACCGTGCTAACCGTTGCGATCGGCGTGACGGGTCTCGTCCTGGTCGCCCAATCCGAATCTGCGCCCATCGCAGACGCAACCACGTCGGCGGCGAGCGGGGACGGCGGCGTCAACTACTGGCCAATGGTCTCGGTCTTCCTGCTGTCCACGTTCATCGGTCTGGGCGTTATTCGCCGGGTATCCCGCTTGCTCCATACGCCGTTGATGTCGCTCACCAACGCGATTTCGGCCATCGCCGTCGTCGGCGCGATTCTCGTCGCCGGGCCAGATTTCCCGCCAACCATTCGCCTGCTCGGCGGCATCGCGCTGTTCGCCTCGGTTACCAACATCGTCAGCGGGTTCCTCATCACCGACCGCATGCTCAAGATGTTCAAGAAGGACGAGCGAGCCGCACCTCGGGCCGACAAGTGAAAGACACCATGACGGCATTATCAAAACTGACCCGAGTGATAACGCTTCCCGACGGACAAGGAAGCAAGTCGTGAGCCCGGGTTTCGTGGAGCTTTTCTACCTCGTGGCGACGGCGCTGTTCATCTTTTCCCTGCATTGGATGAACGACCCCAAGACCGCCCGCCGGGGCGTTGCCGCCGGTGCCGGCGCCATGCTGCTGGGCATCGCCGCGACCTGGGCGCAGCCGTTCGTGGTCAACCACGGCTGGATGGTGCTCGCGGTCGTCGCGGGGATCGCAGTGGGCTATCCGTTGTCCCGGGTCGCACTCACGGCGGCACCGCAGCGGACCGCCCTGTCGCACGCCTTCGGCGGCCTCGCCGCCGCGCTCGTCGGCACCGCCAAGTACTACCTGTGGCTCGGCGAAGGCCCGGAGGAACTGACCACGTTCCGCATGGTGGCCATCATCGCGGAGGTGATCCTCGGTTGCATCACGTTCACCGGCAGCCTGTTCGCCGCCGGCAAGCTGCAGGAACTCAAGTGGGTGCCCCAGCGGGCCGTGACCTATCCGGCGCAGAACGTCTTCAACATCGCCCTGCTACTCGTCGCCATCGGCATCGGCACGTGGCTCGTGCTCAATCCGGCCGCACCCGTGGCCGGGATGCTGTTCCCCGCGATCATCGTCATCGCGCTGCTGTTCGGCATCCTCCTGATCGTACCCATCGGCGGTGCCGACATGCCGACGGTCATCGCGATCCTCAACTCCTACGCCGGCCTCGCGGCGGTGGCAATGGGCTTCGTGCTCGAGAACAACCTGCTCATCACGGCGGGG
>CAZJRX010000223.1:0-3107 GCA_964548145.1 uncultured Pseudomonadales bacterium | reverse complement strand
CTCTCGATCATCATGTGCAAAGCGATGAATCGGTCCTATCTGAACGTATTGTTCGGGGCCTTCGGGTCGGTGCAGCAGACCGCACCCGAGGGTGGGGAGCAAGGCGTATACAAGGCGGACACGCCGCAGAGCGCCGCGCAGATCATGGAGCAGGCCACCAACGTCGTAATCATCCCCGGCTACGGCATGGCGGTGGCGCAGGCGCAGCACCGGGTTCGCGAGCTATACGACCACCTCAGGAAACGCGGCATCACGGTCCGCTTCGCCATCCATCCGGTCGCCGGACGGATGCCCGGACACATGAACGTGTTGCTGGCCGAGGCGGACGTACCCTATACCGATCTCGTCGAGATGGACGACGTCAACCGCGACATGCCGCAGTGCGACGTGGCGC
This sequence comes from uncultured Pseudomonadales bacterium, assembly GCA_964548145.1. Classification (GTDB taxonomy): domain Bacteria; phylum Pseudomonadota; class Gammaproteobacteria; order Pseudomonadales; family Azotimanducaceae; genus VXYL01. Next base: position 2,713 of record CAZJRX010000223.1, on the reverse strand, counting down.
TGGTGATCGGCGCCAACGACGTCGTCAATCCCGCCGCGAACCTCGACGAGTCGAGCCCGATCTACGGAATGCCCATCATCGAGGCGAGCAAAGCCCGGACCATCTTCGCCATCAAGCGATCAAAGAACCCCGGCTTCGCCGGTATCGACAACGCGCTCTACTTCGACGACAAAACCTGGATGTTGTTCGGTGACGCCAAGCACGTGGTCGGCGAACTCGTCAAGGAACTCTCCGGGGAGTCCGCCATTCATTGATCGTCGAAACGCACGCTTCGGGCATCCTACTGGCGTAACATCGGAACCCAACAGAGGCTGGCAGCGATAGGCTCCGAGAACGACCATGTCGCACTCAACCTTGCGCGGACATCCGAAACCGACTGCTTCGCGGCGCGCCAGACACAGCCTCCGGCAGTTGGTGACCATTGCCTCGATGGCAATGCTCGTCGCATGCGCATCGCCGAAATCCGAGGATCACAGAGACGATTCTCGACGAGCCGTCGAGGGCGCGGAAGCTTCTATCGCCCGACTGCGCGAGTTGGCGGCACAAGGCAATCCATCGGCGCAGTACGCCTTGGGCACGTTGTTCCTGACCGGCCGCGGGGTCCGTGTGGACGAGACCAAGGCGCTCTACTGGATTCGGCGCGCCGCCGAACAAGGCATGGCCGCCGCCCAGGAGACACTGGGCGCGATGTACAACCACGGCAGCGGCGTTGACCCCGACTATCTAAAAGCGGCCCGTTGGTATCGGCTGGCGTCTGAACAAGGCCGCGCAAAGGCTCAGTACGGCCTGGCGATGCTTTACAAGGAGGGCCTTGGCGTCCCGCAGGACACCGAGATCGCCGCGGGGCTGTTCCGACGGGCCGCCGATCGGGGTCTTGCGGCGGCACAGTTGGAGCTGGGAATCCATTTCCGAGCCCCGGGCAAGACGCAGGACCATACCGAAGCGGTGAAGTGGTTCCGTCTGGCGGCAGCGCAAGGCATGGGAAGAGCTCAATTCAACCTAGGGTTGGTGTATGCATTGGGAGAAGGCGTCGCCCAGGACCATGCCGAGGCCGCCAACTGGTACCGACTGGCCGCCGAACAGGGAATCGCAGCGGCCCAGAACAACCTCGGCGCAATGTACAAGGACGGGCAAGGCATACCCCGAGACCTGGCCGAGGCCGCCAAGTGGTACCGGCTGGCGGCTGAGCAGGGGCACCAGATCGGCCAGTACAACTTCGCGGTGGCGGTCGGGTATGGCCGGGGCGTCCCACGCGACCTCGAGCAGGCGCGGAAGTGGTACCGGCTGTCTGCGGAGCAGGGGTACGCCGATGCACAGAACAACCTCGGGGCGTTTTATCTCCGCGGCGTCGGCATGGACCCCGACTTCGCCGAGGCGTTGAAGTGGTACCGCCGGGCGGCGGCACAAGGTCATCCTCGAGCGTTGGCCAGTCTGGGCTATATGTATCGAACGGGTCGAGGCGTAGAACGCGATCTCGTCGAAGCTCTCGGGTGGTATCGAAAGGCGGCCGATCGGGGCCTCTCCATGGCCCAGCTTTGGCTCGGGCTGATGCACGAATACGGCCAGGGAGTTCCCCAGGACTACGGCGAAGCCGCGACCTGGTATCGGCTGGCGGCCGAACAGGGCAACCCGACGGGCCAGCACAACCTGGGGCTGCTCTACGCCAACGGCACCGGCGTACCCCGGGATCTTGCCGAAGCGTACAAGTGGTTCGCTCTCGCCGTCTCGCGGGTGGACGAGGAATTGCGGGCCGCCGCGATCGACGTCCGCGACAAGACCGCCGCCGACATGACGCCCAACCAACTCGACGAAGGCCGTCGGCGCGCGCAGGCTTGGGAACGCGATCACTGACGTATGCCATAATTTCAAGGTTGCCGATTGCCGAGATGTCATGAATAGCCCAGTTGCCGCCGATACGTTGACCATCGCCCCGCAAACAGGCTCGTCCGCCTATGTGCCGCCGTTCCAGCTCACCGAAGGACAGCCGCCGCCCATCGCCTCGAACGGCGGCGTCTCCTACATGTCGTTCGACCGGGACGGGGATGCGGGCACGGCGGCGGCCATCGAGGAGGCGTTCGCCCTGATCGCTACCGGCGAGGGACAAGCGGTCATCGACATGATCGAGAACGCACCGCCCGGCCCGATAGAAACCAAGTGGGGATCCGCGTTTCGCACCTACGACGAGTGCCTGGAGTACATTCGGGCCAACGACATCGAGGCGCCCGAGGGCGGGTTGGCGCTTCCCTTGCGCTACACCGTCCACGAACAGCCGTCGTACTCCATCGTTTCGTCCAACGCGCTCTGGCGGGATCCCGCGCGCAAGGCGGACGCCATGGTGTTGCGCAAGGAGGAGAGGGACATCGGGCGGCGCTGCCTCTACTTCCCCCAGGTGCTGCGCGACGCGCGTCGAATCGAGCAGTACTACCCCGGCCTCAAGGCGACGAGCCCCGAGTGCATGGACAAGCTGGGCCTGTCGCTGGCGCACCTGGAATCCAAGTGCCGGAACTTCTACGACGCCGAGGAGGTGGAACGCGTCTTCTACCTGGAGATCGAGAGACTCCTGCTCGATTTCTTCCCTGGCGCGACGGACGCCCTGGTCTACAACCACGACGTGTTCGACAAGGACTACCAGGGCGACGTCAAGGAGGATCAGGGCAACAAGAACCCGGGGGTGAACCGCGGCAATGCCAATCTGGTGCACAACGACCTGAAC
>CAZJRX010000222.1:5144-6331 GCA_964548145.1 uncultured Pseudomonadales bacterium | reverse complement strand
GACTGGTGCCCTCGAGTCCCGAATCCTGCCAACGCATCCCCAGCGGCAGCATGACGTGATCGACGACCGTGGTGTCGGACAGGTACGCCAGCCCAGCCTGGTGGACGACGGTGGCGTCGGGGAGCGACTCGGGAATGCGCATCCACATGAGTTGGGTCTCGGTGACGGGCACGCCCCGGGGCTCTTTGGGCGGATTGATGTAGCGGATGTCCACCGGTCGGTCCGACCCATGCCAGGCCTCCTCGCCGCTCAATTCGAGGGTGAAGTCGTCGTAGGTATAGGTCACGTCGTCCGGTGGCGGCACGTCGGGCATCGGGGAAGCGGTGTATTCGGGCGACTCGTCGGGAACCTGGTAGGAGACGAGTGCCCGGAAGAGATCCTTGCCGCGCTGGCTTGCGACGACCTGGCGCCAAGAGAACGAGCGCCCGTCGCGAACCACGTCGACCTCGAGATCGACCGTGAGGTCCACATCGCCGGGACGCAGGAAGTAGCCGTGCAACGAGTTGACGCTGCGATCGTCCGCGACGGTGACATTTGCTGCGGCCATGCATTGGGCCAGGAATTGGCCGCCGAACATCCGTTCACCCTTGTCCGGGGAAGGCGGTGCCAGGAATCGGCCATCACCGAGGGATTCCAAGTCGAGTAGCGGCGCGAACATGGGCCGGGGAACATACGCTAGTGCGCCCCGGGATGCGAGACGCGGCGGCTTGGATAACTCGGCCCGGGTGGAAAGTGTAAGATTGCCGTTTTGCCTCAAGGGAACATCCATGAAGCTGGGTATGGGGATCGGGCCGTTCGGGCCGCCGGGCGGCGCGCGGCTCGTACAGATGGCGCAGGAAGCCGAATCGCTGGGCTACGACACCGTCTGGGCACCGGAAATCTACGGCGCGGATTGCTTCACGCCACTCACCTGGATTGCCGCCCACACCGAGCGCATCAACGTCGGTAGTTCGATCATGCAGATCTCGGCGCGGACCCCCGCGAGCGCGGCTATGCATGCCGTGTCGCTGGACTATTTGTCGAATGGCCGCTTGATTCTCGGCATCGGCGTTTCCGGGCCGCAGGTCGTCGAGGGCTGGTACGGTCAGCCGTATCCCAAGCCGTTGGCGCGAACCCGCGAGTGGATCGCGATCTTCCGCCAGATCGTCTCCCGGCAGGGACCGGTGTCCTTCAACGGAAATCACTAC
>CAZJRX010000222.1:403-5134 GCA_964548145.1 uncultured Pseudomonadales bacterium | reverse complement strand
TACAAGCTGCCCATGCCGGGCGGCACGGGGCTAGGCAAGCCGCTGAAGTTGATCTTGCACCCGGTGCGCGAGCGCATACCCGTCTACTTGGGCGCGGAAGGGCCGAAGAACGTCGCCTTGGGCGCGGAACTCTGCGACGGCTGGATACCCATGTTCCTGTCTCCCTACCGGATGATGGACATGTACAAGGACGCCATGCGGATCAAGAACAGCGACTTCGAGATCGCCGCGGCGGTGCCGGTCATCATCGACGACGACGTCGAACGCGCCCTCGGCCAGATCAAGCAGAACGTCGGCTTCTATATCGGCGGCATGGGTGCCAAGAGCTTCAACGTGCACAAGGATCACTTCACGCGCATGGGCTTCGGCGAGGATGCCGAACGGGTCCAGGAACTGTTCATGGCCGGACGGCGCGACGAGGCCATGGCGGCGGTGCCGTCGGAACTCTGCGACGAGATCTCGCTGGTCGGGCCCAAGGCACGTATCCGCGAACGGCTGCAAGCCTGGAAGGACAGTCCGGTCACCCAGATCAACGTCGGCACGGGGAATCCGGAAACGCTGCGGTTCATGGCGGAAGAACTGCTCTAAGTTTGGCGTGCGGCAAGCGGGCGACCGCGCGCCCCAGCGCGATAGGTTCGCCCCAGGTCGCCCCTACGGGGAATTCCAGATGCGAGCGCCCCAAAGCCGGCCCGGCACTTCGCTTCACTGTGTGCCGGGTTCGCCTCCGGCCCAGCCACACCGACCTGTCCATGAAACAATCGCCACGGTCGCAAGGCTCCCTTAGGCGTTTGTTTCATGGAAGATATGAGATTCGGCGCGTTCCTGGCGCCCCACCATCCGATCGGCGAGCACCCGACGCTGCAATTGCGCAGCGATCTCGATCTCGTCGAGCACCTCGACCGCTTAGGTCTCGACGAGTTCTGGTGCGGCGAACACCACTCCACCGGTTGGGAGGTGATCGCCTCGCCGGAACTCTTCCTGGCTGCCGCCGCCGAGCGAACCCACCGCATCCGGCTCGGCACGGGCGTGGTTTCCCTGCCGTACCACCACCCGTTCATGGTGGCCCAGCGCATGGTCCAACTCGACCACCAGACCCAGGGACGCCTGATCTTCGGTTCGGGCCCCGGTGCGCTACCTTCCGACGCCCACACGCTCGGCGTCGACCCGATGCTGCTCCGGGACCGCCAGGACGAGGCCATGGGCATCATTCGGCGTCTGTTCGAGGGCGGTGATCGGTTCAGCTACGAGTGCGAGTGGTTCAAGCTCAACGAAGCCAAGCTGCAACTTCTCCCTTTGCAACGCGACATGGAGTTCGCCGTTGCTTCCATGGTGAGCCCGTCGGGCATGACGCTGGCGGGCAAGCACGGCGCAGGCGTGCTGTCCATCGGTTCCACGACCAAGGCCGGGCTGCAGGCGTTGCCCCTGCAATGGAGCTTCGCGGAGGAATCCGCTGCCAAACACGACCGCACCGTGGACAGAAGGATGTGGCGGGTGGTGATGAGCTGGCACATAGCCGAGACCCGGGACAAGGCCCGCCAGGAAGCCAAGGAAGGGCTCTTCCGGCACAACAACGAGTACACCGTCGGTACGTTGGCTGCGGGCGAGGGGACCATCTTCAAGACGCCCGACGAAGCGGTGGACGGGACCGCGTTCAGCGAAGGCAGCGTCGCCGTGATCGGCACCCCCGACGACCTGGTCGAGCGCATCGAGAAGATGATCGAGGTCACCGGCGGCTTCGGCGTGGTCATCGGCTTCGTCCACGACTGGGCGAACCGGGCCGACACGCGCAATAGCTGGGACCTCCTTGCCCGGTACGTCGTCCCCGAGGTCAACGGGATGCTGACAAGCTACCGGGAATCGAACAAATACGTGATCGAGCACCGGGAGACCTGGCAACGCGCCGGAATGGCCATCATGAGCAAGATCCAGGAGAACGAACGCGCCCGCGAGGCGATGGCGTCGGCCACGGGACCGGCAACGACGGCGTTGGCGGCGCACGTGAAGGCGAAGTCGCACGATCGCTGATATGCGGGCTGCTGCGATGCACGAACGATGACCGGCGACCAACGTAGGACTTCACCAAGCACGAAAGTCGCTCTTCCGAGCGTCCGCTGCATCGCCGAGGCTTGGCACCCGGGTCAGTCATTGAGATGTACGGCAGATTGCCGTAAGCTTTCTTTTTCCGTCCAAGGTGGAGCCGATTGATGCTGTCCTACAAAGATGCAACGAAGGACATCGACGAGCCGCGTATTGCCCGCATGGAACAGCGCACCAAACCCCATGTGAAGGCCGAAATTCAACGTGCGGCGGCGCTTCTGGGAGTGGACGAAACATCGTTCGTGACCAGTTCCGCATACGAGCGTGCACGGTCGACAATCGCCGACCATGAGCGAACCGTGCTAGTCGGCGAGGATCGCACGGTGTTCTTCGCCGCCATGGAAAACCCCGCCGAGCCCACGGCAGCATTGCGGGAGGCAATGGCGATGCGCCGGCGGCTGATTCGCGATGTCCGGCGATGATGCCGACGAGGGTTTCGAGATTGAGGCATTCGATCCGAAAAGACATGACCGGTCGGGATTCGACAGCGGTGTGTCACGGATCGACAATTTCCTGAAGCGGACTGCAAGAAAGCACCAAACTCGCGACTTTACGCGGGTATGGGTAGCCTGTCGCCCGAGCCAGCCGCTGGTACTGGGCTACTATGCGATAAACTCGCACACGCTCGACGCCGGTGGTTTGCCCGATCGGCTTGGCAAAGGTGTACCGCAGCATGGTTCGGTTCCATGCGCGTATCTCTCGATGGTCGGCGTGGACCGATCGCTGCAGGGCCAGGGGCTCGGTCGAGCCTTGGTTGCGCATGCGTTGGAGCGAATCGAACTCGCCTCGCGCAGCATCGGCATCAAGGCGGTCGTTCTGGACGTCATCGACGACGGCGGCCCCGAGGCGTTCGCGCGTCGGAGACGTTTCTACGAACGCCTTGGATTCGTCTCCTTCGATTCGGCCCCGGACCGCATGTTCATCTTGACAGCCACGATACGCGGCTGTTGATGGGTTGGCGTTCCGCCGTCGCGTGCGTTTCGGAAATCGGAGAAACAGGAACAACCATGAAAGTCGCTCTACCCCATAGCCCCTTCAACCGCGCCGACCTGTTCGAAGCCGCTGGCTTCGAGGTGGTGGAGGGACGCGTCCGCAGCACCGAGGATTTCATCGACCTGATGAAGGATGCCGACGGTGCCCAGGTGGGCGTCATGCCGCTGACGACCCGGGAGGTGATGGAAGCCTGCCCGAAGCTCAAGGTGGTGAGTCGACTCGGCGTCGGGGTGGATTCCATCGACCTCGATGCCGCCACCGAACTCGGCGTGCTCGCCTGCAACGTGCCGGGCGTCAACACCACGGAAGTGGCCGACCACGCCGTCGCCATGCTGCTCTCGGTAACCCGCTGCCTTCACGACGCGATCGCCTCGACGCGACAGGGTCAATGGCGCGAGAACCCGCGCACCACCGGCAACTACGTGAACTCGGTCCGCCGCATCGCCGGCCACGTCGTCGGCATCGTCGGGTTCGGCAACATCGGTCGAGCGTTCGCGACCCGTATCCGCGGTTTCGGCCCGGCGGAGATCATCGCCTACGACCCCTACGTGGAACAGACCGCGGGCGATCTCTACGGCGTTCGGATGGTCGACTTCGAGGAGATCCTCGAGCGTTGCGACTACATCACCATCCACTGCTCGGCAACCGAGGAGACCCGGCACCTGTTCAACTCCAATACGCTCGGCAAGCTGAAACCCACGGCGGTCCTGGTGAACACGGCCCGGGGCCCGATCATCGACGGCAAGGCGCTCGCGGAAGCGCTCGAAGCGGGCCAGTTGGAAGCCGCGGCGCTCGACGTCACCGAGATCGAACCCGTCGAGTCACACGACCCGCTACTCAAGCTACCCAACTGCATCGTGACGCCGCATATCGCGGGTTTCTCGCCGGTGTTCCTGGAGGAGTGTCCGATTCGCCAGGCCGAGAACATCATCCGCGTCCTCTCAGGTCAGAAGCCCCACGGGCTCGCCAACCCGGAGGTCATCAAGACCATCGCGGTGATGCACGAGACGAATACGGGCCGATGGGCCGGGGTGCCCGGGTTCTCGACGGCGTTGGCGGTCTAGGAGGTCGGCGTGGGGAAGGTGGCAATCGTAACGGGTGCCGGCACCGGCATCGGCAAACACACGACCCTCGCGCTGCTCAAGGAGGGCTATTCGGTCGCTCTGGCGGGTCGCCGCCTGGAGCTTCTCGAGGAAGTGGCCGAGGAATCCGGCGCCGGGGATCGGGCCTTGGCGGTTCGAACGGACGTAAGCGTCCCGGATTCGGTGGCCGCGTTGTTCGCGACGACGAAGGAGGCCTTCGGGCACCTGGACCTTCTGTTCAACAACGCCGGCACCGGTGCGCCAGGTGTGCCCTTGGAAGATCTCGCCTTGGAGCAGTGGCAGCGGGTTGTGGATATCAACCTGACGGGTTCGTTCCTGTGCACCCAGCACGCCATCCGGCTGATGAAGGACCAGGATCCGAAGGGTGGCCGCATCATCAACAACGGCTCGATCTCGGCCCACGTGCCGAGACCGAATTCGGCACCCTACACGTCCACCAAGCACGCCCTGACGGGACTGACCAGATCGACGTTCCTGGACGGTCGCGCCCACAACATCGTCTGCGGACAGATCGACATCGGCAACGCACTCACGCACA
>CAZJRX010000222.1:0-393 GCA_964548145.1 uncultured Pseudomonadales bacterium | reverse complement strand
TCTACATGGACAGCCTGCCGCTGGACGCCAACGTGCCGTTCATCACGGTGATGGCATCGTCGATGCCGTATATCGGACGGGGGTAGAGCTTCCGAGCGTTAGGCTGCCGCAAACACTTCGACTACTAAGTGTTTCCCTAGGGCGTCCAGCGCCTCGGCAATCTGGTCGATGTGCGAGCGTCGGTCCAAATCGACAAGGCGGCGCACGGTACTTCGCATGGTTCCAAGTCGCTTGGCCAATGCCACGTCGTCGACATCCGTCTCCTGCATGGCTTCGTAGAGTGCCAGTTTCGCGGTGACCATCGCAGTAAGCTCAATGACATGGGATCCACCTGTTGACGATGGGGCTGGTATGCGACGACGCGACCGAACATAGCCGCCAAGGGCTGATACT
>CAZJRX010000221.1:0-6374 GCA_964548145.1 uncultured Pseudomonadales bacterium | reverse complement strand
GCACCGCGAGAAAACCAATGTCACGCCCGCTTGTGGGGCATGGGTAGGGCTAGGGGGCGGTCCAGTTCTCGACGCGCAAGCCGGGAATACCTTCGAAATCCCGCTCGTCGTTGGTCACGACCGGCAGCCCTAGCGAGATGGCATGTGCGGCGATCTGTCGGTCGTACGTGCCCCGTTTGGCTGGCGCTGCCGACTGTACTTGGCCGAATGCGCGAGCGGCGGCTTCATCGAAGGGCGCGACGGCGACAGCCTGGAAGACGGTCGCCGCCTGCTGCCGGGCGGCATCGGGAGCACGGCTATTGGCGAAACCGGCCTCCAACTCACCGAGGGTGATTGCAGACATCACGAGGTCTCCGGTCGCGCACTTGTCGAGACGTTGATCAAGATGTGCATTGCCGCCCCTAATGGCGTAGATGCAGATGTTCGTGTCGAGCATGTATTTCATCTGGGAGCCGCCTACGGTTTCGGTTCCCGGGGCTCCCAATCGCGAAACTCCGTAGCGGGCTGCTCGCGGCGAAAGCCCTCGAAGTAGGGCCCAAGCTCGCGAAATGCCAAGCCGATGCCCTTGAGCCTTCGCTTGACCGGACGAATGATCAGTTCATCCCCTTGGCGCTCGATCTCTACCTGGGTGTCGCTTTCAAAAGCGAGCGCGCTCGGAATCCGCACGGCTTGGCTGTTGCCGTTGCGGAACAAGCGCGTCGGCCTCGGACCGGGAGGAGGGCTCGCTGTTGAAAGATCGGCGGTTGCCATGCCCGTTGTTGGCCCTGCAATCACTCCGGCTGATCGTAAGCGAAGCTGCCACCGATTGTAAACACACATGTGTGTACGAAGTGAATGTCGATCCACGCCGAGGCGAGGTGGTCGGCACCGGCCGGCCCGGCTATGGAGCGCTACGGAATGCGTGCTGCACACGGAGCGGATACCGACGGCGCGCCCGCCGTTGACGTCGACGGTTTGGGTTAAGCTGCGGACCTTCAGGGTCTGGCTACGATCCGACCCCGTCGGAGGCCACTGGCAGCCAACCCATGCACGACGGTCCGGTATTGACACCCCTGTCGGGTAGGAGGAAGTACCGATGAAGGTTGGCTTGTGCGGGCTTGGCGACCGGCTGGGTTATTTGACGGAGATTTTTCGGCGCGCCATCCCCGATTTCGAGGTGGTTGCCCATGCGGACCCGGCGCCCGCGGGGGTCCGCCGTATGGACGGGGATTCCTTTCGTCGGTTGCACGGCTATGCCGACCTGCACCGCATGCTGGACGCCGAGGCCCTCGACCTGGTGATGATCGGCTCGCCGAACGTCTTCCATTGCGACCAACTCTGTACGCTGCTGGACGCCGGGATCAAGACCTTTTGCGAGAAGCCGGTTGTGGTATCGGAAGACCAGGCATTTCGCTTGCTGGCCGCGCTCAGAAAGCACGGTAGCGACCGGGTCATGGTGGGGCTGGTGTTGCGCTACGCGCCGCTGTACACGGACTTGACCCGACTGGTCGACGAAGGCGCATTGGGTAGCCTCGTCAGCATCGAAGCATCGGAACACATTCCGCCGGCGCACGGCGCTTTCTTCTTCCGCGACTGGCGACGCAAGTCGGATTTGAGCGGTGGTTTCCTGTTGGAGAAGTGCTGCCACGATCTCGATCTCTACGCGGGGATCGTTCAGTCGCGGCCTCGCCGGGTAGTCAGCTTCGGTGGCAACTCCTTCTTCACTGAGCGGCACCAGCGCCTAGACGGCGAGCGCGTCTATCACCGGTGGCCGTCGTTTTGGGAGAGTGCGGCAAGCTCGTTTTCCGGTGACGCCGACATCGTCGACCACCAGGTCGGATTGATCGAATACGAAAACGGCACCAGGCTCTGTTTCCATACCAATGTGCACACACCGGATGCGTTCCGGCGGTTTTGCGTTATCGGGACGCAAGGCATGGCGGAGGGGGATTTCGTGCGCGCCTATCTCAAGGCCCACGACGCCGTCTCCGGAGACTGCGTCTTCGAGGCGACCTACCAGGGCGATGATGTCTCGCAGCACTACGGTGCCGAGGGGAAGATGGCGGTGGACATCACCCGCCACCTGGAGGACGGCGTGCCGCTGCCGGTATCCGTCATCGATGCCTTGGAAGCGGGCATGACCGCCCTGAAGATGGACGAGTCGCGGGAAACGGGGCAGATCGTCGAGCTTGCCGAGCTTTGGTCGCGCTTCGACGAGGCGTATGCGGCACCGGGCGAAACGGGTCAAGGGTTGCTGTAGAGCGTCTTCCTTGCGCTGCCGTAGCCCCCCGTGAATTCGCCGATGCGGCTCGCGATCCTACTACCCGGGCCATAGGTCGTGTGGACCATGGTCGGTGCATCGGCGTGGACGCCGAAGGGATTCACGGATTCCACGACCTCGCTGTAAGCTGCGGCCTCGCCGTCGACTTCGATGCCGTCCACGACGACCTCGAATGGCCGTACATCACCCGGGAGTATTGTCTGGCTGCCATAGGCCTCGTAGAAGATGGCGTTCCTGTTGTCCAGCGACAAGGACTCGCCGGGGAACGCCAACGACCCGATCAGGGTCTCCTGGCCCGATTCCACGTCGGTGGCCACCAGGCGCACCCAGACGTGTGCGAGACGACCCCAGCCGAATGCGACGTCGGTTCGCTCGTGCCGTTGCGGAAGCGCTTCGCCCTCTACGACGTCGGACTTGACGAGACACAAGCGGTAGGAACCCTCGGACCAGGCGAAGTCGTTCCGGACGCTGACGAAGTCGCCTTCGTAGCCGCTGATTTCGAACAACCCACCCGGCGCCTGCCGGGTGGCTTCGATGTCTCGTTCATCCCAGCGGCTGAAGATCGCCCCCCGTGGACGGTAGACCTTCTCGGCGTCGGGCGCGGCCTTGTCTTCGAAACCGTCGATACGGGTTTGGATTCCCGCGTAAAGGGGCACCGTGTTGAGGCGTTGGTTGATCGGTGAGATGTAGATCGGCAGATTGCCCGTGACATCGGTCTCAATGGTAAACGCCACGCAATAGGACTCGATGTCGACGGGCGCATTAGCCAATGTGATCCAGATATTCGTGAAGTGCCATGGGCCAAATACGGATAGGTCGGGTGACAACGTCGTTTCCTCCAACTGAGCCTTCTGGGAAGGGGTTTCGTCACTGTCCGCGTGAGCGATTGCGAGGTAGGGCGGGAGCAAAACCAGCGAAGCAATGCCAAGTGACATATAGCGATGGGTGGAAAGGCAACGTTTCGGCACTATCTCGCCGCGCCCTCACCGCGCCGTCGATCGGGTCGACGACGGCTTCGGTTTGCGGCGTATCGTCGAACCCGGCTTGGCAAAGGGCCTTGACGGCCTTGTGGGCATCGAGGGCGGGCATGGTACTGCGTGGACTCGCCATCCGAGGTGTCCTCTGGTTCGGATTCTATTGGGCAACGGCTCTCGCGTCCATCGACAGCCCGCGCCCGACCTCAGGAGCGCACCATAGACGGGAGCCTGTCTGTAGAAATCGCCCATACATGACGGCCACCAGCCGATTCGTCCAACGCTCTATACTGCGTCGGTCTTCGAGGCGGGGTTACCGATGATCGTGAGCCTACGACGCACGTTCGCACAGGTTTCGATCATGGCGTGCGCCATCCCACCCACCGCGGTTAACGCGGACGAGATTCGTCTCCTCACCAACACAAGGCAGCTGACGTACGAGGGCCGTCGGGCCGGAGAAGGCTACTTCGCACCCGACGGCAATGCACTCGTCTTCCAGAGCGAACGTGAGCCTGGCAATCCGTTCTTCCAGATCTATCACCTGGATCTCACGACGGGCGACACGCAACGCGTTTCGCCGGGCACGGGCAAGACCACCTGCGCGTTCTTCCGCCCAGGAACGAATCGCATTCTGTTTGCATCGACGCATCTCGATCCCGAAGCCGAAATCCATCAGCGGGAGGAGATCGAGTTTCGCGCCTCGGGTCAGGAGCGCCGCTACGACTGGGACTACGACCCCTACATGGACATATTCTCTGCGGACCGTGATGGCTCGGGCATCAAGCGATTGACCGATACCCGGGGCTACGACGCCGAGGCCGCCTATTCGCCGGACGGCACCAGGATCGTATTCACCTCCTTGCGCGGCGCGTATCCCCAGGAAGGACTCGGCGAGGAGGATCGCCGGCGACTCGAAACCGATCCTGCCTATTTCGGCGAGATATACGTCATGGATGCCGACGGCGGCAATCAGACGCGGCTGACGGAAACCCCGGGCTACGACGGCGGCCCGTTCTTCTCGGCCGACGGCGAACGAATCATCTGGCGTCGGTTCGACGAGGACGGGATGAATGCGGACATCTACACCATGCGACCCGACGGCTCGGATGTCCGCCGATTGACCGACTTCCAATCCATGTCCTGGGCGCCGTATTTCCACCCCTCCGGCGAATACGCGATCTTCGCCTCGAACAAGCACGGGTTTTCGAATTTCGAGCTTTTCCTGGTGGACGCGATGGGCGAACGCGAGCCGGTGCGCGTCACCCACACCGATGGCTTCGACGGCCTCCCGGTCTTCTCGCCGGACGGGAATCGCTTGAGTTGGACATCGAACCGCACGGGGAGCGGCGAATCGCAGTTGTTCCTAGGCGACTGGGACCACGCGGCGGCGTTGACGGTATTGACGTCGGCAGCCGTGCGCGAGGCGACCGATCGATTGCGGAGGAACCCGGTTGCGAGACTCGAAGCGTCGGTGGGGTATGTGGCTTCCGACGAGCTCGAAGGTCGGATGACCGGATCCGAAGGCGCGGGAATGGCGGCGGAGTACATCGCGGCGAGGCTCGAGGCGATGGGCCTCGAACCCCTCGGCGACGACGAAACCTACTATCAGGCCTTCGAGTTCACCGCTGATCGCCGCATCGTCCCGGGGGCAAACTCGCTTCGCGTGAACACGCCGCGGGGTGCGGCGATCCATGAGGCCGACACCGCCTTCCGGCCCCTGTCGTTCAGCGCCAACGCCGAGGTGGAGGGCGAGGTCGTATTTGCCGGCTACGGTCTCACCGTGCCGGGCAGTGCCGGCTACGACTCCTACGCCGGCTTGGACGTGACGGACAAGATCGTGCTCGTGCTGCGCTACGTGCCGGAGGGCGTCGAACCTGATCGGCGGGCGGCGCTCAACCGCTACGCAGGCCTACGCTACAAGGCGATGATCGCCCGCGACCGCGGCGCGAAGGCCATCCTCGTAGTCGCGGGACCAAACTCGCCGAACGCCGGCAAGTTGGTGCCGATGACGTTCGACAACAGCCTGGCGGGCTCTGGCATCGTCGCGGCTTCCATCGGCGGCGATGTGGCCGATGCGCTGCTTCACGGCGCGGGCCAGAGTCTTGAGAAAATTCAGTCGCAACTGGACATCGAGAATCCCCATTTCCTCGGCCAGTTCCCGCTCGACGGGGTCGAGGTCGCGGTTCGCACGGAAGTCGAGCGGATCAAGGACTCTGATCGCAACGTCGTGGCCATGCTCCCCGCCACCACGCGGGACACGGCGGAGACGGTGGTCGTCGGCGCCCACTACGACCACATCGGACGGGGCGATACGAGCTCACTTGCGCGCAAGGGGGAGGAGGGCGAGATCCACAACGGGGCGGACGACAACGCCTCGGGTGTCGCGGTGGCCCTTGAAATCGCTCGTGCGCTGGCGGAACGGGAGGAAAGACGCCGGAACGTTGTCTTCGCGTTCTTCTCCGGCGAGGAACTGGGACTGATCGGTTCTTCGCATTTCGTCGAGGAGCCGCCGCTGCCGCCCGAGGACATCGTCGCCTACTTCAACTTCGACATGGTTGGACGCTTGCGCGACAACAAGCTCAGCCTGCAGGGCGTCGGTTCCTCGGGCATTTGGCGCGGGATCATCGAGCGGCGCAACGTTCCCGCCGGATTCGACCTGTCGCTGCTCGACGATCCCTACCTACCCACCGACAGCACGGCGTTCTATCCCAAGGGCATCCCCATCCTGAGCTTTTTCACGGGCAGTCACGAGGACTACAACCGTCCCACCGACGACCCCGACACGCTCGACTACCAGGGCATGGCGCGAATCGCGGCGTTCGGTGCGGCCATCGTCAGCGATGTCGTGTCGGCGGATGAACGCCCGGACTACCGCGAGGTGCAGGTCACCACCGCCGGCGGCGCCGACCGGGATAGCCTGCGCGCCTATCTCGGAACGATCCCGGACTACACGACGGACCTGGCCGGCGTGAAGATCTCCGGCGTCCGGGGTGGCGGACCGGCGGACAAGGCCGGTATGCAGGGCGGCGACGTGATCGTGGAGTTCGCCGGCAACGCCATTGCCAACATCTACGACTACACCTACGCCCTCGACGCGGTGAAGATCGGCGAGCCCTTGGATGTCGTGGTATTGCGCGACG
>CAZJRX010000220.1:5552-6376 GCA_964548145.1 uncultured Pseudomonadales bacterium | reverse complement strand
TCCACTCAATCGGCCGTCGCGTAGTTCTGCACCTCCTTCATCGACAGCTTGATGCGACCGCGTTGATCGGTGTCGAGACAGACGACCTCGACTTCCTGGCCTTCTTCGAGGTAGTCACTGACCTTCTCGACCCGTTCCTCGGCGATCTGCGAGATGTGCAGCAAGCCGTCCTTGCCGGGAAGGATGTTGATGAAGGCCCCGAAGTCGACGATGCGGGCGACCTTGCCCTGGTAGATGCGTCCCACCTCGGCTTCCGCCGTGATCTCCTCGATCCGGGCCACGGCGGCATCCTTGGCCGCACCGTCCTCCGCGTAGATGCGTACGCTGCCGTCGTCCTCGACATCCACTTCCGCACCCGTTTCCTCCGTGATCGAACGGATCGTCGCGCCCCCTTTGCCGATGATGTCGCGAATCTTGTCGGGGTCGACCTTGAGGACGACCATTGACGGTGCGTTCTCGGAGACGGTCTCCCGGGACTGCGCGAGCACACTGTTCATTTCACCGAGAATGTGAACGCGCGCTTCAAGGGCCTGCGCGAGCGCGGTCTCCATGATCTCTTCGGTGATGCCGTCGATCTTGATGTCCATCTGTAGCGCCGTGACGCCGGCCGCGGTGCCCGCCACCTTGAAGTCCATGTCACCGAGGTGGTCTTCATCCCCGAGAATGTCGGTCAACACCGCGAAACGGTCGCCTTCCTTGACCAGCCCCATGGCCACACCGGCCACCGGCGCCCGCATGGGCACGCCCGCGTCCATAAGGGCGAGCGAACTACCGCAGACACTCGCCATGGAACTCGAACCGTTGCTCTCGGTGATCTCGGAGAC
>CAZJRX010000220.1:0-5542 GCA_964548145.1 uncultured Pseudomonadales bacterium | reverse complement strand
GGAGACGACCCGGACGGTGTAGGGGAAGTCCTCCTCGCTCGGCAGGCAGGCGGTAATGCCGCGCCGCGCGAGATTGCCGTGGCCGATTTCACGCCGCTTGGGGCTGCCGAGGAAACCCTCCTCGCCGACGCTGTACGGCGGAAAGTTGTAGTGCAGCATGAAGTTGTCCTTGTAGGTTCCCGACAACGTCTCCACCAGTTTCGCGTCGCGCAGGGTGCCCAGCGTCGCCACGACGATGGCCTGGGTCTCACCGCGCTGGAACAACGCCGAACCGTGGGTCTTTGGCAGAACGCCCACCTCGACGGTAATCGGGCGCACCGTTTTGGTGTCGCGGCCGTCGATCCGCGGGTTGCCGTCGAGAACGCTTTGGCGCACCAGTTGCTTCTCGAGTTTGTAGAACGCATCTAAGACGTCGTCGTCCTCGAACTCGCCGTCTTCGCCACCGAGTTGCGCCACCAACGAATCACGTGCGGCACGGACCTTGGTCTGGCGTTCCTGCTTGTTCGTGGTCCGGTACGCTCCCGCGAGCTCATCCCGGGCAACCGCGTCGACTTTTTCCGCCAACGCGCTGTCGATCACGGGCGCCTCGAACTCCCACCTCGGCTTGCCTGCTTCGGCGGCCAGTTCGTTGATGGCAGCGATCGCGACCTGCATTTCCTGATGGGCATAGAGAACACCGCCGAGCATCTGGTCTTCGGACAGTTCCTTGGCTTCGGACTCGACCATGAGCACCGCCGACTCCGTCCCCGCGACCACCATGTTCAACGCTGACTCGGACAATGCCTCGTAGCCCGGATTCAACAGGTAACGCCCGTCGGCGTAGCCTACACGCGCCGCGCCGATCGGTCCGTTGAACGGAATGCCAGACAATGCAATGGCCGCTGAACACCCGATCAACGAGATCACATCCGGATCCATATCCCTGTCCACCGACATGACCGTCGGTATGACCTGCACGGCGTTCATGAAGCCATCCGGGAATAGCGGACGGATCGGTCGGTCGATCAGTCTCGACGTCAACGTCTCCTTGTCCGACGGTCGCCCCTCCCGGCGCAGGAAGCCGCCGGGAATCTTGCCCGTTGCGTAGGATTTCTCCTGGTAGTTCACCGTGAGCGGGAAAAAGTCCTGCCCCGGATTCGGTTTCGGGTTGGCGACCACCGTGCACAGCACGACGGTGTCACCCATCGTTGCCATGACGCTTCCGGTCGCCTGTTTCGCGATTTTGTTAGTTTCGAGGACGACTCTATGGTCGCCGAATTGGAATTCTTTCCTTACTGGATTCAATTGACTTCTCCTGTTCCGTTAGTCCGTTCGGTTCGCACAATTTCGGAAATCCATTAGCGGATTCCTAACCGATTGCCTTAAGAAAATCGCTACCTGCGCAAACCCAAACGGGCGATCAGCGACGAATACCGCTGCTGATCTTTTCCTTTCAAATAATCAAGGAGCTTTCGACGTTGGTTTATCATCCTAATCAGACCACGGCGAGAGTGATGATCCTTGCCGTGAGCCCGAAAGTGCTCCTGAAGCGAGTTAATGTTGTAGGTCAGCAACGCCACCTGCACTTCGGGTGACCCGGTGTCGTGTTCGCCTAGTCGATAGTCCTCAACTATCTGTTTTTTGGTTTCGGCTGCCAATGCCATCTATTGCTCTCCAATATGCTCGTGAAAAAATGGCGTAGGTACCGCGCATATTTGCAGTAAACCCACGCCGGTTGATTGATCATACGATCAAGCGCCTCGGTGCCACCCGGCCATCCGTGAGGATTTCCCCGACGCCTATGAAATGCCCGTCATCGTTGCCCTGCTCGTACAGGCGAACCCAGCCTTGAGTTGGGGCATGCGGCACCAAGACCGGCTGCCCCTGCTTGAGGTAGAAGGCCGGTGCCCCGGCCAGTTCCACTGGTGGCCATTGGCCGACGGCGGTCGCGATCGGCTGCAGCAGCTCGTCAAGCCGACCGGCCTCGGCCATGCTCGACATCTCCTCGAAGGTGACGAGATCCTCCTCGCCGTAGGGGCCCGCCATCGTACGGCGCAGCGCAACCACGTGGGCGCCGCAACCGAGGTGCTCGCCGAGATCGTGCGCGATCGTGCGCACGTAGGTTCCCTTGCTGCAATGGACTTCGAGGGTCAGCCGATCCCCGGAATAGTCCACGATCTCGTTGCTGTAGACCGTCACGGGCCGCGCTTCGCGCTCGATCTCGATGCCCTGTCGGGCAAGCTTGTAGAGCGGCTGGCCTTGGTGCTTGACAGCCGAGAACATCGACGGCACCTGTTCGATGTCGCCGCGAAAGTCCGCAAGCGCCGCTTCGATGCGTTCGCGCGAAATACCCGCCGGGCTACGCTCCTCGATCACCTCGCCATCGGCGTCGCCGCTATCCGTGGACACGCCGAGGCGCAATGTCGCCACGTAGGTCTTGTCGGAGGTCAGAAGATACTGCGAGAACTTGGTCGCTTCGCCGAGACACAACGGCAGAACGCCCGTCGCCAAGGGATCGAGGCTGCCGGTATGGCCAACCTTGCGCGCCGAGTACATTCGTTTGACCCGTTGCACGGCCTCGTTGGAACTCATGCCCGGGGGCTTGTCGAGCACGACGACGCCGTTCACGTTGCGCCCGCGCCGTCTACGCGACATCCCGACCGCTCCTGGACCGTTCGTTGGCCTCGTCGGCGCGAATCGCGCGGTCGATGAGCGAACCGAGGCGTGCACCGCGCTCGGGCAGATGGTCGTAGTGGAAACGCAGCTTGGGCGTCTTGCGCCAGCCCTGCCGTTTGGCGATCGCACTACGCAGGAACCCGGCGGCCTTGGTCAATACCGCCACGAGTTCCCGCTGCGCTGCTTCGTCCACGGCAGCAACCGATGACACGTAGACGTCGGCGACGGCGAAGTCGCGGCTGACATGGGCATCGGTCACCGACAGCATCGAAACCCGGGGGTCGCGCATTTCCCGTAGCACGACCGATGCGAGTTCCGCTCGTATGTAGTCGGCGATGCGTTCTGCGCGATCAGGCGTCATACAGCCGTTTCTGACGCCGCCATGGCGGGTGCCTGGCTGCGCGGCTCGGCCCCCAAAACCCTTGCGACGGTCCTGGACTCGTACACCTCAATGAGGTCGCCCACCCGTACGTCGTTGTAGTTGCGCACGCCGATCCCGCACTCGAGACCGTTGCGAACCTCCGTGACATCGTCCTTCACGCGGCGCAGCGATTCGAGTTCGCCTTCGAAGATGACGACATTGTCGCGTAGCACGCGAATACTCTTGTTGCGCGCGACAGTGCCCTCCACGACCATGCAACCGGCAATCTGGCCAAACCGGGGCGAGTGGAAGACATCGCGGACTTCCGCCACACCGAGTATCTCCTCGCGGATTTCCGGTGCCAGCATGCCCTCGAGAATCGCCTTGATGTCGTCGAGCAACTCGTAGATGACGCTGTAGTAGCGCAGGTCGATGGACTCGCGGTCGATGATGTCCTTGGCCGCGCGGTCGGCGCGGGTGTTGAAGCCGAATATGGCAGCGCCGTAGGTCGTCGCCATGTTGGCGTCCGATTCGGTGATGCCGCCGACGCCCGCAGCCAGGACGTTCACGGAGACTTCGTCGTTGCCGATATCGCCGCAAGCCTTGGTAATGGCCTCGAGCGACCCGCGCACGTCCGCCTTGACGATGAGCTTGAGAACGCGCTTCTCGCCCTGGCCGAGGTTCGCGAACATGCTCTCGAAGGACGCCACCTTCTGGCTGGCATGGCGTTGCGCCTGGCTTCGGCCGGCGCGGAAGTCCGCCACCTCGCGAGCCTGGCGTTCACCGGTGACTGCCGAGAATTCGTCGCCCGCCTCCGGAGTGCCGTTCAGACCCAGCATCTCGACCGGTGTGGCCGGCGGTGCCTCCTCGACGTTTTCGCCACGCTCGTTGGCCATGGCCCTGACACGACCGAAGCACTCGCCGGCAACAATGACGTCACCGCGTCGCAACGTGCCATTCTGCACGAGCAGCGTCGCCACGGGGCCACGTCCCCGGTCGAGTCGCGACTCGATGACCACGCCCTGGCCGGGCGCATTGGGCACGGCGGCAAGTTCGAGCAGTTCCGCCTGCAGGATCACCGCTTCCAGCAACGCGTCTATGCCTTCGCCAGTCTCCGCCGAGACTTCGATGAACTGGACCGTGCCACCCCAATCCTCCGGAATTACGCCAATTGCGCTTAGCTCGTTCTTGACCCGTTCCGGGTCGGCGCCTTCGAGGTCCATCTTGTTGACAGCGACCACCATGGGTACGTCCGCCGCGCGCGCGTGCTGAACCGCCTCTTCCGTCTGCGGCATCACGCCATCGTCCGCAGCGACCACGAGAATCACCACATCCGTGGATTTCGCGCCCCGGGCGCGCATGGCCGTGAAGGCGGCATGGCCCGGTGTATCGATGAACGTGATATCGCCGTGATCGGTCGTGACGTTGTACGCACCGATATGCTGGGTGATCCCGCCCTCCTCGCCGGCAACCACCTGGGTGTGCCGGATATAGTCAAGAAGCGATGTCTTGCCGTGGTCGACGTGACCCATGACCGTCACCACCGGTGGGCGCGGGTGGGCTTCGCCCTCGACCCGCAACGACTTCTCGAGATCCTGCTCGACCTCGTCGTCGGCGAGAAGCTTGACCGAATGGCCCATCTCTTCGACCAGCAGCACCGCGGTGTCCTGATCGAGAACCTGGTTGATCGTGGCCATGACCCCCATGCCCATCAACGTCTTGATCACCTCGCCGGCCTTCACGCTCATCCGCTGCGCCAGTTCACCGACGGTGGCCATCTCGCCGATCTCGACCTCCCGAACGATGAACTCCTGCGGCTTTTCAAACTCACCGCCCTGCTTTTCGACGGTCAGATGACGGCGTTTCGTTCGCCTCGACTCATTCTTCAAGGACAACTCACGGCGGCGGACCCTGCCGTCGCCGAAGTCGTCCTCCCGGGAGGCGCGGTCGCGATGTCGTGCGCCCGCCCTTCCCGGCGCGCGACGATTGCCGCTCTCTGCGGCACGGGCTGCGGCCTGCGCCTTGGCCGCGGCATCCGCCGCAGCCTGTGCAACGGCTTCCGGCGACGAATCGACCCGTTTTCTCGCGGACTCGCGCGCCTGCTCCCCCTCCTTGGCCTTGGCAGCCACCTCGGCTTGCCGCCGCTCCTCTTCCTCGGCCTTGCGTGCCGCCTCTTGGCGGCGCATCTCCTCCTCCGCCGCTTTGCGCTTCAGATCCTCTTCGCGTATTCGTTCCGCCTCAATCTGCGCCTGCGCAGGCGCCGGGGCGGCACGGGCCGCGGACTCGTCCGCCACACCCGCTGCCGGCGTACGCCGTACGAAGACCTTCTTCTTGCGGGTTTCGACCTTGACCGCAGAGCCTCGTCCACCCTTGCCCGTCCGTAGCGTGCTGACGTTGCGCCGACGCACCATGATCTGTTTCTGCTCCGCCGCCCGGTCGGTCTGCCGACGCCGAACGAAACTCAGCAGTTGGGTCTTCTGGTCGTCGGAGACGATCTCGTCGTCGCGCTGGTGCGGGAGCCCCGCC
>CAZJRX010000219.1:3200-6419 GCA_964548145.1 uncultured Pseudomonadales bacterium | reverse complement strand
ACTACAACACGGCGCACACCGAACTGGATCTGGCGCGACCCAAGACCAACGCCAAGACCAGCGGGTTCCTGCCGGAAGAGCGTGCCGAGTTCACGCGCTGGATCGACGCGGGCTGGTCGGATACGTTCAGGCGGCAACACCCCGGCGAGAGTGGCCACTACACGTGGTGGCGGCAATGGGGCAACGCCCGCGCCGACAACGTCGGCTGGCGGATAGACTACGTACTGGCAACGCCCTCCGCCCAGCGCCGCGTGGTAGACGCGTTCATCTGGCCCGAGGTGACCGGCTCCGACCACTGCCCGGTGGGCGTCGACCTACGCTCATAGACTGACGTCGACGCGGAGGCGGACTCGGGTTTCGCCGCGCATATGGCGGAACAACGTCCACCCGCCGCAGCTGTAGGTTACGCCCCGAGGGTCTCGCTACGGTGGCCTGTCTTCGCCACCACTTCGGGCGCGCCATTCGCCGCACGTGCGATTCGACCCACGCGTGAACCGCCTTCTCCCACACGACGATGGGGTCGACCGCGACGCCCGACTCCCGTCTCAGTTGCCGCGAACATAGCCAAAACGGCAGCGCGGCGACAGCGGCCATCGCGGCCACTGGTGAGAAATGCGGGCTAAGCCCGAATCCTGAGAAATGACACCCCGGCCCCGGTCGAGGCTCCGTACGATCACCTAGGGTCAACTCCCGAAGTGCGCCGCTGGCCCTTCCGGCGCTAAGGTCCGCACCCCAAGGTCACTGGGTTGCATTGTTTCCCGCGGTCGGACCGTGCGCTGTATGCCCCCTACCCCCAACAAGGCGCAACGGCGACCAAGGCGTTCGAACTGCGGCGGGGTCAGGCGACTGACGCCCGTCGCGGTTCGAACGCCCACCTTTACTAGGCGGAAGATCACGACATGTCCGACTACCGACGCGGGCCCCTCGGCTCCCGGCCGGGTGCACGACGTTTACGGATGGGTCGGATCCGCGCCTGCCTTTCGGTACGCACACGAACCGGCCCTAGCCCGCATTTCTCACCAGCCGCTTGGTACCGTGACGAAACTCTCTACATATCAGATGGCTACGGAGAGTCCCACGAGTTTGAGCGGTTACAGACTGCGCTGGCCGCGCCCTCGCCGGTCTTTTGGTCCCGTGCGCGGCTAGCACGGGCAACCAGCGTTGCGTCAACCCCCTCAAAATGTCACCGAAGTAGGACGGTCAAAAGGAAGTGCGACTGAGACGCCGCCGTGAGAAGATGCGCCCGCCGTTGAAGCTCGCCCGGACCGACGGTCGGCCATCACGAATTACAGTTCGTCAATGCCACATTCAGTCTTCGCAAACATCTCCGAACTTGGCCAATCCATGCTTCGTCAGGTGATCGATGCCGCGCTGGACGGCCTGATCGTGATCGACTCGCGGGGAACGGTAATGCTCTACAACGCCGCCTGCGAAAGGATGTTCGGCTACTCCCCGGACGAGGTGCTCGGAAACAACGTCAGCATGCTGATGCCGTCGCCGGATCGGGAGAATCACGACAGCTACCTCCGGAACTACCTGCACTCCGGAATCCCGCGAATCATCGGGATCGGCCGCGACGTGACCGGCCGCCGCAAGGACGGCTCGACGATACCGCTGCGACTGTCTGTGGGAGAGCTTAGAGAGGGCGCTGCGCCGCCCCTGTTCGTCGGCACCCTGCACGACATCAAGCAACAGCAAGACGACCGCCGTCGGATCGAGGAACTCCAGTCCGAACTCATGCACGTGTCGCGGTTCAGCGCGGTGGGGGAAATGGGTTCGAGCCTGGCACACGAACTCACCCAGCCGCTCGCCGCGATCGTCGGTTTCGTCGAGGCCAGCGCCGCGCTGCTCGGCGGCGAGGACAGCGAGGTCCCCGCGAAGGTCAACGAGTATATGGAGCAGGCGGTCATCCAAGCGCACCGAGCCGGCGACATCGTACGTCATCTGCGCGACTTCACGAGCCGCGGCGACACCGAACGGCGGGTCGAGAACATCAACACCACCGTGGAGGAGATACTTGCACTCGCCGAGGTCGGCACGACCAGCCAGGGGATCGAACTCCGGGTCGAACTCGCCGCGGACCTCCAGCCGGTCCTCATCGACCATGTGCAGATCCAGCAGGTCGTGCTCAATCTCGTGCGCAACAGCGTGGACGCACTGTCCGGCTGCGAGCCCGCTAGGATCGTGGTCGCCACCCGGCTTCGGGGAGACCGGGTCGAGGTGCTCGTCGACGACAACGGGCCCGGGCTGGACCCGGACATTTGCGGGCGTCTGTTCGAGCCGTTCGTGTCGACAAAGCCCGATGGTCTCGGCATCGGTCTGAACATTTGCCGCACCATCGTGGCGGCGCACGGCGGCGAGATCACTGTCGACCCGGGACCGGGCCCTGGTACCACGTTCCGTTTCACGATTCCGGTCTTCGCCGATGCAGGTGGCCAAGATGACCGGTGAATTGATCGCGGTCGCGGACGACGACCCTGCAGTGCGCGCGTCCATGCAGGCAATGCTCGAATCAGCGGGTTACCGGACGACCCTGTTCGCGTCGGGCGCGGCGTTGCTCGGTTCTCTTCACGAACTCGCGGGGTCTTGCATCCTGCTCGATGTAAAGATGCCGGGACTGGATGGGCTCGAGGTCCAGCGGCGCTTGAACCAACTCGGTTCCGTCGTGCCGGTCGTCATCGTCACCGGCCATGGCGACGTCGCCATGGCCGTGCAGGCGATGCGCGCGGGCGCGGCCGATTTCCTGGAGAAGCCCGTGCGACGCGACCGTCTCATGGAGAGCATCTCGAGGGCGCTCAGCGGGGATCGCGGTCGGCGCGTCGGCGAGCACGAGAGTACCGCCATGGCCGCGCGTATCGATGCCCTTTCCACGCGCGAGCGGCAGGTGCTCAAGCAGTTGGTCATGGGCAGGGCCAACAAGGTCGTAGCCTACGAGTTGGGGATCAGTCCGCGCACGGTCGAAGTGTATCGACGCAACGTCATGACCAAAACCGGCGCCCGCAGCCTGGCCCACCTGGTCCGGATGGCCCTCGTTGCCGGCGTCGATCCGCTTGGCGAGGCACAATCTCCGTCATCCAACCAGCCTTAGCCCGCACCGAAACCCGCGCCGCCAGGGGCATCGCCGGCATCACCCGGTCGAATCGCTGGCGTCACCAGCCAGCCAGCGCGGAAGTGTCGTCTGCACGTTTCTACAGGCGACCCCGCCTAAGGCAAGGGGCG
>CAZJRX010000219.1:0-3190 GCA_964548145.1 uncultured Pseudomonadales bacterium | reverse complement strand
TCCGATTACGTGTTCTACTTAGGGGCAATTCGCGAAGTGCGTCACCGTGCGACGGTGGTTACATTTGGGAATTATATCGAATAGTACCCGAAAATCCTTGACCCGCCGTGCCGTTTTGATAGGATAGTACCCAAGTTCTCACGGCGACATCGACATGGCAAAGGCACCGGGCAAGGCATTCCGCAAGGGCATATCCCTTCCCGAACTGTTCCGCATGTTCCCCGACGACGACACCGCCGAAGCGTGGTTCGCCAAGGCGCGATGGGGCGACACCCCGGCCTGCCCGCATTGCGGCAGCCTCAACGTCCAGTCCGGCGCATCGCACCCCACCATGCCCTACCGCTGCCGGGAGAAGGCTTGCGGCCGCAAGCGGTTCAGCGTCAAGACGGGAACCGCCATGGAATCTTCCAATCTCGGCTACCAGACCTGGGCAATCGCCATCTACCTAGTCACCACGTCCCTCAAGGGCGTGTCCTCGATGAAGCTCCACCGCGATCTGAACATCACGCAAAAGACCGCGTGGCACCTTTGCCACCGCATCCGCAAGACCTTCGAGGCGGAAGGCGCACCGGCCATGAGCGGCCCGGTGGAAGTGGACGAAGCCTATTTCGGCGGCAAGGAAGCCAACAAGCACGAACGCAAGAAGCTCAAAGCAGGCCGGGGAACCGTGGGCAAGACCGCCGTGGTCGGCGTCAAGGACCGCGCCACCAACGAGATCCGCGCCGAAGTCGTGCCGGACACGACGAGGGAAACGCTGGCCGGTTTCGTCGCATCGAACATCGAGGGCGAAGAGACGATGGTCTACAGCGACGAGGCAGCCGCCTACGCGGGGTTTCCGAACCACGAGGCGGTACGCCACGGCGTAGGCGAATACGTCCGCCAGCAAGCCCACATCAACGGCGTGGAGTCCTTTTGGGCGACCATGAAGCGGGCGCACAAGGGCGTCTTCCACAAGATGTCTCCGAAGCATCTAGGGCGCTACGTCAACGAGTTCGCGGGACGGCACAACCTGCGGTGTCAGGACACGCTGGCCCAAATGGGCGCGGTGGCGAGAGGGCTTGTCGGCAAGCGGCTCAAGTATGACAAGCTCATCGAGGACAACGGACTCGCGGCGCAAGCGCGATGAGCGACGACGAACAGGCCACGCTTATCGGCAAGGCCGTCCGGGAGTATCAGGACGCGAAGAAGAACCGCGCCTGCCTGTACGTCAAAGCTTCGCAGATGAGCAGGGAACTGGCGAAGCTCGCGGGCATCCTGTCCGTGGCGGGCGGCGGTGGAGTGCTGGACAAC
The DNA here is from genome assembly GCA_964548145.1 of uncultured Pseudomonadales bacterium. Taxonomy (GTDB): domain Bacteria; phylum Pseudomonadota; class Gammaproteobacteria; order Pseudomonadales; family Azotimanducaceae; genus VXYL01. Next base: position 1,900 of record CAZJRX010000219.1, on the reverse strand, counting down.
TTCGACCTTGACCGCCACCCGAACCGCGACGAACTGCAAGCGTTCTGGAAGGAGTGGCCGCTAGTCAACAGACGCTACCACGATGCCGAGCGGGATCTGAAAACGCTAGGCGTCGATCTCTAGGGGATTCTCTCTAGCAGCCGCTTCCACCGGGGCATGTCCACCCGGCGCTTGGCGGCTTCCATGATCCCGTCCATCGCACTGTCCGCGATCCATCTAAGACGCTGGCGCTTGAGATAGGCGAACGTCTCGACCTGCAAATGCCGGACTAGCTCGTCGGCGCTCGCGGGGCGCGGATACTTCCCCGCCGCGTAGCGGTACACGGTGAAGCACTGGCCACAGCAAACGTAGTTTCCCTCTCGCGGCCCGTCGATGGGATCAAGCACACCAGCGCACTCCGGGCAGGTGGTCTGTGCCTTGCGGCTTACGAACATCTTGCAAACCGTAGTTTGCAGAAGGGGAAGCCCGGACTCGCTAAAATCCGGGCTTCCTTTCGCTCCGACGCGTCGACTGGACAAGCCGGAACTAGTCGACGCGCAGAAGGGGTAGGGCTGGTGCCGCGTGTGGGCCGTTCATCCTGACGCGCCGGGGTTCGATTCCCCGCTACTCCACCGTTAAGTCCGTGCCGACTTGCTCCGAAGAATATCACAGCGACAGCGGTGGCCGTTTAGGCCCGTCCTCTAGCGTTGCCAGTTCCTTTCTTCCACCCGCGATCTGACTCTTTACATCGGAGAATGCGGCCATCGTGAATCCACCGCCCACGGCGAGAAGGAATAACAGCCCCCACAGTTCATCGAGGCCATGCTGAACGATGCTGGCAACCGTCAGGAATCCGACGAAAACAGTCAGCCCCAACAAACAGGCGGCGACGATCATGTTTCGGGTTGCGCGGGCGACGTGGACCGCCAATCTCCCGGACGGATGCGCTTGGATCCGATAGTGGGCATCGTCCCGAAGGGCTGACAGATCCAGCAGTCTAAGCAACGGCGACAGGATGAAGTTGCCGAATCCCGTTAGCGCGTCCCTAGCCATGCGCCTAAGCCCTTGGCAAATTCTTCTCGCGCTTCCTGTAGCGCGATCATCTTTTGCCGCGTCTTGATTTCCGCAACGCGAAGATCGACAGACAAACCCGGTGCATCGGGCGGGCGATTCAGTTGCAGGTGGTAGGTCGTCTTGCCCTGGCACAGCATCAGGATTGGCCGGGAATGGGCTTGGGCGCCGCTTGTCCAGGTGGCCGTGATCCCCTGCGCCCGAAGGCATCGACCACTCATGAACCGTGCGTTTGAACTGTAGTGGATCGTCGTGGGGGACTCGTCGATCCTGCCGCCGTTCTGCCATGAGATCGTGGCACCGTCGGGGACGGCGGTCACTTGTACGGCGTAGGTCGAACAGCCGGAAACCAGAAAGGCGGCAAACACCGCGACAAGGGGTAGTCGTTGCATGGGAAATCTCCACGCGAACCGTGGCGATTCGGTGTTGACACGACTGTCACTCAACCGTAGTTTTCGCGCCGCAGTCCGCTTACGCGGTTGCAAAGCGCCGGGGAGCGGACGCCAACTAGCGTTGGTGCGTTTCGTGGGCGTCCGCCCCCGGCAACCAACCAGTTTAACTCTTGATGTCTCCGTCCTTGCCCTTCGTGGGCGTTCGTGGACCCTAGACGCTTAAAACGTGCCCGCAATGGGTGCCGGGCCATTGCGAACGTCACTAGTGACAAGTGATGATTCCCGCCTGTTCGCCGCGACGGATCGGGAATGGCCCGATGCCGGGTAGCATGGCTCTTGTATTCGGCGAGTAACCCGGCGTGGCCGGAGTCACTAGTCGTTCGCGGGATCGAGCCTAGCACAGTGTTGACGCAGGTAACACGCGTAACGTAATGTCGCGCCCATGCTCACCGCAGACG
>CAZJRX010000218.1:0-6420 GCA_964548145.1 uncultured Pseudomonadales bacterium | reverse complement strand
CGCTGCTGTTCCTGCACAACATCACCGGCTACATCGTCGGCACCGACTTCGAGCAACGCGGCATTACCAAGAACGGCTCGAAGATGATCAACGCGGTGTCCAACTCGACGGTGCCGCACATCACGGTGATCGTCGGTGCGTCCTACGGCGCAGGGAACTACGGCATGAGCGGTCGCGCCTACGGCACCCGGTTCGCCTACACGTGGCCAACGGCCAAGATTGCCGTAATGGGCCCGAAACAGCAGGCAGGCGTCATGACGATCGTGCAGCGTGCCGCCGCCGAGCGGCGGGGCCTCAAGTTCGACGAGGAAGCCGACGCGAAACGGGTTGAGCGGGCGGAATACCAGCTCGAGGAGGCCTCCAAGGGACTCTTCGCGACCTCCCGGGTGGCCGACGACGGCATGATCGATCCGAGGGACACCAGGGATTACATCGGCATCTCCCTATCCGCCTGCCACAACAACGTGGTCCAGGGAACCAAGGAGTTCGGCACATGGCGGATGTAGAGCCCCAGCGCGCCGCCCGGCAGTCCCGGTCGCATCCTTATGCCCGACAATCAATGAGCCATGCAGATGACTGAAGTGAATATCGAACCGATCCGCCGACTCCTGATCGCCAACCGCGGCGAGATCGCACGGCGCGTGATCCGCACGGCACACGAAATGGGCAGCGCGACCGTGGCGGTCTACGCCGATGGCGACGTTGGCGCACCCTTCGTACTGGAAGCGGACGCGGCGATAGCGCTCAACGGCAAGACCTCCGCCGAGACCTACCTCGACATCGACAAGGTGCTCGACGCCTGTCGTCGTTCCGGGGCTGATGCGGTCCATCCGGGCTACGGGTTCCTGTCGGAGAACGCCACCTTCGCCCAGGCCGTGATCGACGCGGGAATGCGCTGGGTTGGCCCGTCGCCGGCTGCCATCGGCCAGATGGGTGACAAGCTGGCGGCCAAGCGACTTATCCTCGAGGCCGAGGTGCCGACGCTGCCTGCCATCGAACTCACGGCGGCGGAGGATCTCGGGGCGGCTGCCGAGAAGATCGGCTATCCGGTCCTGGTCAAGGCGTCAGCCGGCGGCGGCGGGCGGGGGATGCGCATCGTCGAAACGCCGGCGGAACTACCGGCGGCGGTGGAGGGTGCGCGGCGGGAAGCCGGCGCGGCGTTCGGCGACGACACGCTGTTCCTGGAACGCTGGCTGACGGCGGCGCGTCACGTGGAGATCCAGATACTCGGTGACAACCACGGTAATCTAATCCACCTGTTCGAAAGGGAATGCTCTATACAACGACGCCACCAGAAGATCATCGAGGAAGCGCCGTCGCCCGCGGTAGACGCCGGCCTGCGTGCGGCGATGGGCGAGGCGGCAGTCTCAGCAGCCAGACGAATCGGCTATTCGTCCGCAGGCACGGTGGAGTTTCTGCTCGCCGGACGGGAGTTCTTCTTCCTGGAAGTGAACACCCGGCTGCAGGTCGAGCATCCGGTCACCGAGGAGATTACGGGACTCGACCTCGTTCGCGAGCAGCTCCGCATCGCCGAGGGCGAGCGCCTTGGCTACGGCCAGGACGACCTGGCAATCAACGGTCATGCCATCGAGGCGCGCATCTACGCCGAGGATCCGGCGCGGAACTTCCTGCCGTCGCCGGGGACGGTTGATGTGTGGCGGCCCGCAGCGGACGGCTTGGCCCGGTTCGACTCCGGTGTGGAATCGGGCAGCGAAGTGAGCGTCGAGTTCGATCCGATGATCGCCAAGGTGATCGCCCATGCGCCGACCCGTCGCGAAGCCGCAGCTCGTCTGGCCCGTGCGCTCGAACGGACATCGCTGCAAGGTCTGCGCAACAATCGCGACTTCCTGGTCGCCACGCTTCGCGAGCCGGCGTTCCTGAGCGGTGATACGACCACCGACTTCATCGACCGCGTGGACCCCGCGCGAACCCGTGCGCTATCCGCCGAACATTTGGCTGACGCGATCACTGCGGTCGTCATGTGCGCCCAGGCGATCCGGCGTGCCACTGCGACGGTCCTGCGCGGGTTCCCGAGCGGCTGGCGCAACTCGGTAATGCCGCCGGAACGAGCGACGTTCAGGTGCGGCGACGTGGTGATTCCCGTGAGCTACCGCTCGCGCCGGGACGGTACGTTTTCGATGAACGTTGCGGAACAGGACCGAACCGTGGCGGTTTTCGGTGCCGGCGAAGGCGGGGCGGACCTCGAGATCGACGGTCGGCGGCTGCAGTTCGCCGTGACCACGAACGGCGACCGTTGGTTCGTCCACGGTGCCGATTTCGATGTCGAGCTTGTCGAACTGCCGCGTTTGCCGCTGCCCGAACAGTACGAACTCAAGGGCGGGTTGACCGCGCCGATGCCCGGTAATGTACTCGCCACCCACGTCGCCCAAGGGGATGCGGTGGCGGAAGGCCAGCTTCTTCTCGTGCTCGAAGCGATGAAGATGCAACATCGCATTACCGCCCCGTTCGATGGCAGCGTCAAGGAACTCCACGTCGAAGAAGGCCAGCAGGTGGACAACGGCGCCTTGCTGGTGCTGCTCGAGGAAGCCGGGGAATCCGGCGAGGACTAACGGAGGGGGACAGCATGCCCGAAGCTACCATCTATGAAGTGAAGAACGGCGCGGCGTGGATCACGCTGAACCGACCGCAGAACCGCAATGCCCTATCGGCAATCCTGGTCAGCGAACTCTACGAACACCTGCTGGCGGCGAATGACGATGCCGCCGCGCGATCGATCGTCATCACCGGTACCGATCCCGCGTTCTGCGCGGGAGCGGATCTAAAGAGCCCGCCCGGCGCCTCGATCGAAGGTCGTCGCGCGGTGCCGTATCCGCAGGTGCTCACCACGATCCAGGACAGCCCCAAGCCCGTCATCGCCGCCGTCAACGGTGCCGCGTTCGCCGGTGGTTTGGGGCTCGTTGGGGCTGCGGATATCGTCATCACCGCCGACGAGGTGCAGTTCAGTTTCAGCGAGGTTCGCATCGGCGTGATTCCCGCCGTCATTTCGGTCGTCTGCATTCCGAAACTCGGCACCCATCACGCGATGCGCCTGTTCGTGACCGGCAAGCGTTTCACCGGTGCGGAAGCGGTCGAGATGGGGTTTGCCCACCGCGCGGTGCCGAGGGCGGAACTCGAAGCGGCCGTCGCCGAGGAGATCGACATGATCAACCGCGGCGGCCCGAACGCCGTAGTCGAGTGCAAGAAGCTGGTTCGCCGGGTACCGCTCCTAAACCGCGAGGAGGGCTTTGCCGAGACTGCGGCGTGGAGCGGTCGGATGTTCCGCAGCGACGAGGGGGCGGAAGGCATGGCGGCGTTCCGGGAGAAACGGGATGCAGCGTGGGTGAATCCACGGGGCTAGCGGTCACCCCGTTCGGCGATGGGCCTCGTTGGCCGCGAACCTGTCCGCCATCACCAGGTAGGCCGCTGCGGACATTGCCGTTACACCGAATAACATACCCATCACCACGATCTGATAGCGAACCGCGACGAGCGGTTCGACCCCGGCGAGAATCTGCCCCGTCATCATGCCGGGCAGTGCCACCAAACCAACCGCTAGCAGGGTATTGACCTGTGGAATCAGCGCCGCGTTCAAGGCGGTGGGAATCGCATCCCTGGGTGCCGTGCCGACGCCGAGTTCGGCATCGTACCGCTCGGCTGCGAGGCTGACGGCATTCATCGCCGCCGAGAAGATCATTCCGCTCAACGGAATCGCGTAGCGCGGGTCGTACCAGGGGTCGAGGGAGAGTACTCCCTGGGTGACCAGCGCGAGGGTCAGCAGGCCGCTGACCGCGACGGCGGCAAACGCGGTGGCATAGCGAAACGGAGTCCGATGGCCGAGCGGCCGAAGGGCGATCCAGGATGCGACCGCCATCATCACCACCATAACCGCGAGGACGATATACGGTTGATCCGCACTGAAGATGTAGGTCAGCACATAGCCGATGACTAGTAGCTGTATGAGCATTCGCGCCGTTGCGTACAGTCCCGTCCCGGCACCCAGCGAGTAGCGCGCCAGTATCGCGATAGCCGCGACGACGGGCACGAACGAGACCAATAGCCTCAAGAACGAGATTTCGGGAATCGAGGACTCCATGTGTGGTCTCCATCGTCGGGCCATCGGCCCCGGTCCGGTCGTTCAACCGTCTCGTCGCCCCGACACCGGCGTGCAGCCTCGCCCACGAAGCTCACTTCGTACCCGAAGTACCACTCATGCAAGCAGTCGGCTTGCCGCCAGAATCAGCCTCGGCAACGCATCCGCCACCGTCTCCATGCGCGGATCCCTGGAGTCACCCATCTTCCAGCGGTGGTGGAGTTGCTGGATGACCGTGCCGGACTTCCACAGTGCGAAGGCTTCGTACCAACCGATGTCGGCAACGTCGAGACCGCTCCGGCTCGCATAGCGTTCGACGACGGCCGCCCGCGACGGCAGACCCATACGGTCCATGCCGTCGTGGCCGAAACGCTTTATTCCCACCGTATCGCCGGGGTCGGGCCAGTAGTTGAGCAAGGTGCCGAGATCGACAAGGGGATCCCCCAAGGTGGTCATGTCCCAGTCGAAGAACGCGGTCACCCGGTCGGGGTCGGTTGGATCAAATAGGCAGTTGTCGAGTTTCAGGTCGTTGTGGACGAGCGAAACGCGTTGCGGCGCCGGACGGGCATCCTCCAGCTGGGCATGGATGTCCGCCATGTCGGCGTCGTAGCGTTCATCGGCGACTAGGTCCCAACGCTGCTTCCAGCCTCTTAGCTGGCGGGCCACGAATCCGTCGGGACGACCGAGGTCTCCGAGGTCGGCGGCCTTGGGGTCTATCGTGTGGAACTCCGCGACCCGGTCGACCAGCGCCATCCCCATTCGCCGACCGACATTCCGGTGGTGACGCATGGCGGCGGGAACGACATCACGCACGACCTCGCCGCGGCGGCGTTCCATGACGAAGAAGTCGGCGCCGCCGATGGCGTGGTCGTCGCAGAACAGGTAGGCGCGGGGCGCGGCGTCGAATACCCGCCACAGCCTGGAGAGCACGCGGAACTCCCGCTTCATGTCGTGGGCGCCGGGCGCCAGTACGCCGAATGGCGGCCGGCGCAGCACCAGTTCGGAATCGCCGGAGCGGATCAGGTAGGTGAGGTTGGCCGAGCCGTTGGGGAACTGCAGGACGGCGAATTCGCCGTCGGCGTCAAAGACGTCCACCGGCAGGTTCGCGCGGAGGTGGCTTTCGATTCGTGGCCAATCAAGACTCTCCCCGGCTCGTACGGGGGCGAGTTCCGGCAATGCGTCGTCCCTGAAGGGGTCGATATCGGTTCTTGGTGGCATCGTCTTCCTCCGCGGCGACAGTTGAGAATGACCTACCGCGCCGTGGATGTCACCGCCGGAGCGGGGTCCGTCGCCTGAGTATTCTGTCAACATCCTGTCAATTCAACGTTGACGGCGCACGCATACTGGATATAATCACAGCATCGAAAGGAATCAGCCCGCGACCGCCCGCAGACAGTCCGGTCGTCGGATTGGGCACGGGCTAGCAGTACGCAGTTTAGGAGCCAACCGTGAATGCCATAGCACCCCCCGTCAGTTCCCTCGAGTCCTTGGCCGACGACCTCGTCGCGAGTTGCCGTGCCGTCTCCCACCACGCCTTTCGCTTTCTCGTTCTGCTCCGTGAGTTCGACTTGCGTCGGGGCTACCGGGAAGCCCGGGGCAAGGGTCGGTGCGCCGACGACAGTGCCGAATGGGTGGACGCTCGGTGCGGGATTGGCGGCGATGTCGTCCGGGACAGGCTGCGGGTCGCGTACGCGCTTCTCAACCTACCGGAGATCGAGTCCGCATTCGAGGCGGGCGAACTGTCCTATGCCAAGGTGCAGGCGTTGAGCGACGTGGCGACGTTGGCGAACGAGGCGGAACTGCTCGACTTCGCGCGCGCCGCGACCGACGCCCAGGTCGTGGTCCTAGGTAAGCAATTGCGCCGTCGGGCAACGCGCTGACGGGTGCAGACCCCCAAGCGTCGGTGCCGCGCTGAACCTCTTGGGCGGGTGGCAGCGCGCACGGCGCGCGCCGAGCCGGGCCTCGGCGGCGGGAAGATCGGCAACGCGTCGCAAGGCTGGCGGCAGGTCGATATACTGCCGTCGGGCGTTGACCGGGAACCCGTTGGATGGCACAAATCGTTCTCTACCACAATCCGGCGTGTAGCAAGTCCCGTGGCGCGAAGGAGATACTCACCGAGAGGAATGTCGATTACGACACCGTTGAGTATCTTAAGGCGCCGTTGGCCGAGGTGGATCTCCGACGCATTCTCGAGTTGATCGAAGACCCGCCTGCCGAACTCGTCCGCAAGGACGGCAACTTCCGGGATCTGGGCTTGAACGCACGCGACTACTTGACGGCGGATGCCGTGGTGGAGCTTCTTCTCGAGCATCCGAAGTTGATGCAACGAC
>CAZJRX010000217.1:2782-6439 GCA_964548145.1 uncultured Pseudomonadales bacterium | reverse complement strand
GCGTGGCGATACGCAGCTCGAAGCCGAACAGTCCCGCCGCGCGGATGTAGGAGTTGCACATGTTGTGACCGTCCCCCACGAAGGCAACGGTTGCGCCGGCCATGTCGCCTCTGAACTCGACGAAGGTCTGTACGTCGGCGAGTAGTTGGCAGGGATGGAAACGACCGGTCATGCCGTTGATCACCGGTATCGAGGAGGCGGCGGCGAAGCGTTCCACCGTGTCGTGTTCGAAGGTGCGGATCATCACGACGTCGACCATCTCCGACAGCACCCGCGCGGTGTCCTCGACGGGTTCGCCGCGGCCCAAGTGGGAGTCGCTTGGACTCAGGAAGAGCGCGTGGCCACCGAGCTGGTGCATGCCGACTTCGAAGGAGACCCGGGTTCGGGTCGAGCTCAATTCGAAGATCATGGCGAGCGTTGAACCCTTCAGAGGCTCGTAGCGTTGACCTTGACGCCACATGTCCTTCAACACGAGCGCGCGCTGGACGACACCCTTGAGTTCGTCCGGGCCGAGGTCGGACAAGGTGAGGAAGTGCCGGGTCATCGCGGGTGTCGTAGTCGGTTCGGCGGGCAAGGGCTCGGCGTAGGCATGTCGGTTGTGGGTGCCTTTACGATGCGCCGAGCCCGGCAGGACGTTCGCCTATGCGCCCTTGGCTTCGATCAGGCCGACCACCTGATCCACCATCGTGTCGGCCTCGTCGTCGCTCATGTTGAGCGGCGGCAGCAGGCGGATCACGGTGTCGGCGGCGACGTTGATCAGCAGGCCGTCGTCGACGGCGGCACCGATGAGTTCCGTGCAGGGCTCGTTGAGCTCGACGGCCAACATCAACCCCTTGCCGCGGATCTCCTTGACGCGGTTGTTGCCGGCGAGGCGGTCGGCGAACCTCGCCAGCATGCGCTCGCCAAGTTCCCCGGCGCGGTCGATGATCCCCCCGTCGGTCAACTCGTCGACCACCGCGTTGGCGGCGGCGCAGACCAGGAAATTGCCCCCGAACGTCGAGCCGTGGGTGCCGGCGACCAGCATCTTCGCCGCGTCGCCACGAGCCAGGCAGGCCCCGATGGGCACGCCGTTTCCAAGCCCCTTCGCGGTGGCCACGACATCGGGAACGATCCCCGTGTGCTGGAAGGCGAAGTAGCGCCCGGTGCGGCCGGTGCCGGTCTGCACCTCGTCGAGCATCAACAGCCAGCCGTGGCGGTCGCAGATGTCGCGCAGGGCTGCGAGATAGCCGTCGTCGGGAATGACGATGCCGCCCTCGCCGAGGATGGGTTCGACCAGCACGGCGACGACGTTCTTGTTGTTGGCGGCGATCTTCTCCACCGACTCGACGTCGTTGTAGGGTGCCCGGACGAAGCCGCCGAGCAACGGTTCGAACCCCGCCTGCACCTTGCGGTTGCCGGTGGCGGTGAGCGTCGCCATGGTGCGCCCGTGAAAGCTGCCGTCAGCCACCACGATCTGCGGCGTGTCGACGTTGCGCGAGTGACCGTAGAGGCGCGCGATCTTGATGGTCGCCTCGTTGGCTTCGGCGCCGGAGTTGCAGAAGAACACGTTGTCCATCCCCGAGATCTCGGTGAGCCGGTTCGCGAGACGTTCCTGCTGGGGTATGCGGTAGAGGTTCGAGGTGTGCATCAACGTCGATGCCTGGCGGGCGATGGCGTCCGCCACCTTGGGATGCGCGTGACCGAGTCCGCACACGGCGATGCCGGTCAATCCGTCCAGGTACCGCTTGCCGTTGCTGTCGTAGACATAGCTGCCCTCGCCGCGCACGAACGCCACCGGGATGCGCGCGTAGGTGGGCATTACCGATTGGGGAATCTCCGCCAGGACGTCGGCCATCGTTGCCTCCCACGGGGGCCGGGTACGTCGCCCCCAAAAACAATAACGGGCAGCGCAGGCGCTGCCCGGGAAACGGTCGATAGTAGCGAACGGCTAGGGGGAGTTCAAACCGGTTTCGACGGCCGTCGCGGCTAGTTCCCGGACGGCCCTGCCGAGGCGCTCGATTGCTTGATCCAGGATCGAGCGCGGACAACCGAAGTTGAAGCGCACATGGCCGGGACCGCCGAACGCCTCCCCGGCGTGGAGACCGAGGCCGTAGTCTTCGAAGGTGGCCGCCGCGTCGGCGAGTGCCAGCGCCGACACGTCCAGCCAGGCCAGGTACGTGCCTTCCACGTGTGTGGTCCGAATGCCATCCAAAGCGTCCACGGCGCGTTCCAGTGTTTGCGCGTTGCCGGCCAGGAAGGCGTTCTGCTCGGCCAGCCAGTCGGAGTCGTCTTCGAAGGCGGCGGTGAGCGCGGCGAAGGCAAGTGGCGAGTGCGTCGAGATCAAGCCGTCCCCCACCGACTCGTACCCCGCGCGCAGAGTTGGGTCGGGGATGACGGCGACGGCAGCGCTGAGGCCGGGAAAGTTGAACGCCTTGGTCGGCGCGAAGAGCGAGATCGAACGCGCTGCGATGGCCGGGTCGAGACTGGCGATGGGCACGTGGCGCTTGCCCGCGTCGAGCAGGACCGGGCAGTGGATTTCGTCGCTGATCACCACGGTGTCGGTGCGCAGGGCGACTTCGGCAAGGGCCTCGAGCTCAGCGCGGTCGTAGACGCGTCCGGTCGGGTTCTGGGGATTGCAGAACAGCAGCGCGGCCGACTCGGCGGATGTCCTTGCCGCGAGATCGTCGATGTCCATTTCCCAGCGACCGTGGTTCAACACCAGCGGCGAGATCACGCCACGTAGCCCGACGTTGCCGGGCACGTTCAGCATCGGGCCATAGACCGGCGCGGGAATGACCAGGTCGTCACCAACGTTCGACACCGCCCGGGCAGCGACGTTGAACCCGGGCACTACGCCTGGGATCCAGACCAGCCAGTCTTCGTGCACCCGCCACCCGTAGCGTCCGTGCAGCCATGCGACGAATGCCTCCCCCATCCGCGCGGGCGGCGCGGTGTAGCCGAGAATCGGATGCTCGAGCCGTTCACGCACCGCGTCCAGCACGAATGGCGCGGTGGGCAGGTCCATGTCCGCGACCCACAGCGGCAGGATGTCCCGGCCCGCGTACTTGTCCCACTTCTCGCTGCTGGTGCCGCGTCGGTCGATTGGCGGTTCGTGGCGGGTCATGCCTTGAGATTCATCCTCGCGATCTCGTGTCGTTCAATCATGCGGGGTCGCAACGCACGCGCGCGCATCACGGTGGCCATTCGCTATGCTCCCCCGCTACCGGAGTCGCAACGCGCGCGCGCATCACGCGGGACAGGCAGTCAGTCCCACGGTCTTGGGCTGGTGTCGACGGCGAGTTACACTAGTCTACTAAACGCGGAAAGAGGCCCTCACTCGACTCGCAGTGCGATGCCGTACTACGGCCATCACTCGTCGGGCCGGGGGCCCCCGCTAGCCTATTCGACATACGACGGGGAACGCCATGAGCGACGAGGTTCTGTCCACGATCCGGGAGCAGATTTCCGGGAATCCGATCATCCTTTACATGAAGGGTTCGCCCCAGGCACCCCAATGCGGGTTCTCGGCGCAGACCGTGCAGTGCCTGATGTCGTGCGGGGAGCGTTTCGCCTACGTCGACGTGCTGTCGAACCCGGATATTCGCGCGACCCTTCCGCAGGTGGCCAACTGGCCCACGTTTCCCCAACTGTACGTCGACGGCGAACTCGTCGGCGGCT
>CAZJRX010000217.1:454-2772 GCA_964548145.1 uncultured Pseudomonadales bacterium | reverse complement strand
GACCGAAATGTACGAGTCGGGGGAGTTGGAACCGCTTGTCAAGGACGCCGCGAAGAACCGCGAGGAAGCCAGCTAACTGCTACTCCACCGTCAACGTGGGCGTCCGGCGGCGTTTACGACTGCGCAGAACAACTCGGCGGTGATGTCCGCGTCGTACGCAGCGGCGTGTGCCTGATCCGCGTCGTAGGCGATGCCTGCGCGCACGCAGGCCTCCGACAACACCGTGTGACCAAAATGCACGGCGGCCAGACCCACCGTGTCGACGACCGAGAACGGGTGGAAGGGATTGCGCTTGACGTCGTTGCGCGCCGCGGCCGCGTGGATGAAACCGTGGTCGAAATGGGCGTTGTGCGCCGTAACGATGGCTCGTTGGCAGCCTTGGCGTTTGACCTCGGTGCGCACCAGCCGAAAAAACCCGCGCAGGGCGTCGAGTTCGGACACCGCCCCCCGCGCGGGGTCGTCGAGGTCGATACCCGTCACCTGTAGGGACGCTTCTTCGACGACGGTGTCCGGATGTGGTGCCACCGCCCAACGGTGGCGACTCCGGACGCCAAGGCGGTTGTGCTCGAAGTCGAGGGTCACCGCGGCGATCTCCAACAGCGCGTGCGCGGCGTCGTCGAACCCACCGGTCTCGAGATCCACCACCACCGGCAGGTAGCCGCGGAACCGCGTCTTCATCGTCATTGCCGTTGCGCCTCTTGGGATCGACGGCGATTATCGCTGTTTCGCGCGCCGTTCTCGACGGCGCTGTGGATCGTCCCGGGATGGCCCGACCGGGCTGTTAACAGTCTGACGCGAATTCGGCGATTCGACTAAACTCGCCGCCCCGCTTCGCGTGTCCGAGAGTGTGCGCCCCATGGCCAAGAAGATCGTCCTCGCCTATTCCGGGGGACTCGACACATCGGTCATGTGCCGTTGGCTGCAGCAGACCATGAACGCCGAAGTCGTCACGTTCACCGCCGACATCGGCCAAGGCGAAGAAGTGGCGCCGGCCCGGGCCAAGGCAGAGGCGATGGGCGTCGAGGAGATCTACATCGAGGATCTCACCGAGGAGTTCGTCCGCGACTACGTCTTCCCCATGTTCCACGCCAACGCCATCTACGAGGGCGAATACCTGCTCGGCACCAGCATTGCCCGACCGCTGATCGCCAAGCGCCTGGTCGAGGTTGCCGCCCAGACCGGCGCGGGTGCCATCGCCCACGGCGCTACCGGCAAGGGCAACGACCAGGTGCGTTTCGAACTTTCCGCCTATGCGCTCAACCCGGACATCGAGGTGATCGCTCCCTGGCGGGAACCGTCCTGGGACCTGCATTCCCGGGAGGCGTGCATGGACTACGCGGAGGAACACCAGATTCCGGTGGAGTTCAAGCGTGGCTTCGGGTCCCCCTATTCGATGGACGCCAACTTGCTGCACATATCCTACGAGGGCGGCGGCCTGGAGGATCCCGGCAAGCCTGCTGACGAAGCCATGTGGCGGTGGACGGTGGCGCCGGAGGATGCGCCGGACGAAGCCCAATTGATCGATCTCGACTACCAAGCCGGCAACGTCGTCGCCGTCGACGGCGAGAACATGACGCCCGCCACCGTGCTACGCCATCTGAACGAGGTCGGCGGTCGACACGGCGTCGGCCGCAGCGACATCGTTGAGAACCGCTACGTCGGCATGAAGTCCCGGGGCTGCTACGAGACCCCGGGCGGCAGCATTCTCCTGAAGGGCCACCGGGCGATCGAGTCCATCACCCTGGACCGGGAGGTGGCGCACCTGAAGGATGAACTCATGCCCCGCTACGCGTCGCTCATCTACAACGGCTACTGGTTCGCCCCGGAACGCCGTGCCATCCAGGCGCTGCTTACCGAGACCCAGACGCCCGTTAACGGCCGCGTGCGCCTGAAGCTCTACAAGGGCGGAGTTTCCGTGGTCGCCCGCTCATCGGACACCGACAGCCTCTACGACGAGGGTGTCGTCACCTTCGAGGACGACGCCGGCGCCTACGACCAGGCCGACGCCACGGGGTTCATTCGCCTGAACGCGCTGCGGCTGCGGTTGGGGGCTCGCCGGCAGTCCGGGTAGCGCTGGGCCGGACTGCGGACCGGGTTCCCAAACAATCCGAACCCCTTGGCCGAGGAATGTCGCGCCAGCGTGTTGCCGCATTGATAATGCGCCGCCATTCGGAGCGCTCGAGTTCGTCGGCGGCGTTCCACTGAGCGATCTGCTTGTCGGTGTAGAGTTCCAGTTCGGACACCATGCCAGGCTTCGGTTCCACGATGGTCTCGCTTGGGGGTTGGGCCGTGATCCGTTCGGCGACCTCGGCGGATTC
>CAZJRX010000217.1:0-337 GCA_964548145.1 uncultured Pseudomonadales bacterium | reverse complement strand
TGGCGGAAAGGTTGATCGCGCCTCGCAAAGCGACTCGAGTGAGAGCCTCTTCCCGCCTTCAATGAGCTGGTGAAAGTCGCGAGACGCCTACCCGTACTCCGTCTTCTCCCTGAACTCGCACAGGTCCTCGATCACGCACGCGCCGCAACGCGGTCGCCGGGCCGTGCAGACGTAGCGACCGTGCAGGATGAGCCAGTGGTGGGCGCCGCGCTTGAAGTCGTCGGGCACCCAGCGCAACAGCTTGTCCTCGACCTGGCGGGGGGTCTTCCCCGGGGCGATCCGAGTGCGGTTGGAGACCCGGAAGATGTGCGTGTCGACGGCGATCGTCGGCTCGCCG
>CAZJRX010000216.1:0-6461 GCA_964548145.1 uncultured Pseudomonadales bacterium | reverse complement strand
CGATTCGCAGCGCCTTCCGCAAAAGTTGGTTCAAGTGTGAAGATTGGCGCTCGTCGAGAACGCTAGCCCGCCGAGCCAATGGCCGTTGATGCGCCCCTGACTCCGAACCGCCGTATGAGCAACAACAACAGCGCGACCACCAGCGGATATACCAAGGCGGTCGTCAACGTCGGGCCGAACACCGCCCAGGTCGACCAGTCCGTGTCCAGCAGAAAGAGCGCCGACCGCTTGACCAGTTGCACGAGGAACGTGACGCCCAGCACGACGAGCATCTGCTGCGGCAGTGGGTAGAGGCTCAATCGCTCCTCGAAGCGCTTGGCGACGTAGGTTGCGAACGCGAGGCAGATTCCGGTCAACCCGAGCGGCACCGCCAAGATGACGTCGAAGAACAGGCCCGTGATCCATGCGGACATCGGGCCGACGCGACCCGGCGCGGCAACGCCCCAGAAGAACATCACCGCGACCGCCCAATCCGGGCGCAGCCAGGCCAGCCAATCGGGCCCGACCGGCAATCGCGCAATGGCCAGGACCATGGCGACGACAAGGCTGGCGGCGATCAGCCAGCCGCCACCCAGCGGATTCAACCCGCGATCTCCGCCGCCGGGGCCGGTGCCATCTCGTCCCGACCGCGACCGTTGCCTTCGCCAAGGACCACCAACACGTCACGAGACCGATCCAAGGCGGCACTCGGCACCCAACCGACCTGCGCGTACGGTTGCGCCGGATCCATGACGACCCAGTCGACGACGCCCACCGGGTAGCCGAATGGAAACCGTCGTCCAAGTCCGGAACTGACGAGCCGGTCGCCCTTCGTCAGGCTTGTGGTCGCGGCAACGTATTCCAGCAAATGGGGTCCCAGACCGCCTCCCGCAGCGATGGCCCGGACCCCGGATCCGACGACCTGTACCGGAATGCTGTGTGCCGGATCGGTGATCAAGAGGACGCGGCTGGTGAGGGGCGTCGTCTCCACGATCTGGCCGAATACCCCCGTCGAGGCGATGACCGCCTGACCAACGGCGACGCCGTTGGCGGTACCCTTGTCGATGACGACCTCCTGGCGGGTCAGGTCTGGAATCTCCTCGATGAGTTCGGCGATGAGCACGTCGTCGCGCAGTCTGGCTCGCGAGTCGAACAACTCGCGCAACCGACCGTTCTCGGCAAATATGGCGTCGCTACGGCTCGCCGCGGCCTTGAGACGCAGCAACTCGCGCTCCAGCGCCGCGTTGCGCTGCATGAGCCGCGTCCGGGTCGAATAGAAGTCCTGGAGAATGCCGGCCGCGATGTACGGCGACTCGGCAACGTACTGTACGGGGACCACGGCGGTCGCCAGTAAGGAGCGTACCGGCTTGAGCCAGCCAACGTCGGCCTTCTCGATGCCAAGGAGAACGCAGGAGGCGAGCGTCAATCCGAGCAGTAGCGGTCGTACCTGGGTCTGACGCGCCCCGAACAACGTATCCATCACACCCCCAACGGCAGTGCCGGGACCCATTCAACCGAGCCGCCCGCACGCCGTCCATAGTGGCCGATTTCGATGCGCCGCAGTCGACCGTGGCGCACCAGCCCCCGCACGGAGATCCCCCGATCCCCAACGGGCAACGCCAGCGCAGCATTTCCCGTATGCCGACCGATTCTAAGGAACCTCTCAGCGGATGTCCCGTCCACGGGGTCTTGTTGGAACCCGCAGCTATTCGGTCCAGAGCAGGTCGACGTATCCCGCGAAGTCCTCCACGGCCTTGCCGGCGCCCCGGGCGACGCAGGTCAGGGGATCCTCGGCGATCACCACGGGGAGGCCGGTTTCCTCCGCGAGCAAGACGTCCAGATCCTTGAGCAGGGCACCCCCACCGGTCAACACGATCCCGGTTTCGGCGACGTCGGCGGCAAGTTCCGGGGGAGTGTGTTCCAGGGCGTTCTTGACCTCTTGGACGATCGTCGCCAACGATTCCTGCAACGCTTCCAGGATATCATTGCTGTTCAGCGTGACACTGCGCGGCACCCCCAGAGACAGGTTGCGGCCCCGAACGCTGATCTCGCGGACCTCTTGCTGGGGATAGGCCACTCCGATCTCGTACTTGATGTGCTCTGCCATGGCCTCCCCGATCAGGGTGCCCTGGGCACGTCGCACATAGTTGAGTATGTTCTCGTCGAAGCG
Source organism: uncultured Pseudomonadales bacterium (assembly GCA_964548145.1). Taxonomy (GTDB): domain Bacteria; phylum Pseudomonadota; class Gammaproteobacteria; order Pseudomonadales; family Azotimanducaceae; genus VXYL01. The sequence goes on along the minus strand of CAZJRX010000216.1, from coordinate 4,312 downwards.
GTCGCCGCCGACCCGGACAGTGTCCGAGTAGACGATTCCGCTCAACGATACGACGGCGATCTCGGTCGTACCGCCACCGATGTCCACGACCATCGTGCCGACCGCCTCGTGCACCGGCAGCCCCGCCCCGATCGCAGCCGCCATGGGTTCCTCGATCAGGCGCACGTCCCTCGACCCCGCCGACAGCGCCGAATCGCGGATGGCCTTGCGCTCGAGCAGTGTCGAACGGCACGGCACGCTGACGATCACGCGCGGACTCGGTCGAATGATGGCGTTCTCCTGCACCTTGCCGATGAAACGGCGGAGCATTTCCTTGGTATAGGTGTCGTCTGCGATTACCCCGTCCTTCAACGGGCGGATCGCCTTGATGTTGATCGGCGTCCGTCCGAGCATCCTCTTGGCGTCAGACCCGACGGCCAGTACCCGGCGCTCCCTGCGGTCTTCGCGAATCGCCACCACCGAAGGCTCATCGAGGATGATTCCTTTCTCCTTGGCATAGATGAGCGTATTCGCTGTACCAAGGTCGATGGACAGATCCCGCGAAAACAACCCGCGGATATTCCTAAGCATCGGCGAATGAGGCAAGACGACGAGTGTGCGACTCTAACACGCTGCCCGTCGCGGCGGCACGGGGAAAGTCGGAGACAATGTGGAGAGATCGCCGTCGCCGCCCCGGCAAGGTCCATTACCCGTGCGGTTGTCGTAACATCGCGCCGCGACTCTCCGGTGAATCGACCGTTGAACGACGAACTCCTCAACAAACTGATGCGCCTAGCGGCCCTGCACGTCGATGCCGGCGAACGGGATCTCCTGCGCCACAACCTCGAGAAGATCGTCCGCCTCATCGATGCCATGCAGTCCGTCGACACCGACGCCGTCGAACCCCTCGACCATCCGCTGGACGGCGTCCAGCCCCTGCGACCCGACGAGGTGACCGAAGTCATCGACCGCGAACGTCTGCAGGCCGTCGCACCCGAGGTTCGCGACGGGCTCTATCTGGTGCCGAGGGTCGTCGAATGACCGCCGAGGGACTCGCGACCATCGCCGGTATCCGGACCGCACTGGCATCCAAGGCGACCTCGGCGGTCGAACTCGCCCGTGACCACTTGCAGCGCATCAACCGTAGCGATCTCAACAGCTTCGTGACCGTCTGCGAGGACGCCGCGCTCGATGCCGCCAAGGATGCCGACGACCATATCGCCCGCCACGGGCAATCGGCGCTCGTCGGCGTTCCCATCGCCCACAAGGATATCTTCTGCACGGCCGGCCTACGCACTACCTGTGCATCGAAGATGCTCGCCGACTTCGTGCCGCCCTACGACGCCACGGTGGTCGCCAAGCTACGCGCGGCCGGCGCCGTTGTACTTGGCAAGACCAATATGGACGAGTTCGCGATGGGTTCGTCGAACGAGAACAGCCCCTTCGGACCCGTATCGAATCCCTGGGATACGACACGCGTACCCGGTGGTTCCTCGGGGGGCTCGGCCGCCGCCGTCGCCGCAGGCCTCGTAGCCGCCGCCACCGCCACCGACACCGGTGGATCGATACGCCAACCCGCAGCGCTGTGCGGCATCAGCGGCTTGAAGCCGACCTACGGACGGGTATCGCGCTACGGGATGGTGGCATTCGCCTCGAGCCTCGACCAAGGCGGGCCCATGGCGCGTTCCGCTGCGGATCTGCGCCTGCTGCTGCGTCACATGGAAGGTCGGGATCCGTTGGACTCCACCAGCGCCGATGTCGCGCCCACCGCCAGCCGAGGCGCCGCCAAGGCGTTGCGCATCGGGACACCTCGGGAATACTGGGGCGACCTCCACCCGCGTCTCGCCGCCGTGCTCGAAGAAGCAGCCGCGACGGTGGAACGACTCGGTCACACCCGCATGGACATAGCGCTACCGCATTCGGGCTACGCGACGGCGGCCTACTACGTCATCGCGAGCGCTGAGGCATCCACCAACCTCTCCCGCTACGACGGTGTGCGGTACGGCTACCGAGCGGAGATGCCCGCGAACCTCGACGACCTCTACGCCAGATCCCGCAGCGAGGCATTCGGCGCCGAGGTGAAACGGCGCATTCTCACCGGCACCTACGCACTGTCCATCGGCTACTACGACGCCTACTACCGCAAGGCCCAGCGCCTGCGCCGCCTAATTCGCCAAGACTTTCTCGACGCCTTCGCCGGGGTCGACTTGATCCTCGCCCCCTCGACGCCCTCCACCGCGTTCGCGAAGGGCGCCCTGCACGCCCGCGGCGACACCAAGGATCCGACGGCGATGTACGGGCAGGACGTGTTCACCGTCCCCGCAAGCCTCGCGGGCCTGCCGGCGATGAGTATCCCGTGCGGGTTCGTCGACGGCCTGCCGGTGGGGATGCAGCTCATCGGCCCCCATTTCGGCGAAGACCGGCTACTCGCCCTGGCCGAAGCCTTTCAGCGCGAGACCGACTGGCACCAGCGGACGCCGCCGTCATGAGTGCCTGGGAAAGCGTCATCGGCCTCGAAGTCCACGTCCAACTAAAGACGCGTTCGAAGATATTCTCCGGCGCCTCGACGGCGTTCGGCGCCCCACCCAACAGCCAAGCCTGCGCGGTCGACCTGGCACTACCCGGCGTGTTGCCGGTGTTGAACGCCGAAGCTCTGCGCATGGCAATCGTCTTTGGACTCGCCGTCGACGGCCGGATCGCCGACCGCTGCCGCTTCGACCGCAAGAGCTACTTCTATCCCGATCTGCCGAAGGGCTACCAGATCAGCCAACTCGACGAGCCCATCGTCAGCGGCGGTCAGCTACACATCGAGAACGAGGAAGGCTCCACCAGGTGCATCCGCCTAACCCGCGCGCACCTCGAGGAAGACGCCGGCAAGTCCCTGCACGAGGACTACGCGGGCAAGACCGGCATCGATCTGAACCGTGCCGGGACGCCCCTGCTCGAAGTCGTCAGCGAACCCGAGCTCACCTCACCCGGGGAAGCCGTTCGCTATTTCCGGACCCTGCACACACTCGTTCGGACACTCGGAATCTGCGACGGCAACCTCAACGAGGGCTCCATGCGCTGCGACGCCAACGTCTCCGTGCGCCGCAGCGGCTCGCGGGAACTGGGCGAACGCACGGAGATCAAGAACCTGAACTCCTTCCGCTTTCTCGAACGGGCACTCGTCTTCGAGATCGAACGCCAGATCGACTTGCTCGAGTCCGGTGGCAGCGTTGCCCGCCAGACTCTTCTCTACGACGCCGAACGCGACGAGACCCGCCCCATGCGCGGCAAGGAACTATCCGACGACTACCGCTACTTTCCCGATCCCGACCTGCTGCCGGTGGTGGTCACGAAGTCGATGCTCGACGAGGCCCGCGCCTCGCTCCCGGAACTGCCGGCGGCCAAGCGCCAACGCTACGCCCGGGATCTCGGACTCTCCGACTACGACGCCCGGTGGCTTTCGGCCGACCCGGACACAGCCGCCTACTTCGACGCCGCCGCATCGGCATGCAACCAACCCAAGGCCGCCGCCAACTGGGTCATGGGCGACGTCGCGGCAGCCGTACGCCGGCAGGAAACGTCCTGGACCGAAGTACCCGTTCCCGCCGCGCAACTCGGCAAGCTCATCGAGCGCATCGAAGACGGCGCCATTTCCGGCAAGATCGCGAAGTCCCTGTTCAAGACGCTCTGGGACGACGGCGGCGACGTCGATGGACTCATCGAGGCCCAGGGTTTGAGGCAGGTGAGCGACACCGACGAGATCGCTGCCATCGTCCGCCGGGTCATCGAAGCGAACCCCGCGCAAGTCGAGCAGATACGATCAGGCAAGACCCGGGTGCTCGGCTTTCTTGTCGGACAAGCCATGAAGGCCAGTGGCGGCAAGGCCAATCCCCGGCGGGTCAGCGAATTGCTGCAGGAAGCGCTGGCGGCTGACACCGACTGACAAGCCGACGCGAACGGGCGTGGTCGCGTGACGACCAGCAACGCATATAACTCCATCGACTAAGACACGCACTCTCAAAGAACTACAATACGCACCCTCACAACCGCACCCGTTGCCAGTGCCCCGTCAACGCCTAAGCCACCTGAAGCAGCTCGAAGCCGAGAGCATCCACATCTTCCGTGAAGTTGTGGCGGAGTTCGAACGCCCGGTGCTGCTCTACTCCATCGGCAAGGACTCCTCGGTCCTGCTGCACCTGGCATGCAAGGCGTTCTACCCCGGCAAGCTGCCCTTCCCCATGCTGCACGTCGATACGACGTGGAAGTTCCGTGAGATGATCGCCTTCCGTGACCGGATCGCCCGGGAACAGGGCCTCGACCTCATCGTCCACACCAACCAGGAGGG
>CAZJRX010000215.1:0-6472 GCA_964548145.1 uncultured Pseudomonadales bacterium | reverse complement strand
AACCAAAATCCTCGGCGATCATCGCGGCCACTGGTGAGAAATGCGGGCTAGCGCCGAGGAGTCGGCTTGCGTGTTCATTGTCGGTGGCGCGATCATCGCCGTATTGGCGACGCGGTGAAATCACCATGAAGCAGTTGGAATCCAACGCCGCCGCCGAATGGCGGGAACGATTCGTGCGGGACGGGTTTCTCTCGCCGATCCGCATCGTCGATGAATCGGAAGCGCTGGCGCACCGACGGCGTATGGAACGGGCCGAGCGGTCGTTCGGCGACCTCCACTACCAGGGCAAGGTCTACACCATATTGCGGTCGCCCATGGAACTCGCCACGCATCCGCGGGTGTTGGCGGTGGTGAACGCCTTGATCGGCCCCAACGTGCTGCTCTGGAACGGCACCTACATCGTCAAGGAGGCCCACTCGCCGGCTCACGTTAGCTGGCACCAGGATCTCGCCTACTGGGGTCTCGACGGCGAGGACCAGGTGTCGGTGTGGATCGCCCTGTCGGCGGCGAACGAATCGAGCGGCGGCATGCGGATGGTGCCGGGTAGCCACACGTCGGGACGCCGCCACCACTCGTTGATGTCGGACGATTCGAATGTGCTCTACCAGGGCCAAACCGTCGAGGGTGTGGACGAAGACGAAGCTGTTTTCCTGGCTCTTTCGCCAGGGGAGGCATCCTTCCATCACGGCTGGACGCTACACGCCTCGATGTCCAACCGAAGCGATGACCGACGCATCGGGTTCAACGCCCAGTACGTGGCAACGCACATGCGCCAGACCCAACATGACCGCGACACCGCGATGCTAGTCAGCGGAGTGGACACCTACGGGCACTTTGGCGAGGACATGCCGGCGACGAGCGACCTCGATCCGGTGGCCGTGGTCCGGCAGCGGGAACTCGATCGCCGGGTCCGGGCGACCATGGGGCTGGCCGAGCGGTGATCGTCTCGCACCGGCACCGGTTCATCTTCTTCGCGGTGCCGCGAACCGGCACGCACACCATCCGAACCGCACTTGGCCCGCTCCTCGGCGACGACGACTGGCAGCAGCAGTCGCTAAGCGAGCAGGTACGACTGCCGGTTCCGGCGCTGGCCCGGTTCAACCACGGCCATCTCACGCTGCGGGAGATTCAGGCTGACCTGCCGCCGTCGCTTTGGCGGGACTATTTCAAGTTCGCCTTCGTCCGCAATCCCTATGATCGCTTCGTGTCCGTCTGCGCCATGCTCAACAAGCGCAATCCCGGCTATCGGGGGCGCGAGACGGCATTCATGAAACGCGCGTTGACGATCCCCCGGTTCCGGCAGCGGGTGCTGGTCCGGCCCCAGGTCGAAATGCTGGTCGACGAGTCGGGGAATCTCGGCATGGATTACGTCGGCCGCTACGAGACCCTGCAGCAGGGCTTCGGCGAAGCCTGTCGGCAGATCGGCATTGCCGAGATTGACCTAGAGCGAAGCAACGTCAGCGAACACGACGAATACGCGAGCTACTACGACGACGAACTGCTGGCCGACGCGACCGCGTTCTATCGCCGCGACTTCGACGTGCTGGGTTACAAACCCGCCCTTGTGGTCGCCCGCGCTGGTTGACCAGCGCCGTGCTTTCAACGGGTTCGGGCGGGGACAAGCCCCACCCCTACGAGGCTGTGCCCGAACGCGTAGGGGCGACCGCGTGCCATGGCGGCCGCGATGTGGTCGCTCTGTTGCGGTTCGGCACGTCTACGGCATGCCGGTTCGTCAACTCGGGTAGTACAACCCCAGCATCTTCGGCTGCGTCCGCGAGGATGCTCGCCTCGCCGCCGGAACAGCACATCGCGCCCAACCGGGGACCGTCCAAGGGACCGTGGACATGCAGTAGCTTGAGCGTTTCCAGGAGCTCGGGAATGCCGTCGGCGCGGGCGAACCCCAGGCGCCGCAGAAAGGCGTCGGCGCCGGCATCGGCACCCGCGATGGATGCGGTGTGGGTCAATGCGGCCGCGCGGCCCCGCGGCGAGTGGATCTGCACCGCCTCGTCGGTCACACGCGCCAGCATCTCGGAAGCGTAGAGCTTGGCGGAGGCAATCTCCCGGTTCGCCGGCAGACCGCGATCCAAGCGCCAGGCGGCCGCCAGCGTCATCCAGTCCGCCGCATCGTTTTCCGTGATCATGTCGGCGAGCTTGAAAAGTCCATGCCGCGCCTCCTCAACTTGCCCGTATCTGGCGGCCGGCGAGCGTCGTGCTGGCACCGCCGCCGTGGCCGCGCAGCGCCTCGAGAATGGAAACGAGGCAGTCGTCGCGCAACCGCTCGAGTTCCTTCACCGAGTGTCCGGCGGCTTGGTGTTCCGTGCCGGCGGCGACCTTGTCGATCAGTTCGTCGGTGAGCTCGGGTGCTTCGAGTCGCGTCCAGGGCGATTTTAGTGTCGGTCCGAACTGGCGCATGAATTGGCGCATGCCGCCGTCGCCGCCGGCCATGTGAAAAGCGAGACAGGTGCCCATGACCGCCCAACGCAAACCCGGCCCGTAGGTGATCGCGGCATCGAGTTCCTCCGTGGTCGCGATGTCGTCGTTGACGAGGTGCAGCGCCTCCCGCCATAACGCCTCCTGAAGGCGGTCGGAGAGGAAGCCGTCGATCTCGTTGCGCACCCGCAAGGGATGCATGCCGAGGCGCGTGTAGAAAGCCAGGGCGCGGTCGACGTTCTCCGGGCTCGTACTCGTGCCCCCGAGGACCTCGACCAAGGGCAGCAGGTACACCGGATTGAACGGATGGCCGACCACGATGCGCTCGGGATGTCGGCAATCAGCCTGTAGGTCGCTCGGCAGCAAGCCGGATGTGCTTGAGGCGATGAGGACGTCGGGTTCGGTTGCGGCATCGATCCGAGCGAGCAGTCCGCGCTTGAGGTCGAGACGCTCCGGCGCGCTCTCCTGCACATGTTCGGCTTCGCGACAGGCATCCTCGAGGGAGTCGGCACAACGCAGGCGGGCGTTGCCGGCTTCAGGATGCAGCCCCAGCCGCTCGAGCGCCGGCCAAGCGTTGTCCACGGCGGCATGCAGGCGTCGTTCCCAATCCGGGGCGATGTCCCAGGCTGTCACGCTGATGCCCTGCGCCAAGGCTCGCGCCGTCCAGCCGGCGCCGATGACGCCGGTGCCGACGACGGCCAGGGTCTCGACGCGCTCGGTCAAAACGTCGTCGACCGGTCAGCGCTGACGGAGGCCGAACTTGGCCCGGGCTTCGTCCGGGCCCACGACCCGGGCGCCGAGCATCTCCACGATGTTCCGGGCCCGCTCCACCAACTGCGCATTGCTGGCGAAGACGCCCCGCGACAGGTACAGGTTGTCCTCGAGCCCCACCCGGACATGGCCGCCGAGCAGCACCGACTGGGCGGCGAAGGGCATCTGGTTGCGGCTGATGGCGAAGGCCGTCCAGTTGGCGCCGGGCGGCAGCATGTCGACACAAGCTTTGAACACGCCGACATCCGGAGGCGCGGCCCAGGGTATGCCGAAGCAGAGCTGGAACAGGGGCGGATCGTCGAGCAGACCCTCTCCCAGCATCTGCAGGGCGAAACTCAAGTGACCGGTGTCGAAGATCTCCAGTTCCGGCTTGACGCCGAGTTCGCGAATCCGGATGGCGCCCCGGCGGAGCATGTCGGGCGTTGACACGTAGACGAGGCTCCCCTCGCCGAAATTGTACGAACCGCAGTCCAGCGAGCAGATCTCGGGCAGCAGTTCCTCGACGTGCGGCAGTCGGTCGACGGCGCCCACGAGGTCCGTGTCCTCGCCGTACTCCGTGGGCGCGTCGTCCGGTCCGATCACCAGATCGCCGCCCATTCCCGCGGTGAGGTTGATGACGACATCCGTCTCGGCTTCGCGAATCCGCGCCACTACTTCCCGGTAGAGGGCGACATCGCGGCTGCCCTTGCCGGTGGCCGGATCGCGCACGTGGCAATGCACGATCGCGGCACCGGCCTTGGCGGCGTCCAAGGCGGAAGCGGCGATCTCGGCGGGCGTCACCGGGATGCCGGGATGCTTGCCCACCGTGTCGCCGGCGCCGGTTACGGCGCAGGTGATGACGACCTCGGAGTTCATGGCGTCGCTCTCCGTAGAACGCTTGCGCGTGGGACTTTACACCCGCGTGGCGCCAAAAGCCGACGCAAGCAACCGTCCGGCTGTCGGGGCTATCATCGACGGTGCGTTCGCGGGAGGAACGCGACGGGCGGTCGGCACGTATGCGCCACCAACGGCGACTTACGACGGAGATGACACGTTGCGACTGAGCAAACCCTTCATTCGTCTGCCGTTCCGGTTCGACGCCGGGCAACTGGCGCGGGAGGTCGCGGGATTGCCCGGGTCGGCGTGGATGGCCCACCCCAGCAACCTGCCGGGCAATTCCGCCGTGGCGTTGATCTCCAGCGGTGGCGGCGACAACGACTCGTTCGAAGGCGAAAAGGGCCCGACCCCGCATCTCGACGGGCGCGAATACCTGCGCCAGGTGATGGCGAGCTTCGGCGAGGTTCTGTCGCGTTCCCGGCTGATGAAACTCGACGCCGGTGCCGAGGTAAGCCTGCACGTGGACTTCAACTACCACTGGTTCAGCCGCGTACGGATGCACATCCCGATCACCACCAACGAGAACGTGATCTTTCACTGCGGACCCGAGCGCGTGCACATGCGCGCGGGGGACTGTTGGATCTTCGATTCCTGGCGTCGGCACCGTGTGGTCAACGCGAGCGGGGAAGACCGCGTTCACCTCGTCATCGACACCGCCGGCTCGTCGCGGTTCTGGAATCTCGTACGTAGCGTCGAGAACAACGACCCGGCGGCGACCGCGGCGCGATCGCAACTCCTGGCGTTCGAGCCCGGCAAGGCCGTGGAGATACGCACGGAACGTTTCGCCAGCCTACCCGTTATGGCGCCGGGCGAGTGCACCGCGTTGGTCGAGGATCTCATCGCGGACTTCTCGGCCAACCCCCGAAACGACCCGGGCCTGGTCGCCGCCTATGCGTCGCTGATGCGCGATTTCTCGGCGGACTGGCGGGAAGCCTGGCTTCTTCACGGCCACCGCGCCGAAGGACTACCCCGCTATCGGGCGCTCATCGAGAGGACGCGCAGTCGGTTGCATCCCAACCGGCGCGCGCTGACCGCGTCTAGCAACGGCATTGGCGTGAACGCGATCTTCGCGCAACGGGTGCTGAACGCGGCGTTGGCGCCGAACGCCTCTGTGGATTAACTCTCGCGCAGTAGGATGTTGTCGGGCGATGCTATCGCGCCGGCAGGTACGCCGGCCCTCGAACGACGCCTTTGCCGTGTAACAATCCAAATCTCCCAAGTGCTCATAAGGGTTGAACGTGGCCAAAGCAGCGCAACACCAACGGGAACGCAACGCGGCCATCAAGGAACTAGGGCTCGAGTCCTACGTTCTCGATCTGGAACTGAACGGCTACGCCGTGGTGCCACCTGAGGTGACCGGCGTCACCGAGGCGCAGATCGATACGCTCACGCAGTTGCTGCTCGACAAGTCGGCGGAACTGGTCGGCTGTAAGTTCACGGTGGAGGACGGCCCCGAGTGCGAACTGGACTACGGCGACTACAAGGGCGTCATCGAGCGCATGTCGGGTGTCGAACCGAGCCAGTTCCAGCTCATGCAGCTATGCACCTTCGACCGGGCTTTCCGCGACCTGGCCGTGAACCCGGCCGCGGTGGCGTTGATGCGGCACATGATCGGCGCCCACGCGACACGTTTCAGTTCGCACAACTGCTTCATCAAGTGGGCGGGCGACGGCTACGGCGATTCGTTGGGGTTGCACTGCGACCAGGGCGGCGTGCCCCAACCCTGGGGCCGCGTCGCCCTCAATGCCAACTGCAACTGGTGCCTGACCGAATACACCGCCGAGAGCGGCCCGTTGGCCTGCGTGCCGGGTTCCCATCTTCGCGGCAGTCACCCCGTGCAGCCGGCGGCTGCCCGGGAGGCCGTTCCCGTCGAATGCCCGCGCGGCTCGTTGATCGCCTTCCACGGTCAACTATGGCACGGCGCCTATCCCCGAACGGCCCCGGGGCTGCGGGTCACCATCTCGAACTTCTACCGGCATGCGGCGATCTCTCCCCAGGACGACATCCCCAACCACTTTCCTCGTCAACTCGCCGACGACTGCGACGATCCGGCGACCTTCAAGCAACTTGCGGGGTTCGGACTGCCCTACCAGTCCCAGGCGCTGCCGGTGCCCAAGGCCAAGCAGGGGACAGTCGCGTAGGGGCGACCGGGGGCGACCCTTTTGGTCGCCCGAAGGACGGGCCAGACGGCGTCTCCCCGGGGTTTCCCCGGGGCACGTCACATTCGCTGCGGTACTTGAACTAGTACCACTACAGTGGTTATCTTTTTGGCTATGCGAGCCAAGCACCGCAGTACCTTGGCTGACATTTTCAGCAAGCCCACGCCGCCGGACATCCGTTGGGAAGATGTCGAGGCGATGCTCGGAGCGAGTGGCGTGCAGATCGTGGAACGGTC
>CAZJRX010000214.1:2621-6523 GCA_964548145.1 uncultured Pseudomonadales bacterium | reverse complement strand
GTTCCGCAGTGCCGGCGTAGTTGACGTCGCTGATGACGAGGTGATCGCCGGCGTTGAGCGTCTCGAGCATCAGGGCGGCCGTGGCAGCCATCCCCGAACCGAATGCGACACAATCTTCGGTTCCCTCCAGGGCGGCGAGCTTCTCCTCCAGCACCCGGATCGTCGGATTACCCCAGCGGCTATAGATGTACGGGATCTCGTCCCCGAAGGCGCTGATGGAAAAGCCGGCGGGCTCGTCCATCGCGAATGTGGACGACATGACCAGGTTGGGTGTCGACGCCCCGGTTACCGGATCGGGCGTTTCGCCCCCGTGGACGGCACGGGTGTTGGTTCCTTTATTCGTCATGTTCGGCAATCCTCGGTGGCGAACGCGTATCTTAAGTGGGTCAGTGCATGCTTGGAGCCAGGTACGTGACCGAGCGACGCCGCTCGACTCCTCTTCGCGACGCATGGAATACTGTCGGACCTACCAAGGGAGTCAACGTGAGGACGACGTACATTGCTGCTCCGGTGCTCGCCATGGCGGCAGCGACGTCGGTGGGGGAAGGCTACGTAGACATGCACGTGCACACCGCCGGCATCGGCGCCGGTGGCAGCGGCGCATTCGTCAGCGACGCGATGCGCGGCACGCTGCGCTTTCGTTTCTACTTGAGGGCCTTTGGGGTCACGGAAAAGGAACTTGAGGCCAAAGGCGATGGTCTGGTGATCGAGAGGATCGCCGCCCAGATTGCCGAATCTGATCGGGTCTCCCGTGCCGTGATCCTCGCCATGGACGGGGTGATCGGGGCCGACGGCGAGTTGGACCGTGCGGCAACCCAGTTCTACATCCCCAACGAATTCGTGGCGGCAGAGGTCGCCCGCTACGACAATCTCTGCTTCGGGGCGAGCGTCAACCCCCACCGACACGACGCCCTCGCCCGGTTGGAGCAAGCCAAGTCGGACGGGGCGTTGCTCGTCAAGTGGATTCCGAACATCATGGATATCGACCCTGCGGATCCCGTGATCGAGCCGTTCTATGAAAAGCTCGTCGAACTCGATCTGCCGCTGCTAAGCCATGCCGGCAAGGAACAGGCGTTCGCCGACGCCAACGATGAACTGGGCGATCCGAAACGCCTATCCCTGCCGTTGTCGATGGGCGTGACCGTCATCGCGGCCCACATCGCGACCACCGGAAAGAGCGAGGGCGAGGACAACTTCGAGCGGGTTCTGCCGATGTTCGACAGGTACCCGAATCTCTACTCGGAGATTTCGAGCCTCACCCAGGTAAACAAACGAAACTACCTCGGACGGGCACTGGCCTATCCGGGCCTCGACAAACGCCTGCTCTACGGCACCGACTATCCGCTGCAGTTCTTTCCCGTCGTCTCCCCCGTCTACCATCTCGATGAGGTCGGGGTAGGCGGTGTGCGGTTGGTCGCTTCCATTCGCAACCGCTGGGACCGTGACGTTGCCCTGAAACGGGCGATGGGTACGCCGGAGCACGTCTTCGCTCGCAGCGCGGAGGTGCTCGACGTCGAACGCTGCGACGCACGGGCGGACGGGACATGACGGTGGCTAGCCCGCCACCGCTGGTAACCCCGCTTGCGGGGCTGATCGGCGCGGAGGTAGCGGTCGACCTTCCGGAGATCGACGACGACCTATTCGAACGAATTCGCGAGGCGTTCCTCGAGTACGTGATCTTGGTCTTTCCCGACCAGCGGCTGTCACCCGAGAACCAGATTGCCTTTGCCCGGCGCTTCGGAGACCTCTACCGGTACCCTCACGCCCCGGGCAAGAAGGATCACGAATTGATCCTGCCGATCAATCTGCCAAGCGGTGTGCGCCGGGGCCGGTGGCACTCCGACGCCACCTTCGAGGAGTTCCCACCGGCCATCTCGATACTGTCGGCGCGTGAACTGCCGAGCCGGGGCGGCGAGACGGCGTTCGCGAACCAATACGCGGCGTTCGATGCCCTGTCGGACGGCATGAAGAAGCTACTGGCCGGCATGGAAGCGGTGCACGACGCGTCGTCGCACAATCGTCCGGACGAATGGACGACGCATCCCGTGCTGCGTACGCATCCGCAGACCGGGCGTACTGCGTTGTTCGTCAACAGCGAGTTCACCCGGCGTTTCGCGGACATGACCGTGGAAGAGAGCGAGGGTTTGTTGAAATACCTCACGACCCACGCGCACCGGCCTGAGTTCTGCTACGTGCATCGGTGGCGCCCCGGTGACGTGGTGATGTGGGACAACCGAGCAGCCCAGCACTATCCGGTGCTGAACCGGCCGCAGGGCGAGGTCAGGCGCATGTGGCGGGTGACCGTTGCCGGAGACCGGCCCCGCTACGACGGCGGCGGCAGGTAGCGCGTACCTTCGCGGCTTTAGCGATCCGTCAGGGGCAGGTTGGTGTGGCTGTGACGTCGGCGGCGCGGCACGCCGCAAGCGTCGGCACGCCGCAAACGGTGCGTTTGGCGCGCAAAGCGATTGCGAACCGCCGACCCCCTGGAGCCCGTGCACTGTGGATGGTTTGACGAGGTCGGCAACGCCCAATAGGGTGTGGTTCTCGACAACGGAGATCCACATGCGTGTAACAAAGACCGCGACCGGGCGAGCCGCTCGGCTGCTGATACCCGTCCTTGCGACTGTGATGGGTGCCTCGGCCACCGGCGCGGAGGTTCTCGACGTCATGCGCAGCGAGCTCGAGCGCTCCCATGCGGCGCTCAAGGAACAGACGACGCCGGCCTACTACCTGAGCTACGAGATCACCGAGGACAAGTCGGTCGTGGTGAGCAGCGCCTTCGGTGCGTTGACGGGATGGAACGAGAATGAGAGCCGGGGTCTCGACATTGATCTCCGGGTCGGCAGCCCGGCATTCGACAACAGCCGCGAACTGCGTTCCCAGCGCGGCGGCTTCCCGAGCATGCGGATGAACGTGCAGGTTCCCCTCGACGAGGAGGCGCTGCGGACCGTTCTCTGGTACCAGACTGACCGCAAATACAAGGAGGCCCTGGAGCGGTTCACCATGGTCCAGTCCGACGAGCAGGTCAGTGTCGAGGCGGAGGACCAGTCCGACGATTTTTCCGTCGAGAAGGCCGAGCAGGCCGCCGAGGAGGCTCTCGCCATCGAGGTCGATCGTCCGGCCTGGGAGGAGCGCGTGCGGCGCTTCTCCGCGCCGTTTGCGGACCTGCCCCACGTCTTCCAGGCCAGCGCCAGCATCTGGGCGGACGTCGAGACCCGTTGGTACGTCAACACCGAGGGCTCGGCGATCAGGACGTCGAGCACCTACTACCGAATCTCGGTGACCGCCTCGACACGCGCGGACGACGGCATGGTGCTGCCGCGTACCGAGCAGTTCTTCTCGCTGACGCCCGAGGGACTGCCGGACGACGAGGAGGTATTGGCCACCGTCCATAAAATGGTCAGCGACTTGGAAGCCCTGCGCGAGGCGCCCTTGGTGGAGCCGTATACGGGCCCCGCCATGTTGTCCGGCCGGGCAAGCGGCGTGTTCTTCCACGAGATCCTCGGCCATCGCTTGGAAGGGCACCGCCAGAAGGGTGCCACGGAGGGTCAGACGTTCCGCAAGATGGTGGGCGAGGCGGTTCTGCCGGCGACCTTTTCGGTCGTCTTCGACCCAACGATCAAGCAGCTCGGTGGCAAGGACCTGGTGGGCGCCTATCGCTACGACAACCAGGGCGTCAAAGCCCGGCGCGTGCCGGTGATCGTCGACGGGATACTCACCAACTTCCTAATGGGGAGAATTCCCATCGACGGATTCCCCAAGTCGAACGGCCACGGGCGCAAGAACACGGGTTTCGCGCCCGTTGCGAGACAGTCGAACCTCATCGTTGAGGTGTCCGAGACCATGACCCGCAACGAGTTGAAAGCCGAGTTGCTGGAGATGGTACGGGAGGAAGGCAAGCC
>CAZJRX010000214.1:0-2611 GCA_964548145.1 uncultured Pseudomonadales bacterium | reverse complement strand
TTTCACCATCACCGGCCGGTCGTTGCCGAACGCCTTCAACGTCACGCCCACCGTCGTCTACCGGATCAACCTCGATGGCTCCGAGGAGCTGGTTCGCGGCGTCGATCTGATCGGGACGCCGCTCACGGCCTTCAGTCGCATCGTAGGTGCCGGGGACGACGTCGAGGTCTTCAACGGTACCTGCGGTGCGGAGTCCGGACCGGTGCCGGTTTCGGCGGTGTCGCCGTCGATTCTGGTCTCCCAGATCGAAGTCCAGAAGAAGGACAAGGCCCAGACGCGATTGCCCATCCTCCGCCCACCCGGGGATGGGGCAAGCGCTTTCGGGCGCCCGTCGGACCTCGCCGGGATAGGCCGATGAACGCCCGGCGCGGCGTGACCGTCGCCCTGGCGCTTTGCCTTGCCGCGTCGCCGATCGCCGAGGAAGTGGCGGGCGACAGCGTTCTGATGCGTGCGCTCAGCGACGAGATGGCACGATCCATGGCGGAGTTGGAGCTACCGGATTCGGAAAAGCCGTACTTCCTCGCCTACCGCGTATTCGAGAACGCCACGGGCAGTGCAACCGCCAGTCTCGGCGGACTCGTCAACGTGAGCGACGGGTTCAACCGCCAGTTGGTGGTTGAGTTGCGCGTTGGCGACTACGACTTCGACAACACCAACTTCATATCCATGCGCAATTTCGGTGCCATGGTGCCCGTCGTGGCGGCGTTGTCGGTCGACGACGACTACGATGCCCTGCGCCGTCAGATCTGGCTGGCGACCGATACCGCCTACAAGCGCGCCCTGGATCAGCTGGCGGGCAAACGCGCTGCCCTGCAGAACCAGACCCAGGTGGAGCAGGTCGCGGACTTCAGCCGGGAGGAGACCTATCGGTTCGACGGTTGGACCGACACACACCTGGACACGTCGCCTGCGCCCGGTTTGGCGGTCGACGTGTCGGCTGCGATGCGGGGGATGCCGCATTTGTCGCGTTCGGAAGTACGTGTGATCACCGCCTTCGACCGCACCTGGTTCGTGAACAGCGAAGGCTCGGTTTTCGTCCGCGAGACCCCTTTCATCGGCCTCTACGCCCTTGCCGCCTCCCAGGCTGCCGACGGCGCACCGCTCGCGGATGCGGTCTCGGTCTGGGCCAGGCATTGGAAGGACGTGCCGGACATCGCGACGCTGTCGGCGGATGTCCGGGCCATGACGGAGCGGCTTCGACAGCGTAGCGAGTCGCCGCCCGCCGAGCGGTATTCCGGGCCGGTGCTGTTCGAAGGCCAGGCCGCCGCGGAGTTGATCACCCAGGTACTCGGTCCGCGCTTGATCGCCCTGCGTCTGCCGACCCCCGACAACCCGCAGATGGAGCAGGCCTTCGCGCAGTTCCGCAATCCGTTCCTCGACAAGATCGGCGGCCGGGTTCTGCCCCGGTTCCTGTCGGTGGTCAACGATCCTACCCTCGAAGCTCTCGAAGGGGTTCCGCTCTTTGGCCGACAACCCGTCGACGACGATGGCGTACCGACGCGGCGGACGGTGCTCATCGAGCGGGGGATGCTGAGGACGCTGCTCTCCACTCGGGTGCCGCTGGCCGAGTTGCCGAACAGCAGCGGTAGCCGCTGGCGTGACACACCGATGCCGAGCAACATCCTCGTCGAGCCGAGCCGGGGCATGGATGCCGACGAACTGCGGGAGGAGATGTTCCTTCTGGCGGAGGATCGCGGGCTGGACCATGCCATGGTAGTTCGCCGCATTGGTACGCGATTGGCGAAACTGGATCCCGGCGGCGGCTTCTTCGGACCGGACGCGGCGAACGTCGAACCCCTGATCGGCGTCTACAAGGTCTACGCCGACGGCACGGAGGAACAGGTCCGAACGGCTAGCCTGTCGGCGTTCGCCGAGTCGGCCTTCCGGGATATCGTGGCGGTATCGGCGACGACAACGCGTCACGAAACGGGTTTCTCGCCCGTGGCGGCCGGGCTGCCCGTCATGGCAGGTGGAATCTGGCCGATCACGGTAGTCACGCCCGCCCTTCTGTTCGAGGATGTCACGGTGCGCCGCCCGCCGGGCAATATCCGCAAACCGCCGGTGATGCCGCATCCGTTGGCTGCGGAGTAGGCGTCAGTCGTAAGGCCACACCTCGAGGCCGTGGATCGCGTTCCTGACGTCCATCGACAGGTTCACCGAGACTAGCCGGCGGCTGCCGGCCAGGTCGTAGACGACCACCGTCGAAGGCGACGAACCGCCGGCCACCACCGAGTCGGATACGACCGCAAGTCCGCGCGCGAAGCCCTGGCGGGCGATGTGGCCGTCGTCGAACTCCGGGTTCTGAAGATCCTTGAGCGGGTACCTGGGCACCGCCATAGCCCGGTCTTCCGCGCCGTCGCCCCGACCGGCGTAGCGCAATCGGTCGGCTTCGCTGTCGTTGAACAGGACGCCGTTCCTGAAGGGTTGGGCGTTGTGCGTACCGGCGGGCAATTCGGCACTCATGGCAAGCGTCGTTCCGTTGAAGTGAACCAGGCCGCCCGTGCGCAGGCCACTCAAATACATGCCATCGTCATTGCAATGCACGTTGGTGATATGAAGCTTGTTGAGCTGCAGGGGGCCGTCTTCGCCATCGGGATCGTATCTCTCGCCC